>CAVIGZ010000016.1:0-31040 GCA_963642565.1 Bacteroidaceae bacterium | reverse complement strand
GTCCGGCTTCCTGTCACGTTGCCGGAGGAAGAAAGCCAAACCTTTACAAAACACCATAAAGCCGGAATTATGATTTTATTGCTAACTTTACAGCATGTTTGAAAACATCGCTGTTTATCAATCTTTTAATATAACTGAAAAACATGGTCAACGACACGATCTGCGAGGTCGGCAACGTGCTGATCAACGGAGCCAAGGTCGTGACCATCAACAGTGAGTCCACTGAGATTGAGGACATCAGGAAGACCATCAAAGATGTCGGTCTTGAGGGCGTGGAGAACATCAACTACCTCAAGGCCATCAAGCGTGTGATAGGAATGATTGACAAACCACTTGCTAACGAATAGATTATGGCACAGGAAATAGAAAAGAAATTTTTGGTGGACGGCGACTTCAAGTCGGCCGCGTTCAAGGCTACAAGGATCATCCAGGGTTACCTCAGCAGCGTCCCGGAGAGGACTGTCCGCGTAAGGGTCAAGGGTGACAAGGGTTTCATCACCGTCAAGGGAATCGGCAACGAGAGCGGCGCGAGCCGTTTCGAGTGGGAGAAGGAGATTCCTGTCGAGGATGTGAAGGCTTTGCTGGAGATCTGCGAGCCGGGTGTCATCGACAAGACCCGCTATCTCGTGAAGGCCGGGGAACACACCTTTGAGGTGGATGAGTTCTACGGAGACAACGAGGGGCTTACGGTCGCGGAGGTGGAGCTTTCCGACGAGAACGAGGCTTTTGACAAGCCTTCGTGGCTCGGCGAGGAGGTCACCGGCGACGCGAAGTACTACAACTCGATGCTGATGAAGAATCCCTACAAGAACTGGAAGTAGTTTCAATCAATTTGCCCATTCTCCAAAAAGAGCCTTTGAGCCGCTTGCGGCGAAGGTAAGTCTACAAAACCGAGTCAACCTAAATCAGGAAAGTACACAAAAACTTTGCGTGATTTTATGCGCGAGACGTTCACAAATTAGTACAGTAGTCCGAACATCCATAGAGGGATACGGTTGCCGTAACCGGTCTCGATACCGTCAATGCCAAGGTAACTTGTTGGGATGTCGGAGATTTGTTCAAAATTCTTATTCTCGCCACCTATCTCAAACAGATAGTCGCCATCTACAAGAAAATCTCCTTTTGCTGGCATCTGCACGGACGATACCGCAGACAGTTGGTTGATGAAGAAGGTTTCGCGCATTGTTCCAATGTTGATCTTTGGAGAAAACGCATACATAAGATTGGTGTTCCCGAGATAGATTTTCTCAGGATTGACCAGTCTTTTGTAATTCTTAAGTTCAGTTGTGAGAAGGTTCAGAATTTCTGCCTCATCAAGTTTATAGAGAAGAGAGAGGAGAGTGTTTCTGGTTGTGCTCATAGATGAAGCCAGTTTCTCCGTGTTGGGTTGCAGAGGAACATTCTCAGCGATGATCATAAATAGTTTCTTGCATTTGTCGATGGTGGGGTAGGACACTTTCTCCACGGCTGGAAGGTCGCTTTCCACAACAAGTTTGACCACGTTCTGCAACATCGCCAAAAAATCGCCATCGGCCTCTTTATAGAAAGGATATACTCCAAAATGAAGGTATCTGTCAAATTCTCGTAGAACTTTTATATGTGGCACAATGTCCAACGATATTGCGCTGTGGCTGGAAAGAATATTTTCAAGACTATATGCCGGAATGTCAATAATGCCGTCATATTCGAGAAATTCACGGAATGACATTCCTTTAAGGATATACGGTGTCTGCCGCCTGGACATATCCACGATAGAATTGTCTATCTCAAGCATCGAAGAGCCAGTGTAGATAATTCTAAGGTCGGCATATTGGTCATAAAGGTTTTTGATTATACGACTCCAGTCTTCGTATTTATGCACTTCATCGATGTAGAATTCATTGATTCCACGATTGTATAGAAATCCTATCAATTCCTGAAGAGAGTGCGTTTTGAACCAAAGATGATCCAATGACAGGTAGATTGTGTCATCAGGATTCGTGTACTTCTCCTTTATTCGCTGGATAAGCATAGTTGTCTTTCCCACACCTCGCTCGCCTCTGATGCCGATGATTCTTGCCTTCCAATTAATCTTATTGTACAAATAACGTTTGAAGTCGAGCGATACTTGTGATAACTTGCTGTGATAAAATTCAATGAGAGGGCGGATGTCTGAAAGTTCCATATCGATCATCTTTGATGACAAAAATAAAAACATTTTTGCAAAAATGAAAATTGGCAATAAAAACATTTTTGCAAAAACGAATATGGTCTTCCTTGAGAATGGTGACTCTTTCGTGTTTATTTGATCACTCGGGTTCTGGCCCAGGGGATGACGTAGGCGGGGGACATATTGCGGGACAGGAGGTCTTTCATGTAGTCCATGTAGGGGGCGACGTGGCTGAAGAACATCCGGTAGCCGGCGCAGAGGGCGTTCAGGCCGGTCTCGATCCTCACGCCGCCCTTTCCGGTCCGATGTGATTCATAGGTGTTGAACCGATGCTTGGGACACTCTCCGTTGCATGCGAAGAGCCACTCGCATTTGAGGCATTTGGTGGGGAGCTTGTTCCTCTTGTCGATTCCGAAGGCTGTCTGTTTGTCCGAACGCATCATTTCTGCGATGGGCTTGTCGGTGATGTTGCCGAGGAGGTAGTCCTTATAGACGAAATGGTCGCACGGGTAGAGGTCCCCGTTGTGTTCGATGACGGAATTTCCGCCGCAGGTCTGGGCGAAGGTGCAGGTTCCGGGCATTTCTCCGACCCAAGTAGCAAGAGTGGCGTCGAAATTCGTGACGAAACAGCGGCCGACATCGTTCCTGACCCAATAATCGAATATGTCGCAGAGGAAATGTCCGAAGCCGGTGTCACTAACCGACCACGGGGCTATTACGGCTCCGTCGGTTTTCGGGTCAATGATGAAAGGGCGTTTTTTCCTGTCCGGCATGCCCGCTCCGTTCAGCGGGTACTTGACATGTTCCACGACCGGCATGAACTGCATGAATCCGCTTCCGACCTCACGCAGAAACAAGTACGTCTCCAAGCCTCTACCTTCGCTGGCATGGTTGACCGTGGACATGGTGTTGAACTCGACCCCTTCCCCTTTAAGAATATTCAGTCCGCTCATCACCCTGTCAAAAGTCGGGAATCCGCCTTTGTCCTTGCGGTACTTGTCATGGATGTCCTTGGGTCCGTCCAGAGATATTCCCACAAGAAAATTGTTATCGCGGAAGAATCTCGCCCATTCGCGGTTCAGAAGGGTTCCGTTGGTCTGGATGGTGTTGTGGATGACTTTGTCGCCGGCATATTTCCGCTCATATTCAAGCGCCTTGCGGTAGAAGTCAACTCCCAGCACCAGCGGTTCGCCTCCGTGCCAGTTGAAGGTCACCTCCGGCACGCCGTTCGCGCCGATGTATTCCTGAACGACCTTTTCCAGCATCGCTTCGGTCATCCGTGGCTCTCTGCCGCCGTAGATCTCGGCCTTGTCGAGGTAGTAGCAATATTTGCAGTCCAGATTGCAGAGCGACCCTGCCGGCTTGATCATGATGTTGAAAGCCAGTGGCCCGGAAAGCCTGACAGCATCCCCGAGGGTGAGGGTCTTTTCAAATTTTGCGTCGGACATGTTATTGAATATAATGTTTTCAAAGTTACGTCTTTGCGGGTTGTTTTCCAAAATCGTCCTGACTTTGCCATCAAAAATGTACAGCGGAAATTTGGCCATTTGAAAAAAGTCTCATACCTTTGACCAAACAAGATGCGACCTGTTAGTGTGGTTATGAATTTTTTGGAATATTCCAGATATTGTGAAAAATTATAGTCTCTGTCGGGCGATTTTGTTTAAGATTGACACGTAATTATAACACATCTCTGATATTCAGGGACAATAATGACTTTTTATCGCAATTTTGCTATGGAAGTAAAGAATGCTGTGGCCGGAACGCTGGAGTCAGGTGACATCATGATCCAGATCGCTCCGGCGGAGACGAAAGGCCTGCACATCGACCTCGACAGTTCTGTGGCCGCACAGTTCGGCAGACAGATCCGCCGGGTCATTGAGGAGACACTCACCGGATTCGGTCTTGAGGACGCAGACATCAAGGCGGTTGACAAGGGGGCCCGCGACTGCACGATCCGCGCGAGAGTGACCGCCGCCGCCGTGCGTGCAACGGGAAAGGATGTCTGGGCTTAGCAAGCGGGATTATTATGGAAAGATTAAGAAGAACAATGATGTTCGTTCCGGGCAACAATCCCGGAATGATGCAGGACGCCTTCATCTACGGACCGGACTCGATCATGCTTGATTTGGAGGACTCCGTGACGATGGCCGAGAAGGACGCAGCCCGTCTGCTTGTCTATAACGCTCTGAAATCCATTGACTACGGCGACACCGAAATGGTCGTCCGCATCAATCCGCTCAGCACACCTTACGGCCACAAGGACGTGGAGGCTGTCGTGAAGGCCGGCGTGCAGGTGATCCGCATGCCTAAGACCGAGACCGCCGACGAGGTCCGTGAGCTTGAGGCCGAGATCGAAAAGGTGGAGAAAGAGATCGGTTGCCTTGGCAGGACCCGCATGATGGCCGCCATCGAAAGCGCCGAGGGAATCTGCAACGCCTTTGCGATCGCAAAGGCCTCCAAGAGGATGATGGGCATCGCCCTCGGGGCAGAGGACTATTGCGCCAACCTCAAGACCCAGCGCACTCCTGGCGGAGCCGAGCTTCTCTATGCCCGCGAGACCATAGTCGTGGCCGCGAGGGCGGCCGGAATCGATGCGCTCGACACGGTCTATTCGAACCTCGATGACATGGAGACTTTCCGCAAGGAGGTGGAACTCATCAAGACCCTCGGATTCGACGGCAAGTCCATCATCAACCCTCGCCAGATCCAGATCGTGAACGAGGTGTTCGCTCCTACAGAGAAGGCGATAGAGAAGGCCAGGAAGATTCTCGCCGCCATCAAGGAGGCCGAGAAACGCGGTTCGGGAGTCATCGCCGTGAACGGCAAGATGGTTGACCGTCCTGTGGTAATCAGGGCGCAGCGCACCATTGACCTTGCAATCGCCTCAGGCATATTGACAAAGGAGGAAGTTTATGAGTAGCATAAAGGAAAGGGCCGCGCTTGTCAACGCTCAGGCGGCCGCTATGGGCAAGAAAGTGTACTCGGGGGAGACTCCGAAGAACACCACGTTCCGCAAGGATCTCCAGAAAGTTCAGTCAAAGGTGACCACCTTGGAGGAGGCCATCAGGCTCAGCGGACTCAAGGACGGAATGACAATCTCCTTCCACCACCATTTCAGGGGCGGTGACAAGGTTGTGAACATGGTCGTGGACAAACTGGCGGAGATGGGGTTCAGGAACCTTCACCTTGCGGCCTCAAGCCTTTCGGATGTCCATGCGCCTCTGATCGACCACATCAGAAACGGAGTGATCACCAAGATCTCCACCTCCGGTCTCCGCGGTGAACTCGCCAAGGAGATCTCCCACGGTCTGATGAAGGAGCCGGTCGTGTTCCGCAGTCACGGAGGACGCGGAAGCGCGATCGCGAACGGCGACCTGCACATTGACGTGGCGTTTCTGGGCGCGTCATCCAGCGATCCGGCGGGCAACGCCAGCGGTTACTCCCGTTCCGAACACGCCAAGTCCATCTGCGGATCTCTCGGCTACGCCAAACCGGATGCCCAGTACGCCGACAAGGTCGTGATAGTCACCGACGACATCGTTGACTATCCTAACACTCCGAACTCCATCTCCGAACACGATGTGGACTACGTGGTGCTTGTCGATTCTGTCGGGGATTCTTCCAAGATCTCTTCGGGAGCCATCCGCGACACCAAGAATCCGCGCGACATACTGCTTGCCATGAACGCCGCCAAGGTCATCACGAACAGCGGCTATTTCAAGGAGGGATTCTCGATCCAGACCGGATCCGGCGGAGCCTCGCTCGCCGCGGTCAAGTATATTCGTGAGGAAATGATCAGAAGGGGCATCCACGCCAGTTTCGCGCTTGGCGGAATCACCGCCCACATGGTCAAGATGCACGAGGAAGGACTCATTGAACGGCTTATTGACGTCCAGTCATTTGACAGGGTCGCCGCCGAATCGATCAAGAACGACCCTTTCCACAAGGGAGTCTCCGCAAATGAATATGCCAGCGCGGATGAACCCGGTTCGGCCGTCCATTACCTCGACATCGTCATCCTCTCGGCCCTTGAGGTGGATGTCAACTTCAATGTCAATGTGCTTGTGGGCAGCGACGGAGTCATCAGAGGCGCTGTCGGCGGACATCCTGACACGGCTGCCGACTCGGCGCTCTCGATCATAGTGTGTCCTCTGATGCGCGGACGCATCCCTTGCGTGGTGGACGAGGTCACAACCCTCATCACTCCAGGCTCGACAGTCGATGTCGTCGTCACTGAATATGGCATAGCGGTCAATCCGCGCCGTCCCGAGATCGCTGAACGCCTGAAGGAGGCCGGTCTTAAGATCGTGGATATTCATGATTTGAAGGAACTGGCTCTCAGATCCATCGGCGTTCCTGACCCGCTTCCGTTCGGAGACAAGGTTGTGGGCGTGGTGATGAACCGCGACGGCTCCGTGATGGATGTCATCATGAACATCAAGGACTGACTTCCAAGTTTCGGGTTCACGAAAGTTAAGTTCAGATAGATTCTTGTTTTATGGAGATTACGCTTGACCGTCTGCTGGCAAGTCGTGAGGAACGGGCTTCTTTCCAGAAGGAACTGCTGAAGAGTCACCCTGGAAAGACACTGGTCTGCCTTACCGTCATCATGCCGGGCAAGGTCAAGCGTAATCTGCAATCCCTTGTGGTCGCACAGGCCGCCGTCACGGCTTTGGTTTCGGCTTTCGGAGATTCAATGCTCCGGCTTGAACTGCGGGACCTGCCGACCGGCTACGAGGCCTACCTTGTGACTCCGCTGTCCAATGATGAGGCCAAACGGGAGACGTGCCGCATCGAGGACTCCCATCCTCTCGGCCGTCTTTTCGATTTGGATGTGATTGACGCTGACGGGGTTCCTGTCTCAAGAGAGTCAATCGGCCTAAACCCGAGGAAGTGTCTGATCTGCGACCGGGAGGCCCGCTGGTGCATGCGTAACCGCACTCACACGGCGGACGAAATCTCCGCCAGAATTGACGAAATGATCAAGGCCTATGTGCGATGACCGTCACTTCATAGGCGAGGTCCCGCTTTCGCTTGGCTCGGTCCGCCGGAGGATAGAGGCTTTCCTTGCCGCCAACGGGCTGAGGCTTGCCCCGCTTGACCGTTATGTGGTTGTCACCCGGGACGAGGACGGAGACGAGATCCTTGCCGGAGGAGGGCTTGACGACGATGTCATCAAGTGTGTGGCCGTGTCGGAATCCGCCCGCAGTGAAGGACTGATGAATGTCCTTGTGTCCCGGCTCATGGCTCTTGCCCGAGAGGGAGGTCATGAGTGCGTCAAGGCTTTCACCAAGCCGGAGAACGAGGCGCTGTTCGAAAGCCTTGGATTCACCTTGCTTGCGTCCGCTCCGAAGGCTGTTCTGATGGAAAACGGCAGGGGAGGGCTTCCGGACTATGAAAAGTACTTGGCTTCGCTTGCCCGTCCGGGGTGCGGCGGTGCCATCGTGATGAATGCCAATCCGTTCACCAAGGGACATCGTTATCTTATCGAACAGGCAGCCTCACAGGTTGACAATCTCTATGTGATTGTCGTGAAGGAGGACAGGTCGCGTTTTCCTTACGCCGAGAGAAAGGCCATGATCGAGGCGGGATGCGCCGGGCTTGACAATGTGGTTGTCTGTCAGGGCAGCGACTACGCCGTCTCCGCAGCCACTTTTCCGACATATTTCCTGAAGAAGCCTGATGACGCGACAGACACGCAGATCGCCCTTGATCTGGATCTGTTCGTGAACCACATCGCCAGGCCTCTTGGGGTTACGGTCCGTTTCGCAGGCAGTGAGCCGGAGGACGCCCTTACCCGCCGCTACAATGAATTGATGGCGGAGATCCTGCCTGACTTCGTGGAAATCCCGAGGCTGGAACTGGGCGGCAAACCAATCAGCGCCACCTCATTAAGGCGGGCGTTGGATGAAGGCGACCTTGAAAAGGCAATGGAATATGTCCCTGTCACCACCGTCCCTTATCTGGTGTCCGATCTTGCGGAGCGTTCGCTGAGAATGGAGCTTGACACGACCCCGAAGCCGGGCCTTGTGGACAGGCAGGACAGCGGAGCCCACAAGGACATGGACTACGGCCTTATGTCCAAGAGCATCTCGGCGTTGAGACCTTATCTGACAAGGCTTGCGGTGGAATCAGCCGGAGGCCTCGATCCTGTCAGGATAAAGGAGATCGGCATCGAAGCCGAGAAAGCCATGCTTAAGGCCACCGGCGGAGTGAACACCCACAAAGGGGCCCTTTTCTGCATCGGGCTTTCCGTCGCAGCGGCCTCCTGTCAGGCTTGTACCACAGGAACTGTGGAAGCATATTCGTTCAAAGAGACCGTGTCGCATGCCGCGGAGGGGATTCCGGCCGCGGAAGGTACGCACGGAGCCGAGGCCAGGAAAAGTTTCAAGGTCGGCGGGGCGCTTGAGAATGCGCGCCGGGCCTATCCGGAACTGTTCTCGGACTGGCTGCCGTACTGCCGGAGCCATGAAGGGGACCCGTACCGCTGCCACAAGACCCTGCTGCGCATAATGTCAACCCTTGATGACACCAACATTCTCCACAGGAGGGGAGCGGAAGGGCTCGCTCGCGCCAAGAGCGAGGCCGCAAGGCTTCTTGACGACTTCAGCGAGAGCGGTCTGTCGTCTTTGAACAGAGATTTCATCAGGGAGGGCATCTCGCCCGGCGGAAGCGCCGACATGCTGTCCCTGACCATATTCATGGAAAGCATATTGACAACTTCATAATTTTAACACAAAACTGATTTTATTATGGTAGAATTGATTTCCAATGGCGTTTACCTGAAAAATGGCAAGACTCTCGTCAATGATGCCGCAGGAATGCCGTCTGCCGACGAGGCCCGCGAGAACACAATCGCCTACAGAATCCTCCGCGCCCACGATGTGGACGGAGGCAAGGGCGGGAAGATGCGTGTCAGGTTCGATGCTATGGCTTCACACGACATCACTTATGTCGGGATTATCCAGACTGCCCGCGCCAGCGGACTTGACAAGTTCCCTATTCCTTACGCGATGACCAACTGCCACAACTCCCTGTGTGCTGTCGGCGGCACCATCAACGAGGATGACCATATCTTCGGACTGTCGGCGGCCAAGAAGTACGGCGGAATCTATGTCCCGGCCAATCAGGCTGTCATCCATCAGTATGTCCGTGAGGCTCTCGCCGGCTGCGGCCGCATGATCCTCGGATCGGACAGCCACACCCGCTACGGCTCACTCGGCTGCATGGGTGTCGGCGAGGGCGGCGGCGAGCTTGTCAAGCAGCTCCTCCACAACACCTGGGACATAAACGCCCCTGAGGTTGTCCTGGTCTGGCTTGAGGGCAGACCGAGAAAGGGTGTCGGGCCTCACGACGTGGCCATCTCCCTCGTAAAGGCTGTGTTCGAGAACGGTTTCGTGAAGAACAAGGTGCTTGAGTTCGCCGGTCCCGGCGTGGCTTCCCTCCCTACGGATTTCCGCAACGGAATCGACGTGATGACCACCGAGACCACCTGCCTCAGCTCGATCTGGGTGACGGACGAAAAGGTTGAGGAATATTACACAATGCACGAGCGCCCGGAGGCCTACAAGGAGCTCCAGCCGGGCGAGATCGCCTACTACGACGCGATGATCCGCATCGACCTCTCAAAGCAGGAGTCCATGATCGCCCTTCCGTTCCACCCGTCCAACGCCTACACGATCCACGAGTTCCAGGCCGACCCTGAGGGCATCCTGAAGAAAGTCGAGGACGACGCCAAGAAGCGTTTCGGAGACAAGATCACCATTGACCTTGAGAGCAAGGTCAGGAACGGCAAGGCTTTCGCCGACCAGGCCATCATCGCCGGCTGCTCCGGAGGCACCTACGACAACCTCAGCGAGGCCGCCGCGATCATGAAGGGCAAGACCATCGGCAACGACTATTTCACGATGTCGGCCTACCCTCAGTCAACCCCGGTCTATCTTGCGACGACACGCAATCACATCGCCGAAGAGCTGCTTGAGGCTGGTGTAGTGATCAAGCCGGCGTTCTGCGGTCCTTGCTTCGGCGCCGGTGACGTTCCAGCCAACAACGGACTCTCGATCCGCCACACCACCCGCAACTTCCCTAACCGCGAGGGCTCGAAGCCGGGTCAGGGACAGATCTCCCTTGTCTGCCTGATGGACGCGCGCTCCATCGCCGCGACGGCAGCCAACGGCGGAGTCATCACTGCCGCCACGGACATTGAATATGAGGACACGCACAAGCCATATTCCTTCGACGACCGCATCTACAGGAGCCGCATCTACTACGGCTTCGGCAAGGCCGACCCTTCGGTCGAACTCCGTTACGGGCCGAACATCAAGGACTGGCCTAAGATGTACCCGATGGAGGAGAACATGCTCCTCGAACTCGCAGCCGTCATCCACGACCCTGTCACCACGACAGACGAGCTGATCCCTTCGGGCGAGACCTCCAGCTACCGCTCCAACCCGTTGAAACTCTCCGAGTTCGCTCTCTCCAGGCGTGTCCCTGAATATGTCGGATTGAGCAAGCGCATCCAGTCCGAAGACCTCCAGCGCCGCGGCGGCAAGACTCCTCAGCACGTGCTCGACGCTCTCGCCAAGGTCGGCGCGAAGGCGGAGAACACCTCGTTCGGTTCATGCGTGTTCGCGAACAAGCCGGGCGACGGCTCCGCCCGCGAGCAGGCCGCTTCCTGCCAGAAGGTGCTCGGCGGCGACGCCAACATCTGCTACGAGTATGCCACCAAGCGCTACCGCAGCAACTGCATCAACTGGGGCATCGTTCCTTTCACGATCTCAAAGGACACTCCTTTTGAATATGTCTCCGGAGATTTCGTTTACGTTTCTGGCATCCGCGAGGCCATCCTTTCGGGCAAGGAGGAGATCGATGCCAAGGTGATCTGCGCCGAGGGGGTCAAGGACATCCATCTCTACTTCCAGAACCTGACGGCAGATGAGAGGGAGATCCTTGCGGACGGCTGCCTGATGAACTTCTATGCCGCGCAGAGGAGCAAGTAAATATATTCGTAAAACACTTTAATTTTTGATATTCAATTATGAAAAAGATTCAGATGGTCACTCCTCTCGTTGAGATGGACGGTGATGAAATGACAAGGATTCTGTGGAAGATGATCAAGGATGAGCTTATCATTCCGTTTGTTGATCTGAAGACGGAATATTACGACCTCGGCCTCGTCCATCGTGACGAGACCGCCGATCAGGTGACCGTGGACTCCGCCAACGCGACGAAGAAGTACGGCGTGGCCGTGAAGTGCGCCACCATCACTCCTAACGCCAAGCGAATGACCGAGTACAACCTGCACCAGATGTGGAAGAGTCCGAACGGAACCATCCGTTCGATGCTGGACGGCACCGTGTTCCGCACGCCGATCACGATTCCTTCCATCTCTCCTGCCGTGAAGTTCTGGAAGAAGCCTATCACCATTGCCCGTCACGCCTACGGCGATGTCTATAAGAGTGTTGACATCCGTGTCGAGGAGCCGGGAGTCGCCAAGCTCATCTTCGAGGGCGAGAGCGGCAAGAGGGAGGAGCAGATCGTCCACACTTTCAAAGGCCCGGGCGTTCTTCAGGGACTGCACAACACCGACGCTTCGATCCGTTCCTTCGCCCACGCCTGCTTCAAGTACGCCCTTGATCTGAAGCAGAGCATCTGGTTCGCCACAAAGGACACCATCGCCAAGAAGTACGACGGACGTTTCCGCGAGATCTTCGAGGAGGTGTTCGAGGGGTACAAGGAGGCATTCGCCGCCGCCGGCATAGAGTATTTCTACACCTTGATTGACGATGCCGTGGCGCGTGTGATGCGCAGCGAGGGCGGTTTCATCTGGGCCTGCAAGAACTACGACGGCGACGTGATGAGCGACATGGTCTCCACCGCTTTCGGTTCTCTGGCGATGATGACCTCCGTTCTGGTAAGCCCTGACGGCAAGTACGAGTACGAGGCCGCCCACGGTACGGTGACCCGTCACTACTACAAGCATCTCCAGGGCGAGGAGACTTCCACGAACCCGATCGCCACGATCTTCGCATGGAGCGGCGCTTTCCGCAAGAGAGGCGAGCTGGACAACATTCCTGAGCTCGTGAACTACGCCGACCAGCTTGAGGCAGCCTGCTTCGACACCCTCAACGAGGGCATCGTGACCAAGGATCTCGCCAACCTGATGGAAGGAGTCACCCCGCAGGTAAAGAACTCCGCCGACTTCATCGCCGCTATCCGCGAGCGCCTCGAGAAGCGACTCGCCTAAGGTCACTATACTCAGCCACAGTGCCATCCTAAGTGCCTTGCGTAAAATCACACACTGATCGGTCACAGGATTAGACACATTGCTGGTCGCAGAGCCTGTCGAAGCGACCGTCCACCCACAAACTGATTATAGTGGCGGCAGCAAAAAAGAATTTCCAAATTTTGCACGTTACCAAAATTTGGAAATTCTTTTTTGCTGCCTTATTCTATCCTTATCTCTTTTCACTGTTTTGTCCAGCGACATAGCTGGATTATCTTCGTTGTTAAGTTGTACATTTCTTGTCAAAGCGACAGATTTTGTCGCTTTCGATTGTTATATTTACGACAAACACGTCTGAATATGTTGAATAAGTTCAGGCAATTAAGCGCGATAGTGAACAAACTCGGCGGCATTGATGGAAAGTGTGTCAGCAAAAAGGAACTGCTGGAGGCCATGTCCGGAGAGATGGATGAGAACGGTTCCTGCACTTTGCGGACTCTTCAGCGGGACAGGCTGCTCTTCTACGGCTCAAGGCTTGTGACCAGTCAAGTGAGGCGAGGGGACGAGGAATATGCCCTGTCCCCGTGAAGGTCATCTGCATCATGAACTACGAGGATGACCACCCGAACTCTCCGGCGGAGAAGATCCTGTACCGCTACAGGCTTCAGGAGGTTGAGACGTCCGAGCCGTTTGGCGACCGGATGTCGTTCCACCTGTTGGAGCTGCCGAGGGTCATGCGGTACACTGATGAATATGACAGCCCGGTCGCGGCGTGGTGCAGGATATTCAGGAATTTCGATATCTTTGCCAAGTCGAGGTCGGAGAGGGACGCGGAGTTCGACACTCTGGAGAGGGCGATGCGTGTCAGCGGCCTTGACGACAGGGAGATTGACAACTATTTCAGCGATATGATGACAGAAAAAGAGATGCGTCCATACATTGAGGGAGCCGAGCAGCAGGGCTACCGCAGGGGCTTTGAGGCCGGAACTGAGCAAGGCATGGCTGAGGGGATAGAGAAAGGGATAGAGAAAGTTGCCAAGTCTTTGCTGTCGTTGGGCGTTCCGGTTGAACGGATCGGGATTGCCACGGGTCTGTCTTCAGAACGAATCCGGACATTGATGCAGTGATAATCGATCATTCCTGATCTGGATTCCGTCTTTCTGTGCTTCATCAAACTGGGTGTTCTCTGGGCAAAGTGTAAAGTTTCTTTACACGCAGTGTTAAATTTCTTTACACTTCTTGCAAGTGTGCAAATAGATAAAATATTCATATTTAATTAATTGAATATTATGGCACGCCTGATGCTTGTTCTTTTTGCCGAAAAGACAAAGGAACATGAAGAAGACGATATTCATAACACTCGTGGCGATGGCGGCGGTTCCGGTCCTTGCGCAGGAGACGCTTCCGAACCCGATGACGCTGAAGGACTGCATGGAGTATGCGGTCAGCAACAGCACCAAGGTGAGGATCCAGCAGGCGGCCAACGGAGACGCGCGGCTTGCAAGAAGGGATGCCATCTTCGATGCGTTCACCCCGGAGATCAGCGGAAGCAGCTATGCCTACTACAATTTCGGACGTACCGTTGACCCTAAGACCAACACCTACGTCACCACGACATCGTTTCACAACAGCTACGGAGTCAGTGCCGGCATAGCCCTATTCAACGGTTTCAAGGCCGTGAACAATCTTAAGATCTCAAGGACATCCATCGCGCTTGGCAACTCGCAGGAGGAGCAGGTTGAGGCCGACATCTGCCTCGCCACGATGGAGGCCTACTGCAACGTGCTTTATTACAGCAGGCTCACGGACATCTACAAGTCTCAGGTCGAGGTCGCCGAAGAGTCCCTTGCCAAGGCCCGCCGTCAGGAGGAACTCGGGCAGAAAGGCCACGCCGACGTGGTCGAGATGGACTCCAACCTCGCTGACAAGCAGTACCAGCTGGTCGATGCCGGCAATAAGCTTAACGATGCGAGAATCACTCTTGAGGACGTGATGTTCTGGTCTGAGGATCACGAGCTTGTGATCGACACGGAACTTCCGTCAACCCTTGACGGCGAAAGGAGCCTGACCGACTCCCTGGCGATGGAGGACATGGTTGACTTTGCGAGGGAGAACAACCCCGCCGCACAGGTGGCAAGGTACAACCTCCTGAACGCCAAGAGAGAGCTGAGCACCACCAGATGGCAGCTCCTCCCTTCGCTGAACGCCTACGCCGGATGGTCCACGACCTACTTCACCTACCCTGGCAGCGATTCCTCGTCCGACCCGTTCCGCACGCAGTTCAAGAACAACGGCGGCGAGTACATCCAGCTGTCCCTGAGCATCCCGATCTTCTCGGGACTCCAGCGTCACAGCAGCATCGCAAGGAAGAAGAACGCCCTTGCGAAGGCCACGGCCGAGTACGACCAGAAGATGAGGGACATCTCGGCCGAGGTGCGCAGAGCCGTCCAGGATCGTGACGGAGCCTCGGCTGCCTACATCCAGGCACAGAGGAAATCCGATGTGCAGGAGGAGGCATATTCATTGAACATGAAAAAGCTGGAGCAGGGGCTCATCTCTCCGATCGAGTTCCAGACAGCCTCGAACAACTACCTTGAGGCGAACGCCCAGCGGCTGAACTCCCTTCTGACCTACTTCATCAAGCGCAGCGTGGTCAACTATTATGGCGGAGTGAGGTACATCGACCAATGAATATGACCGGAAATGACCGATGAATATGCCCGGACAGGTCGCTGAGCCTGTCGAAGCGCCGCTGAAAACAGAGAACAACAAACAATTACAAAGGATAAAAAACATTATGGACAAGATAATCGAAAAGAAGAAAGGCTGGAGAGCGGCCTTCACAAGGAAAGCGATGCCTTACTGGCTTGGAGCTTTCGTGCTGGTTTTCGTGCTCTACCTCGTGTTCAGGGACAATTCCAAGACCCTGAGGGTGGACAAGGACACGATCACAGTCAGCGAAGTCACTGACGGACAGTTCAATGACTACATCCGCGTCAGCGGCCAGGTCCAGCCGATGGTGACGATCCAGATCAGCCCTCTCGAGGGCGGCACCGTCCAGAAGATCATCGTCGAGGAAGGATCGACGGTCAAGGCGGGGGAGCCGATCCTTGAGCTTTCCAACGACAACCTTGACCTCCAGATCCTCAACGCCGAGGCAGAGCTTGCCGAGAAGGAGAACATACTGCGCAACACGATGATCTCGATGGAGCAGCAGAAACTTTCCCATGAGCAGAACAGACTCCGCTACGCCTCCGAAGCGAGACGCAACAGGAGAACCTTCGAGCAGAACGAGCAGCTCTACAAGGAGAGACTCATCTCCAAGGAAGACTTCCTCAAGGCCGAGGAGGACTACGAACTCTCGCAGCAGAACCTTGATCTGACTCTCAAGAGCATGGAGCAGGACAGCCTCTACCGTTCGACCCAGCTCCAGAGTCTCCGCGAAAGCCTTGACAACATGCGGCTTAACATGCAGCTGATCCGCCGCCGCAAGGAGAGCCTTACGATCAAGGCTCCGATCGACGGGGTCCTCGGACTTCTTGACGCGGCCCTTGGCCAGTACATCGCAGCCGGCACGAAGATCGGCCAGATCAACTCCGAGGGCAGCTACAAGATCGAGGCAAAGATAGACGAGCACTACATCGACCGCGTGGTTCCGGGGCTGGACGCCACATTCGAGCGTCAGAGCGAGAAGTACGACGCCCAGGTGCGCAAGGTCTATCCGGAAGTGCGTGACGGCAAGTTCCAGGCGGACTTCAAGTTCGAGGGACAGCAGCCGGACAACATCAGAACCGGCCAGACATATTACCTGAACCTTCAGCTTGGACAGCCGGAGCGCGCGGTCCTTATCCCGCGCGGGACCTTCTACCAGAAGACCGGCGGCAAGTGGATCTACGTCGTCACCAAGGACGGAGCCAAAGCTGTCAAGCGCGAGATCCGCATCGGCCGCCAGAACCCTCAGTTCTACGAGGTTCTCGAAGGTCTGGAGCCGGGCGAGAAGGTCATCACCTCCTCCTACGACAACTACGGCGACAGCGATGTGCTTGTCTTCTGATTGACTGATGAATATGTCAGTGCGGTTCCCGGGCTTGCCGAAGTGCCGCCAAAACAAGAATCAAAACAATAACAAATAAAATCTTAAAGCCATGATTAAAGTCACAAATCTGTCCAAGGTCTTCAGAACCGAGGAAAT
Organism: Bacteroidaceae bacterium; assembly: GCA_963642565.1. Lineage (GTDB taxonomy): Bacteria > Bacteroidota > Bacteroidia > Bacteroidales > UBA932 > Cryptobacteroides. The sequence continues at coordinate 14,471 of CAVIGZ010000016.1, read as the reverse complement.
CGAGACAACAGCCCTCAATGGAGTTTCATTCGAAATCGCCGATGGTGAGTTCGTCGCCATCATGGGTCCTTCCGGCTGCGGAAAGTCAACCCTGCTGAACATTCTCGGCCTTCTTGACAACCCTACCGGAGGCTCCTATGAGCTTCTCGGCACGGAGGTCAGCCAGCTCAAGGAGAAGGAGCGCACCAAGTTCCGCAAGGGCAACATCGGATTCGTGTTCCAGAGCTTCAACCTGATCGACGAGCTGAACGTCTATGAGAACATCGAGCTTCCTCTCCGTTACCTGAACATCTCCGCCTCCGAGCGCAAGCAGAAGGTCACCGAGATCATGAAGAGGATGGCCATCAGCCACAGGGCCCAGCACTTCCCTCAGCAGCTTTCCGGAGGTCAGCAGCAGAGAGTCGCCATCGCCCGCGCCGTGGTCGCCGGTCCTAAGCTGATCCTCGCCGATGAGCCGACGGGTAACCTGGACTCCAAGAACGGCAAGGAGGTGATGGATCTTCTGAGCGAGCTCAACAAGGAGGGTACGACAATCGTTATGGTGACCCACTCCCAGAGGGATGCCGCAGTCGCCCAGCGCACCATCGACCTCTTCGACGGCCAGATCGTCTCCGACGTTAAGAACGAACTTTAGAAAACAAACAGTCGGCCTCCGCGAGGCCGTGAACGGAATATGAGCAGTTTCATCAACTTTTTGAAGCGCAACAAACTTTACAGCGCCGTCAACTTTCTGGGACTCAGCCTTTCGATGGCGTTCGTCCTGCTTCTGGCCGTCTATGTCACCTGTCAGCTCGGCACGGACTCGTTCAACAAGAATGCAGACAGAATCTATGTGGTCGCACAGAAAGAGACAGTCTCGACCGGCTACTGGATGTCCCGCCACATGAAGGCGAACTTCCCGGAAATCGAGATGGCCGCGTCATATTCCAGCAACGGACTGCAGGAGTACAAGATCGACGGCAACATCGTGAACGCCGTCACCTCCTATGCCGACTCTTCGTTTTTCGACATGTTCAGCTTTCCTCTTGTGGAGGGCGACCTTTCGGGGTGGAAGGCTTCCAGAAGCGGAGTCCTCGTCAGCGAGTCCTTCGCCAAGGCCCAGTTCGGGGACAAGGATCCGGTGGGACGCGAGATCCGCTACGACGGCGCCGACTCCACGGTAAGCACCTTGGTTGTCTCGGGAGTGCTAAAGGACATCGAGAACTCCATCATCAAGCCGTGCGACATATTCCTGCGCGGGGAGATCATGACAATCACGAATCAGGCGAACGACGAGTACATGTCCAACGCCGGAGCGGCCACCTGTTTTGTGATGGCCTGGCCGAATGCGGACTTCCCGGCGCGGAGGAGCGATGTGCTCAAATGGTGTCAGAAGAATTTCTGGACGTTTTCATCAGACTACGGCGGCGAGGAGAACGACGTGAGGATCATCCCTTTGCGGGACGTCTATTTCCTGTCGGACGGCAATGAGGACTACAACGACAGTCTGGTTCTTGGGAATAAGACGACGGTGATGCTGCTTGCCGGGATGTGCTCCCTGCTGCTTCTGTTCGCCATCCTGAACTATGTGAACATGACCACGGCGTTGTCCGGCTTCCGCGCCAAGGAGATGGCTACCAGAAGGCTCATCGGGGCGATGCGAGGTGGAATATTCCTGAAAATGATCGTCGAGAGCACCATCATCTGCGCGGCCGCTATGGTCATCGCCGTCCTGCTTGGCGAGGCCATTTCCCCAGTGGCCTCGAAGGTGCTGAACTATGACATCTCGATTTTCAAGGCAATCTCTCCGGTGAGCGTGCTTGTCTGCATCCTGTTCACGGTTCTGGTCGGTGTCATCGCCGGCATAGTGCCTGCCCTCATAATCCAAAAGGCCGAGCCGATTGAGATTGTCCGTGGAACGCTGAGAGTCAAGACAAAGACCCTTTACAGCAAGGTCATCATTGTCATTCAGAATGTCATAACCGTGGTGATGCTTGTGACAGCGTTCACGATGTACCTCCAGATCCGCTCGATGATCAGCGCTCCGATGGGGTACAACACCAAGGATCAGATCACGGTTGACAATGAGTTCGGACGCGCTGGCGAGCTCGGCCCGCTCATCGACAGGCTAAAGGCGGAGAGTTGCGTGGAGGCTGTCGGTCTTGGCAACGGCTACCCGATGTTCTCCACAAACAACTGGACGATGTCCACCGAAAGCGGGCGGGAGGCCTCGTTCCAGCTGGTGCAGGGCGACAGCGTTTATTTTAGCATCCTTGGCATCAGGAAGAAGCAGGACAATCACACGCCCGACAAGTACTGGCTGAACGAATATGCCTACGGTGTCCTCGGCATCGACGAGACCGCGACGGAGTTCACGACAAAGACCAACGGTACGTTCCAGATCGGCGGAATCTACTATGACTTCAAGCTCAAGCCGTTGCTGGAGGACCAGCATCCTGCGCTGATCTACCAGTATGATGAATATCCTGCCCAGAGGTGGCCGTGGCTTCTCCTTATCAAGACCGGACCGGACCACAAGGAGGCTTTCGCCAGGGTAAAGTCTGTGATTGAGGAAGTGTACCCCGGTAAGATATTCGACGCCGCTTATGTTGAGGATGACATCGAGAAGGTGTTCGCCTCCGAGAACAGGGTGCTGGAGATCATGGTGATATTCACGATTCTTTCCTTGTTCGTGTCGGCTCTCGGCCTCGTGGCGATGAGTTCGTACTACATGCAGCAGGAGCGCAGGACGGTGTCCTTGAAGAAGGTCTATGGGGCTGATTATAACTCTGTTCTGTGGAGTTTGGTTGCCGAGTTCATGAAGATTATCGGGGTGGCGTTCGTCATCGCCGTGCCTGTGGCCTGGTACCTGATGCACACTTGGCTGAACGGCTACTCGTACCGCATCGGTCTCCATTGGTGGATCTTCGCTGCGGCGGGTCTTTTCACCGCTGTCATCGCGGCACTCTCGGTTCTTTGGCAGGCCGTCCGCGCCGCCTGCACCAACCCGGCCGTCGAACTGAAGAAGGAATAACAAGAAGAAGGAATAACAAAATGAGAAGAAAAAGTGATTTGATAATCAAGGTTCTGTCCTTGGGAGTGGGGATGGCGATCGCCATCATCCTGGTCGCGAAGGTGTGCTTTGAACTGTCCTACGACAATGCCTACCGGGATGTTGACAGAATCTACAAGATCCGCACGGGCATCGCGCGACAAGGCGAGGACAAAGATTTCGGTCAGGTCAGCGGAGCCGTGGCTCCGGGATTCAAGGCCGAGGTGCCGGGAGTGCTTGAGGCCACGAGGTTCTCAGAGGTGTTCAACAGCGACAACTTCATCATTGACGAGGAAGGCGGCAAGGTTGAGGCGAAGCACATCATCGCTGACTCGTGTTTCTTCAAGATATTCGACAGGCCGTTCCTTGCCGGGAATCCGGAAGAAGCGTTGAAGGCGTGGGACCTCAAGGTCGCCGTCTCGAGGTCGTTCGCCGAGAAGCTCGGCGGGGTCAACGGGGCTGTCGGCAAACAGATCGCCAATGAACAGACTCCGAAACTTAAACTGACTGTCTGCGGAGTTTACGAAGACTTCCCGAAGAACGGCTCCATCCATCCGGACGCCATCCTGTCCATCGAGACGATGAGTTCCAGGAGCCTTAACAACTGGCTTGGCAACGACCGCTACATCGGATTCGTCAAGTTGGCGGAAGGCGTTGACCCCGCGTCCCTTAAGGATGCCATCCACGAGATGCAGAAGGCTCATCAGCCGCTGGAGGAGCTGGAAAAGAACGGAACCGCGCTCTGGTACTTCCTCGCGCCTCTTGCCAAGGAGCACAGCTCGCAGCCGGAGGTCCGGAATCTGGTCTTCATCCTGTCCATCGTCGCGGTTCTGCTTTTGCTTGTGTCGATCATGAACTATGTCCTTGTGGCAATCTCTGATGTAATCCGCAGAGCCCGCGAGGTCGGAGTCCGCAAATGCTACGGAGCCGGGACCCGGGACATCAACAGGATTCTCCTCAAGGAGACGGCCGGCAATCTTGGCCTTTCCCTTGCCGTGGCGGCTTTGCTCGTCCTTGCGTTCAGAGGTGCGGTCGAGTCACTGCTCGGAGTCCCTGTCCAGGATCTTGTCACTCCGCTCTCCGTCTGGATCATCGTCGGAATCATCATCCTCGTGTTCCTTGTCTCCGCCATAATTCCGGCCAGGATGTTCACCAGAATCCCGATTTCAAGCGCATTCAGAGGCTACAAGGAGAGCAAGCGCCGCTGGAAGATCTCCCTTCTGGCCTTCCAGTTCGCCATCAACGCAGTTCTCGTGTCCTTGGTGCTGATCGTCAGCCTACAGTACCGCAAGGTGCTGAACACCGACCCGGGCTACGAGTACAGGAATCTGGTCTATGAGACATTCTCGTCATACGACCAGACCAGGATGAACGCCATAGCCGGTGCCGTCCGCGCGCTTCCGGAAGTCGAGGCCGCCGAACTGACATACACCCTGCCGTTGTACCGGGCTTCCGGCAACAATGTAAGCCTGCCGGGAGATGACCGCGAGCTTTTCAACATCGCCGATGAATATGGCGCCTCGGAAGGTTTCTTTGATATGATGGGCTTCCGTCTTGTCGAGGGGTCCGTGCCTGAGGGGCCGAACGATGTGGCTGTCAGCAAGTCGTTCGTGACCAAGATGGCCGCCTTCGCGGACTGGTCGGACGGGGCCGTGGGCAAGATTGTCAACATCTCCGAGCACGGTCAGGTCACCATCTGCGGAGTCTATGAGGACTATGTCGTCGGTGATGTGACCGACATGGACGAGCGTCCGAGCATCCGCTTCTGCTGGAATCAGGATTTCTACACGGAGGCCGACAAGGAGAAGGGGGAATATGATTGGTCAGGACTGATGCACACCATTGTCATAAAACTGAACGAAGTCACCCCTGCGGTCATGCGCAAGGTCGAAAGCGCCATCAAGGAAGTGGCTCCGGACAGCGACGCCGAGGTGAAGTCCTATTCAGAGACACTTGTGAGCATGTACGATTCGACCAAGCAGATGAAGCGCACCTACGAGCTCGGCTCCCTGTTCGCCCTGCTGATCGCCCTCATCGGCCTTGTGTCCTACGTCCGCGACGAGAACTACCGGCGCAGCGCCGAGATCGCCGTCCGCAAGGTCAACGGGGCGCAGTCCTCCGAGATCGTGTCGATGCTTGTGGCGGATGTGCTGAAAGTCGCCGTTGGGGCCGTGGTCATAGGCGATGCGGGCGCCTGGCTTGTGGGTCATTACTGGCTCCAGCAGTTCCCGGTAAAGATAGCCCTGAACCCTCTGTTCTTCATCGTCGCCGACATCCTTGTCCTCGCCATCATCGTGGCCACAATCGTCATCGGCTCCCTGAAGATCGCCCGCACCAACCCTGTCGAGTCTTTGAAGAACGAGTAGCGTTATTGTGGCCGGAAGGTTGCCACGACGAACCTTGGCCACCCGCGGCCATAAGCGGGAGGGACCCAGCCGTCAGGCTGGGAGGGGCGGAGCGCGAAGCGCGGAGGGTTCGTCGTGGCAACCTTCCGGCCGCTGAAGAGTTCTACTTGAATATGAGCGTGAAGACCGTGGCCTCGGAGTCCGAGCGGGTCAGGCGGAGAGTGCCGCCGTGCATCCTCATGATCTGCCGCGAAAGGCTCAGGCCGATGCCGCTGCCGTCCTGTTTGGTGGTGAAGAACGGAATGAAGATCTCCTCCTGACTCGCCGGGCTGATCGGCGGGCCGTCATTGCTGACATTGAGGATCACATTGTCCCTCTTGTCGATCTCGGCGGAAATTCCGATGTGTCTGGCTCCTGCCTGGGCGGCGTTCTTGACAAGGTTGATCAGAATCTGCGAGATCTGGCTCTCGTCGGCGTACAACAGTACATCCTCGGTTCTCTCGACAAATTCCGCCACGGCTCCCGCGGCGGTCAACACCGGCTGGCTGAGGTCGATCACCTTGGCTGCGAGATCCCGCGCGAAGAACGCCTTGCGCACAGGCACTGCCACATGGGTCAGATCCCTGTACGAATTGACGAACTTGATCAGTCCGCGGGACGAGCTGGCGATGGTCTCCAGACCAGCCTTGAGGTCAGGGCCGTCAGCGGGAGGAGTGACCGTCCCGGCATATTCGGAAAGAGCTTCGGAAAGGGATGCAATCGGGGTGACGGTGTTCATGATCTCGTGGGTCAGCACCCTGATGAGCCTTGTCCAGGACTCCGACTCGTTCTCCTCGATGGCCTCAGAGATGTCGTTCAGCGCGATGATCTTCACGTCCTTGCGCCCTATGTGGGCGGAAGTGGCGGAGAGCGAGATGTTCGTCTGCGAGCTTTCCGAGTAGATGGACGCTTTCTGGTCAAGGCCTTCCTCGACCTTCTCGAACGCTCCTCTTAACGAGGGACTTACGATGTCCAGCTGACGCAGAGTGCTCAATGACGACACGCCCAGAAGAATCAGTGCCTGCTTGTTGGTGTAAAGCACGGAATCCGTCCCGGACTCCAGCACGACGATGCCGGTCTTTGCCTTGTCCAGCATCTGCCCGTAGTATTCCTCCTGCTCCCTGATCTCGGCCGTCTCTTTCTGGAAGATGGTTCTGATCCTGTTCAGGGTGCGGTTGATCTTCCGGTTGCCAAGGCCTCCCTCGCCGAACCGGAAATTGGTCTCCTTGTCCTCCAGCGCGTCAAGCATGTAGGTGACTTTCTTCAAGATGCGGCGCCTTGTCACAAGCACCGAGACAGAAGCCACAAGCACCAGGACGCAGACAGGAATCACTATGTGAGTCCACGGAAGCATATTCCTAAATCCCGTACTTCTTGAGTTTGCTGTAGAGGGTCGGGCGGCTGACATTCAAAGCCTTGGCCACCAGCGACATGTTTCCGGAATATTTCTCCACAGCCGCCCTGATCGCCTTCTCCTCGACCTCCTCCAGCGTTGCCACCGACTGTCCGCTTTCTTCGGCAGGCACATCTTCCGACGGCAACTGCAACTCTTTCTCCGTCAACTCGCTGCCTTCGGCAAGAATCACCGCTTTCTCGATGCAGTTCTGGAGTTCACGAATATTCCCGCTCCAGTGGCAGCCCTTCAGCGCGGCCTTCGCCTCCGAAGCGATCCCCGTCACCTCGCGGTGGTATTTCTCATCGAACCTTTTTATGAACATCTCCGCGAGAGGGACGATGTCTTCCGGTCGTTCCCTCAAAGCCGGAAGATTGATGTTCATCGTGTTGATCCTGTAGAAGAGATCCTCGCGGAACGCACCTTCCTGCACTTTCCTGCGAAGATCCATGTTCGTGGCGCAGACAAGTCGGATGTCAACGTCGCGGGGTTTCGTGTCCCCGACACGGGTTATCGTCCGGTTCTGGAGAACCCTAAGAAGTTTCGCCTGAAGATGCAGGGGAATGTTCCCTATCTCGTCCAGAAAAAGGGTTCCGCCCTCTGCCAGCTCGATTTTTCCGGCCTTGTCGGCGTAGGCGTCCGTGAACGCTCCCTTGACGTGACCGAAGAGTTCGCTCTCGAACAGAGTCTCCGGAATCGCCCCCGCATCCACGCTCACCATCGGGCCGTTCCGACGCTCGGAATGATTGTGTATCTCCCTGGCCAGAAGATCCTTGCCGGTTCCGTTCTCGCCCGTGACCAGCACCGTGGCATCCGTCGGACCGATCTTCTCGACCGTCTTTTTGATTTCCTCCATCACGGGTGAGGTTCCCCAGTACATCCCTGTGGGTCCGGCGGAATATTCATTGGACTGCCGGCTGTCCTTTCTGTTCTCCGTCACCGCCCTTTCAAGAGTGGCGAGGAGCCTATCGTTCTCCCAGGGCTTCACGATGAAGTCGAACGCCCCTCTTTTCATCCCCTCGACCGCAAGGGAGATGTCCGCGTAGGCCGTGAAAAGCACCACTTTCTGGTTCGGGTTGTTGTTACGTAACTCGCTGAGCCAGAAAAGCCCCTCGTTCCCGGTGTTGATGTCCGTGTTGAAATTCATGTCCAGCAGGATCACGTCCGGCCGGAACGAGTCCACCGTGCTGACAAGTTGCGAGGGGGATGAAAGGATCTCCACAGCCTCGAACCGCAGGGGCAGCAGGATCTTCAACGCGGCTCTGATCCCCGCGTTGTCATCCACAACAAGCACTTTACCGACTTTCTTCATCTTGACAACTATTTTCTGACAGCCGAAACCTCCTTTCCGTCAAGCCCTCTCGATGCGCTTCGCGGCCACTCCTATGGCCTTGGAAGGGCAGACCAGACGGCAGAGGTGACATCCGACGCATTTCTTCCCGTCAAGGCTCGGCCGGCGGGTCTCGATGTCGAAATCGATGGCCTGATGGCCTCCGTCCTGGCAGGAGATGTAGCATCTTCCGCATCCGATGCATTTCTCCTTGTAAAAGAGAGGGAGCAGCACCGTGTCCCTTTCCAGTTTGTTGTGGGCCACGATGGAGTCCACGGCCGCTCCAACCAGAGATTTCACATCCTTGAAGCCTTTGACTTTGAGGTAGTACTTCAGGCCGTCCACAAGGTCGTCTATTATGCGGTAGCCGTACTGCATCACGGCGGTGGTGATCTGAAGGCTCCCGCAGCCGAGCGAGATGAACTCCAGGGCATCCACCCAGTTCTCTATTCCTCCCATTCCGCTGAGGTGCGTTCCGTCAAGGTCCTTGCTTCTGGCCATGTCCGAAATGAAGCGCAGGGCTATCGGCTTGACCGCCTGTCCGGAATAGCCGCCCACGATGGAATTCCCGTGAACGTCCGGTTCGGCGACGAAGGTGTTGATGTTGACTCCCGTGATGCTGTTGATGGTGTTGATCGCCGCGATTCCGTCGGCTCCGCCTCTTTTCGCGGCCACGGCCATCGGAACCATGTCGGTGATGTTCGGGGTCATCTTCGCCAGTACCGGAAGCTTTGTACCGCGTCTGACGGCGCGCGTGAATTTCTCGATGAGGGCGGCGTCCTGACCGATCGTGACGCCAAGCGAGTCGGACTCCATGTTCGGGCAGGAGAAGTTGCATTCGATGGCATCCGCCCCGGCCAGCTCACATTTGCGGGCCAGGTCAGTCCACTCCTTCTCGTTTTGTCCCATGATGGAGGCGACAATCGCCTTCGAAGGGAAGTCCGTTTTCAGTCTGCGGAAAATCTCCATGTTCTCCTCGACGCTGTGGTCTGACAGCTGTTCGATGTTCTTGAATCCGCAGAAAGAGTTAGAGTGATTCGTGACGGTGGAGAAACGCGGCGATGCCTCATGTTGGGGAAATGTGCAGATGGTCTTGAACACGGCTCCGGCCCATCCGGCCTCAAAGGCTCTGGCGCACATCTCATAGCTGCTGGCGACCACGGATGATGACAGCAGGAACGGATTCTCCAGCCTTATTCCGCACATGTCTGCTGTGATGTCAGGCTCACGGGGAACAAGAAAGGCTCCCCGAAGCTGCGTTTCAGTCACCATTCCGGACTCAACGGTGGCTTTCGCTCCTTCGTAGAGGGCGTTAACGATGCTTTTTATTCTGACCGGGAAACTTTTCCTGCCCAGCACACATGCCCGCTCGCAAGGAGCGTCGCAGTCAAGGCACCGCTCCCCGCGGGCTTTTTCAAGGGCTCCCATGCCGTTCCGGAAATAGATGGAGCGGAGAATGTCTCCGACAGGCAGGCCTTTCACACAGTTTTTAGTGCACGGAGCATCGCCGCAGAGCAGGCATCGGTTCAGCTCCGACATGTCGACAGGAGGGTAGGACAGGACTTTTGAATCTTTCATAAGGGCTGTGAATTTTCTGTGACCGTGATGTTTTCGGTTCCCGCAGCCTTGATGGCGGAGACCAGAGCGTCAACCTGGGATCTGTCTTCGAACGGACCCGCCGTGAACACGACAACTCCGTCCTCCACGCTCTTGATGAGATCCTTGTCAGAATTTTGCCTCAGAACCGTCATCGCCTGTTCGGACAGAGACTGGCCGTTCTCCGGGTAGATCCTGACCATGAACAGGGTCCTGACCTTCGACTCCAGAGTCCTGGCCTTGGAGACGCTTATGGTCTGGCCATTGTGGAACGCCTCGATCTGCGCGTCACGGAATCCTGCCCTCTTCACCTTGTTGAGGTTTGAGAGGACATCCTTGTAGGTTCTGAACAGTCCGACCGAGTAGGCGTGCCTGCCGGCGGTCGTGGCCCTTTCAAACACCGGACTCAGGCCCTTGAGGTCGGCGACGGCGGCTTTTCTCCCAAGAGTGAAGATCCTTATCTGGTAGATGATTCCGTCCGGCAGGGTGTTGTCCTCCGCGAACCGTCCCTCCGGAAGAATCATGAACGAATAGTCAAACGTCGGTTTCGGCTTCATGATGTCCAGATGCAGAGCCGGCCCGAAGCTGTTCTTCGAGAACGTGTAGCCCGATGAGGCCCCGACAATCTCCTTGTCAGCCTCGGCCTGAAGTTTTCCGGTGTCGATCACGATTCCGTTCGCAAGGAAATCCATCTCGATGTTCTGAAGTTCCCTCACGGCCGCGTTCAGCGTGTCGTTCAAGGCCGGAAGCATCATTTCTTTTTCGGCGATCTCCTCCATCAGGCTTGTCTTTTTCTCTCCGGACACACCGGCAAGTCCCGAGCGCAGCTTCTCAAGATTATTCCCGAATCTGGCCACGGAATCACGCAGAGACCTGACTTCGCGCATCTTCTCCATGTAGCGCCTCGTGCTTTCATCCTGCCGTCCCTCATCAGGAACGGCGGCGTCGTTGTCGATCCTGGAATGGTCCGCGGCCGGATTGAGGGACGCCAGAGTCCTCAACTCGCCGACATCGCTGACAGCCTTGCGGACAGGCATGCTGTCATATTCAAGAACATAGATTGTGACGCTGTCGCGGCCGCACTCGCGGTTCGAGGCGAAGATCGAGTATTTTCCGTCCTCCGTGTTGACGAAGAGAAAGTCATCGTAGGGCGAAGAATATGGGAATCCCATGTTGACGGGCATGTCCCAGTCGTTGGTCTCCTTGTTCCAGCTGGAGACATAGAGATCGTAGCCTCCCATCCCGTACAGGCCCTTGGACGCGAAGTAAAGCGATTGTCCGTCGGGCGAGAGCATCGGGTAAATCTCATCGGACGAGCTTGTCATCTGTTCGTTGATCAGGGCCGGTGCCGACCATAGCGAGTCTCCAAGATGGGTCTGGTAGATGTTCCTGATGCCTTCCTCGTCTTTGGCGGAGTAGTAGATGTCCCTGCTGCCGTCAGGGATGAAGATGGCGCGGGAGAAATCGTCTCCTGCGAGGGAGTCCAGCTGGTTCGGTGTCCTCCTCCAGCTGCGGTCCCTGAGCGGGTAGAACAGGAAGAAGTCCCTGAGCGGAAAAGTCTGCTTTGCCACCACTGTCGGCTGGCTACAGAAGTCCATCATGTTCAGCCCGTTACGTGCCGTCAACAACTGTTCCTCCACTTTGGAGGCGGCAGTCGAGTCAAGCATTTCCACAGCGCTCTCATAGTACTTGACAGCCTCCTTGAAACTGTAAGCCATCCTGCATGAGTCCGCCTTGGCCAGAAGATCGGTCGGAGAGACCTGGGCGGAAACCCCTGCGGGGAAGGTGACCTGCGCGAGCAGAGTGAATATGCCGATGAGTATCTTGTTTCCCATTCTGAAAAATCTCGGTGATGCGTCTGCAAAAATAAGAAATACTTGGCAGATAATTTCTTTCTAAGAAAAAAATGCTAAATTTGTACCCCTATTTTTATGCGAAAAAATTGAAACAATAAAATAAGGTAAAAATTATGCAAAGTAAAGGTTGGATAAGGCTTGTCGCCATTCTGCTTGCGATCGCTTCCATTTGGCAGCTTTCCTTCACAGCGGTGACTTCCATCCAGGAAAAGAAAGCGGAGAAGTTCGCTGAAAAGGCGGCGGTGGCTGTCCGGAATTCAGCGGAGTTCGCCCAGATTCCTGAAAATGACCAGGCTTACTATCTGGATTCAATCAGGAAGGAACAGAACAGGGTGTTCATAGACTCCATCTCTTCGAGGAAGGTATTCCTCTGGAACACCTACAAGGAGTGCAAGGCCAAGGAGATCAACCTCGGCCTGGACCTCAAAGGTGGTATGAACGTCATGCTGCAGGTTCAGCTTCAGGATCTTGTAAGAGCCATTGCCGGTGACAACATGAATCCTGAATTCCAGAAGGCTCTCGCCCTCGCCAAGGAACGCAGCGTCAACTCCAGAGAGGATTACATCACCCTTTTCGCCGCCGCTTGGAAAGAAGTGGGCAACGGTCAGAACCTTGCCCAGATCTTCGGAACCTATGAGATGAAGGACAAGATCACCCCGGCCTCCTCCGACGCAGATGTCATCAGCGTCATCCGTGAAGAGGCGGAGAGTGCCGTGGCCAACTCTTTCAACGTTCTTAGAAGCCGTATCGACCGTTTCGGTGTGACCCAGCCTTCCATCCAGAAACTTGGCAACAGCGGACGTATCCTCGTTGAGCTTCCGGGTGTCAAAGAGCCGGAGCGTGTGAGAAAGCTCCTTCAGGGAACCGCTTCCCTTGAGTTCTGGGAGACCTACACCGCTCAGGAACTCTCCGGCTATCTTGCCGAGGCCAACGCCAGACTGGCCGAGATTCTTGCCGGTGAGACTGACAATGTGGACGAGACCGCGGAACAGCCTGAGACCGCAGCCGTGAACGGCACGGACTCTCTCGTTAATTCGGAGATCGCGCAGAACCAGAACACGGCAGCCGAGCTCGACGCCTACAGGAAGGCCAACCCGCTTTTCGCCGTGCTCAACCCTTCCGGTGCCAACAACGCCTGCATAGGTTTCGCCTCCGCGATCGACACCGCCAAGGTCAACAGGTACCTTTCCATGCCTCAGATCGCCGAGATCTTCCCGGCAGAGTTCAGGCCGATGTGGTCAGTGAAGCCTTCCGAGTATGTCCAGGGAGACAACATCTTCGAACTCGTCGCCATCAAGGCCACCTCAAGGGACGGCAAGGCGAAGCTTGACGGAGGTGTGATCACAGATGCCCGCGTCGTTTATGACCACGGCTCCAACGGTGAGCCTTCCGTCTCCATGACCATGAACGCCGAGGGTGCCAACATCTGGGCGCGCATGACCAGCGACAACGTCGGCAAGCAGATAGCCATCGTCCTCGACGACATGGTGTATTCATACCCTAACGTACAGAACGCCATCACGGGCGGAAGTTCCTCGATCACCGGTCACTTCACTCCGGACGAGGCCACCGACCTTGTGAACGTCCTCAAGTCAGGTAAGCTTCCTGCCCCTGCCACCATCATCCAGGAGCAGGTTGTGGGACCTTCACTCGGAGCCAAGTCAATCAACGCCGGTATGATCTCGTTCGCCATCGCGTTCCTTCTGGTTCTCGTTTACATGATCTTCTTCTATCAGGGTGCCGGTGTGGCCGCCGACTTCGCGCTTCTCTGCAACGTGCTTCTCCTCTTCGGAGTTCTCGTTTCGTTCGGAGCCGTTCTGACACTCCCGGGTATCGCCGGTCTCGTCCTGACAATGGGTATGGCCGTTGACGCCAACGTGATCATCTACGAGCGCATCAAGGAAGAGCTGGCCGCGGGCAAGGGCTTGAGCAAGGCTGTGGCCGACGGCTACAGCAACGCCTACTCCGCCATCATCGACGGTCAGGTGACCACCCTCCTTACCGGTGTGGTTCTCTTCTTCTTCGGTTCGGGTCCTGTACAGGGCTTCGCCACAACCTTGATCATCGGTATCATCACATCTGTCCTCACCTCCATCTTCATCACCAGACTTATCTTTGATGACCGCATCGAGAAGGGCAAGAACATCACTTTCGAGAACGATCTCACCAAGAACTTCCTCAAGAACACGCACGTTGACTTCATCAATCTCCGCAAGTGGTCCTACATCATTTCCGGTGTGTTGATTGTCATCTCCGTCGTCTCGATCTTCACCAAGGGCTTCACCTACGGTGTTGACTTCACCGGCGGCCGTACCTACGTGGTCCGTTTTGACCAGCCGGTCACGGCGGAGGAGATCCGTGAGGCCGCTTCTGTAGAGTTCGACGGTGCCGTCGAGGTCAAGCAGTTCGGTGGCGAGAGCCAGATGAAGATCACCACCCAGTACAAGAACGACCAGGAGTCAACCGAGGTTGACGCCGAGGTTGAGGCCAAGCTCTACCACGCCTTGAAGCCGTTCTTCGCCGAGAAGGACATCACAATCGACGAGTTCAAGTCAACCGTCGAGAATCCTAACGGTATCATCTCGTCCGACAAGGTCGGCCCGACGATCGCCAACGACATGAAGAGAGACGCCATTGTCGCCGTCATCCTCTCCCTGCTCGTCATCTTCGCCTACATCGCGTTCCGGTTCAAAGGCTGGACGTGGGGTCTTGGCGGTGTGGTTTCACTTGCCCACACGGCCATCATCGTGATCGGCTTCTTCTCCCTGTTCTCGGGCATCCTTCCGTTCAACCTTGACGTTGACCAGACGTTCATCGCGGCCATCCTGACCATCATCGGTTACGCCATCAACGACAACGTGGTCATCTTCGACCGAATCCG
>CAVIGZ010000015.1:0-32179 GCA_963642565.1 Bacteroidaceae bacterium | reverse complement strand
TTTAAGCTTATGGGTAAAAAATTATTTACAATCGCGCTGTGCCTGTTCATCGGCATAGGCGCGGCAATGGCCCAGACGGTCAAGGTGTCCGGTACGGTCACGGAGGCCGCTACGGGAAATCCTATTCCTGGAGCCACCGTCATTGTTGACGGAACACTGACAGGCACGTCAACCGATTTTGACGGCAAGTACACGATCAACGTTCCGTCAAAGGGCAAGCTCACGGTGTCGGTCATCGGTTTCGTGACCGTCACAGTCCCGGTGGACGGTAAGACGACCATCAACGTCGCCCTTGAGGAGGACAGGAACGTCCTTGAAGACGCTGTGGTTGTCGGCTACGGTTCCGCGAAGAAAGTCAGCTCGATCGTCGGCTCCGTCGCCACGGTGAAGTCTGATGTCATCAAGAACTCGCCTTCGTCCTCGGCTCTCGACGCCCTTCAGGGGCAGGTGGCCGGTCTTTCGGTTCTCTCCTATTCCGGAGTTGCCGGTGACAATGCCATCTCCATGCAGCTTCACGGAGTTGGCTCCCTCGGATCAAGCACCGCTCCTCTTTATGTCATCGACGGTATTCCTTCATCATCCCGTTCCGTGATGGCGATGAACCCTAACGACATCGAGAGCATCAGCGTCCTCAAGGATGCCTCCGCGACCTCCATCTACGGATCCCGCGCCGCCAACGGAGTTGTGTACATCTCCACGAAGAGCGGGTCCTACAACGAGAAGTCATCTGTGACCGTCCGTTCGCAGTACGGTATCTCGACCCTCGCCGACCTGACCCTTTACAAGAGCATGATGTCAGGTGACGAGCTGCTCGACTTCTGGCTCCGGACAGGCATCAAGACACCGGAGAACATCCAGAGTACCTACATTGACAGAGGCTACACCCACAATACCAAGTGGTACAAGGAATACATGAACCTGAACACCCCTCAGACCCAGAATGACATCACCATCGAAGGTGGCGGCAGGAAGGTGTCCTACATGTTCTCCGGTTCGCAGTACCATCAGGAAGGTTTCACCCCCGGCAACTACTTCGACCGCTACACCGTCCGCTCCAACGTGCAGGCCCATCCTATGGACTGGCTCAAGTTCGGCAGCAACCTGTCTTTCTCCATCGACAAGACCCAGCAGAACCCTAACTGGGGTTCGGCGGCTAACGGAACTTCTAACTATGTCAACGGAGGCCTTTCCTACTTAAGGGTTCCTCTTTATCCTGCCACCACAGTTGACGATAAGGGTGAGTGGTACGATGCAATGAATACCTCTACTCCTGACTATTACATGGAGTACCATCCTGATGCCTACAAGCGTTACGGTGTGAACGGCAATGTCTTCGTCCAAATAGAGCCTTTCCGCAACTTCAAGATTGTCAGCAGGGCCGGCCTGGACGGCTACATCAGTCTGAACGACTGGCAGACAAGCCCTGTCTACACTGATGCCCACGGCGGTACTCCTCAGGCCGGCAAATCCACCGCCTTCAATTACGGCGCCACCATCACCAACACCGCCGAGTACTCTTTCACAGTCGCCGATGACCATCACGTCAGCGTCCTTGCGGGTCAGGAAGGTGTGGAGAATTTCTACAACTACTACTATGCGCAGTCCAAAAAGCAGACCGACTACCGTCAGATGCTTCTCCAGCATGGTGTCCAGTCAACATATGCAATGTCAGAGTCTGAGACAGAGTCCCGCTTCCTCTCTTATTTCGGCCACGTTGACTATGATTTCGCTCACAAGTACTATGTTGACGCCACAATCCGCCGTGACGGTGTGTCAAGGTTCGGAGCCAACAAGAGGTACGCCAACTTCTGGTCAGTCGGAGCGAAGTGGAACATCAAGAAGGAGAACTTCCTTAAGGACATCCGCGACATCGACGCCCTCGATTTCAAGGTGAGCTACGGAACCCAGGGCAACGCCGCCTTGGGCAGCGACTATCCTTCCCTCGGTCTCATCAGCAACAGCGGTTCCTACAGCGAGGTTTCAGCCCGCTATGTGTCCCAGCCGGCCAACGCCGACCTTTCCTGGGAGCAGCAGGCGCTTCTCACCGTGGCATTGTCCGGACGTGTCTTCAACAGGGTTGACTTCGACGTGCAGTACTATCTGAGAAAGACCACCGACATGCTCATGGATGTCCCTCAGCCTTACACCACCGGTTTCACAGAGGTTTCACAGAACGTGGGCTCTCTGCAGAACACCGGTGTGGACATCACATTGGGCGTTGACATCCTCAGGGGCAGGGACTACTTCCTCCGCTTCAACACCACCTTCAACTACAACAAGCAGAAGATCACCGAGCTCTTCGACGGACGCGAGCGTTGGGAAATCGCCAACACGGGAGTATGCTACGTCGTCGGCAGCCCTATCATGTTCTACTATCCGCTTTATGCCGGGGTTGACAAGGAGACCGGCGCACCTACATGGTACAAAGCTGGAGATGATCCGGATGTCACCACCAAGGGTGAGATCACAGACGTCTTCGACGAGAGCGCCCTCACACAGAACACAGGCAAGAAGAGATATGCCCCTGTCAATGGCGGTTTCGGACTCTCGGGCGCATGGAAGAACCTCTCATTCCAGGCTGATTTCTCCTATGTCCTCGGCAAGTATCTGATCTCCAACGACGGCTTCTTCTATGCGAACCCTGTCTATTTCTCCACCATGAACACCCATAAGAGCGTTTCTGACTACTGGACTCCGGAGAACACCGACGCCGAATGGCCGGACTGGTCGCAGGGCTACATGATGCAGTTCGACTCCCACCTTCTTGAGAATGCGTCCTTCCTCAGGCTGAAGAACCTTCAGGTCGGCTACAGCCTCCCTAAGAAGTGGCTCGGCTGGACCAACAACGTGCTGAAGGGTGTCAAGGTGACATTCACCGGACGTAACCTTCTCACATTCACGAAGTACTCGGGCATCGATCCGGAGATCAACTCCAACCTTGCCCTTGGTATCGCGGGTAACTCAAAGCAGTACCTCGGAGGAATCGAGATCACATTCTAAATCAGATCAAGTATGAAAAAGATTTTTAACATAGTTTTAGTTTCCGCTTCCGCCGCGGCCTTGCTTGCCTCCTGCGACCTTGACCTTACGCCTAAGGGAAGCATCTCGTACAATCCGGAGAACATCATCGCCAACAAGACTGACCTCGATGGGTTCAGGGCCGGTGTCCTCGGCAACTTCAGGGCTCTGGACTACGGAGTGATGGACTGGGTTTCCGATGTTCAGTCGGACTATTTCAACGCGGCGATTGATTTTGGCAACAACGGAGGTGATGTGCACCGCTCCGACGCGGACATGAACGCCAGCAACTACAACACGCGTGACAACTGGACAACCTGCTACTACGCCATCAACAAGTTCAACATTCTGATCGAGGGCGCAAGAAAGGTTCCTTCAGACCTTGTCGCCGCGGCTGCCGTCGCAAGAGGAGAGGCTTTCCTCGGCAGGGCTGTCGCCTACACCCATCTTGCGAGACATTTCGCCAAGCCTTACGGCGGCAGCTCCTCCACCGACCTCTGCGTTCCGCTTGTGACTGTGTACAACCAGACCGAGCGCCCGGCGAGAGCCACCGTGCAGGAAGTTTATGCCCAGATCAAGTCCGACCTTGACTCCGCGGCAGTACTTCTCGCCGGCGTCAAGGGTGCGGCACGCTCGCAGTATCCTACCATCGATGCCGTGAACGCCGCCTACGCACGTTACTACATCGACACGAAGGACTATGCCAAGGCCGCCGAGTCCGCGAAGAAGGTGATCGACACCGGCATCTACAAGCTGGCTTCCACTGCGGACGAACTTACCGACGTGAGCGTGAACGACGAGGGTTCAGAGGCAATCGTACAGTTCTATGCCTCCCTGAGCGAAGGCATCGGCTATCATTCCTACTACACCCAGATGTCGAAGGACAGCGATAGGGGACTCTATTACAGGCCATATTTCCTGCCAACGGCCGCCATCGTCGACGCTTATGATGACGGTGACATCCGTAAGGCTGTCTGGTTCGACAACGAGAACTACTACTGCTACATCGACACCAAGTGGATGAAAGGGGATTTCTATGTGTTCACCAAGTACATCGGCAATCCGGATCTCACATCCAGCGGCATTCCTAATGCCGGCAACGCCATCAAGCCTTTCCTGATCAGCGAGATGTACCTTATCGCCGCTGAGGCTTACGCCCAGTCCGGCAACACGGCTTCCGCAAAGACTGTCCTGAACACCCTTCAGGAGGCCCGCGGCGCCAACCTTACGGACGGCTCGCTGGCGTCAGTGAAGAAAGAGTGGTTCCGCGAGACCGTGGGCGAGGGTCTGCGCATCAGCTGCCTGAAGAGATGGGGTGAGGGCTATAGCACCCGCGCCGCACAGGATGGAGCGATCAGCAACACCGCTGTCGTGGAGGGTACGAACTACACCGCCAAATCCCTCCCTGCGAGTGACTACCATTTCCAGTGGCCTATGCCTACCTATGAGATGCAGGTCAACCTCAATCTTGTGCAGAACGAAGGTTACGCCGCAGAATAGTCTTAATTTTTCAAACACGAGAAAGATATGAAAAATATTTACAGAATATTAGCCTTCACTGCGTTTGTGGCCGCTTTCGCAAGCTGCCGCGAGGTCAGCGATTACCAGACCACACCGTTCGTCAATCTCTACAGGACCACCGTTTCCGTCAGCGAGGATGTCGGGACAGTGATTCTCCCTGTCAAATTGGGTACTTTAAAGGGTGACAAGAACACTTCCGTGACTTTCAAGGTCGTGGAGGGTACTGCCAAGGAAGGCGTGAACTTCACCGTTGAGCCTGCTGGCAAGGTGCTGTCATTCAACGGCACCGACTCCCTTGCAATAAAGATCAACGTTGTTGACCAGCCGGGAGTG
This sequence comes from Bacteroidaceae bacterium, assembly GCA_963642565.1. Classification (GTDB taxonomy): domain Bacteria; phylum Bacteroidota; class Bacteroidia; order Bacteroidales; family UBA932; genus Cryptobacteroides. Next base: position 27,307 of record CAVIGZ010000015.1, on the reverse strand, counting down.
TTCACCGGGTCACTTGATTTCCAGATAGAACTCGAGAGTGCCACTAACGACTATCAGGTCGGTGGCTCGAATGTTACCTCTTTCACCATCAAGGACAATGACCATCCGCTTGCGAACCTTTTCGGAACATTCAGCGGTCCCGCACCGGGATACTGGGGTGACAACTATACTGCGGAAGTTCAGATTCTGGCACATCCTGATGATGTGAATAAAGTGCTTGTTTACAATCTTGACCCCTATCTGGCATCTTATGGATATACAGCTGCCAATAAGTACAATATCTTCACGGGAACTGTGAATGCGGAGAAAACGAAGATCACTATCGAGACCGATCAGGAAACGGGCTATGTATCTTCATCGCAAGGTCCTCTCTGTGAGGTTGGCTTTGACGCTCCTAACATTGATGATGCCAGCGGTTTCACTGACATTGTGTTCGAGTTCAGCAGCGACTATAAGACTATCACCGTGCCAAATGGCTATGCTTGCAGAACCAGTGCTGGTTGGTGGGAGATTTATGTCGGCCCGATGACATGGACAAGGAAATAACCTGTGGTTTTATAAACAGTATTTTAGGGGGCAGCCATTTTGACTGTCCCTTTTTTTGTCGTATATTTATAATTTTTCTTCCTTTTAAAGGATTTTTAGTGTAAAAAACACATAGGCATTATGACAAAGACAAGATTAATGGCTCTCGCCGCGATGCTCCTGACGGGAGTCCGGCTGTGTCTCGCCCAGAGCTACGAGCCGACGAGGACATGGCCGTACCTCTACAATGACTTTCAGAACGGAGTCATCAGGATGAGCGGCGGCGAGCTTGTCCAGGCGGCGATGGTGAACGTCTCCGTGGACGGGAAGATCCATTATGTGGATGAAAAGGATCAGAAAGTGATGGCGGCTGACATGCTGAAGGTGTTCTCCGCAAGAATAGGCGATGATGTCTATCTCAATGCGGGAGGGAAGATGATGAGGTTGCTGGCCGAGAACGGGAACGGGGCCGTGGTCTGCGAGACCTCGGTCAACTTCGACGAATTGAACAAGTCGGACATCGGCTATGGAATCTCGTCCTCGACGGCGTCCACCCGGAAGCTGTCGTCCCTTGCCGGGGACTCATCCTCGCTTGTCAACCTGCCTCTCAACACTCTGATGGAAGGAAGAGAGAATGGAGAGAAGCTGCCTCTGATGAGGAAGAATCTCATCCGCGTGGGACTGAATGTGATTCCCGCCACGAAATCCGAGGTCACGAATTCCCCTCTCGTGGACAAGGCGGCGGCCAAGGCGTTCCTGAAGTCCAACAAAGTCAGATGGAACGATCCCTCGTCATTGCTGACCGTCGTGGATTTCCTTTCTGGGCAGATGAACAAATAATTATCCGAATATGAAGAAGATTGTCATGGCCGTGCTGGCGTTGGCCGCCCTTGCTTCCTGCGCGAAGGAGGAGCGGGGTGGGGTGCCGCGCGAGGGCGCGGCGGAAGAGAAGGCGGTTGACCATTCAGTGGTGCAGGGGGAGGCCGTCGTGAGGTTCAGCGACGGGATGCTCTCGCTCATCGAGAGCGATCTGGGCCAAGGAAAGGTCGTCACCCGTTCAATGGGGCTGAACCAGGTCCTTGACGAGATCGGAATCTCCTCGATCAGAAGACTTTTCCCTGACGCCGGCGAATTCGAGCCGCGTACCCGCCGCGAAGGTCTGCACAGGTGGTACGTCGTGACTTACAAGAACGATGTGCCTCAGACCCGCGCGGCCGCCCAGCTTGGAGGGGTAAGCGGGATCGAATGTGTAGAGTCCCGCCCTGTGATTGTCAGGGCCGGATTCAATGACCCTCAGTTGAGCAGCCAGTGGGGTTTCGTTGGCGGTAACGGCTGTGACATCAACGTGTCGGCGGTCTGGAGCGGCTACACCACGGGAGATCCCGGGGTTGTGGTGGCCGTTGTGGATGAGGGCGTGGAGATCACGCACGAGGATCTTGCGGCCAATTGCGGCACGAAGCATCACAGCTTCATCTCCGGATCCGGCTCCGTGGTGGCCGGCAATCACGGGACCCATGTGGCCGGCACCATAGCGGCTGTCAACAACAACGGGATCGGTGTCTGCGGAGTGGCCGGCGGAAACGCGGCGGCAGGTCAGAGGGGAGTCACGATCATGTCCTGCGAAATCCTTCGGGACATTGTCGAGGGGGGCGAGACCAAGACCCTGAACGGCAGCAGTTCGGAGGCGATCAAATGGGCGGCCGACAACGGAGCCGTGATCTGCCAGAACAGCTGGGGCTACAGCTATGACAAGGACGGCGACGGAAAACTTAACGACGAGGAGAAGAAAGCCGCCCTCGCCGCCAGGATCTCATCATCCGACAAGGCCGCCGTTGACTATTTCATCAAGTACGCCGGCTGCGACAATGAAGGGAACCAGCTTCCGGACTCCCCGATGAAAGGCGGCCTGGTGGTCTTCGCCGCCGGCAATGAAAACATCACCAACGGCGCGCCCGCCAATTACGAGCCCGTCATCGCGGTCGGGGCCGTCACCAGCGACGGAAGCAAGGCTTATTACTCCAACTACGGGGACTTCGTGGACATCGCCGCCCCCGGCTCTTCAATCTACAGCACGAAGGTCGGCGGACAGTACGGATCGCTGTCCGGCACGTCGATGGCCTGTCCTCACGTCTCGGGCGTGGCCGCTCTGGTGGCTTCCTATTTCGGAGGTCCGGGCTTCTCCTGCGATGAACTGAAGGAGAGGCTGCTCGGCAGCAAGAGGACGGAGGGAATACCGGCGTCTGTCGGAGGTCTTGTCGACGCGGTCGGTGCCATGACCTACGAGAGTGAGTATGTCCCGTCCAAGGTCACTGATTTGAAAGTGACCTCGGCCAGCAACAACTTCACGGCGTCGTGGACAGTGACGGGAGACTGCGATGGCCATCCGGCCTATGGCTATGCCGTGCTGTATGGCAAAGACAAGGACGACGTCGCCGCGGCCGATCCGGCTGAAGGCGCAAAAGACGGTGTCACTGTCAAATATTTCGTGCCGGATCTGCCGGTGGGGGAGCCGTGCTCTGTTGACTTTGACGATCTCGAGTTTTCCATGACCTACTATGTGAAAGTCGTTGGCTACACCTATGGCAGGACGTTCGGCGAGTCGAGCGAGGTCCTCTCCTTCGTTTCCGGAGCGAACAACCCTCCGGTCATCGAGATCGACCTCGACGGAGCCTTGACATTGAAGTCACATGAGACCAAAGTTGTGAATGTCAGCGTCGTTGACCCTGACGGACATGCGTTCACCTTCGCCTACACGCCCGGCTCCGAGGCCGATGTCTTCTCAGGCCTCGCCGACGGAAAGGGGACGGTCACGATCACCGGCAACGAAGCCGAACCCGGGAACTACGCGGCCGAGCTCGCGGTGACCGACTCCTATGGCGGGTCAAGTTCCGTGAAGATCGACTACACCCTGCTTGAGAACACGCCTCCAAGGAAGATAAAGGACATGGAGGACATGTTCTTTACGGCCGTGGGGGAGGTGTTCACCCTGAACACCGCGGACTATTTCGAGGATCCTGACGGCGAGACACTCGGGTACGTGATTTCCGTGGACAACGGCAAGGTGGCTCATGTCGCTCAGAATGTTGACAGGATCATAGGCACGGTCCTCCAGTACGGGGCCGCCTCTGTCACGGTCACCGCCTACGATGCGAGGAGGGCGGAGGTGTCCACCTCCTTCAGGATTCTGGCCAGGGAGGCGTCCATTGAGTATGCCGCCTACCCGAACCCTGTCAAGGATGTCCTGAACATCGCCACGGGGGCGGAACCGGCGGATGTCCACGTGAGGATCGTGTCGGTGACCGGCGGCGCGGTGTTCGAGGGGACCCTCAGGGCCAGCGCTTTCGAGCCGGCGGTGATAGACCTGTCGGACTGCGCGCCGGGGAGATATTCAGCCGCCATCAAGATCGGTTCCAAGGAGTACAAACAAACGATAGTCAAGAAATGATGAGATTGAATGTGAATATTCTGGCGGCGGCGCTCGGATGCCTGTTGCCGGTCTGCCATGCTTCCGCGCAGGGTTCCGAGGCCCTGCCTTTCGTGCGGATCGTCCGTGACCCGGTCTCGGCGGGGATGGGTTTCGCGGGGGCCGCGGCGGCATCCGGGGCGGCATATTCCTCGTTCAGGAACTCATCCGTCATCCCTTTCTCACCGGAGAGGGTGTCCCTCGGTGTGTCCGGCCAGAGCTGGGCGCCGGACGGGGAGAAGTCCTCGGGGATCAATCTCGGGGCGGCGTTCCGGACCGGGGGACGGTTCGGGTTCTCGGTAGGGGGAGCCTTTCAGGCGGGAGAGGAATACACGTTGACGGACGGGACGGGCAACGCCGGAGGGACGTTCAGGCCCGCGGAGACGGTAGTCAACGCCGGGGTCGGGTTCCTGATCATGGACAACCTGTCGGCCGGGGCGAACGTGCGCCACGCCTCGCAGAGGCTCTCGGAGGACGACTCCTGGTCGGCCGTCGCGGCGGACATGTTCCTCACCTGGCGGCTTGCGGGGCTGAGCCTCACCGCCGGGGTCTCAAACGTGGGGACTTCGTTGGAGTCCGTCTCCGGAGACGCGTTCAGCCTCCCGTCCTCCGCGGCCATCGGGGCGGATTGGGGGAAGGCTCTTTCGGAGGCGCATGGGGTCAGGCTGGCCGCCGACGCCGACTGCTTCTTCAGCGGGAGCGTCACGGCGGCCGCGGGGGCTGAATATTCATTCAGGGATATGCTGTTCGCGCGGGCCGGCTACCATTTCGGGACAGGCGACGCGGCTCTTCCGTCGTTCGCCACAGTCGGCTTGGGAGTCCGCCTCCTCGGCGTAAGTCTTGACCTCGCCTACCTCACCGCCAATGACGCCCTCGGCGGCACCATCACCCTCGCCCTCGGCTGCCGGTTTTGAAAATAATCCGGTCATACATTGAGAATATTTTCATCAATTTGATTTTGATTATGAAAATAAAGTCGTAACTTTGACCCCGTCATTGTTGACACAGAATTATATAGAGTAAAAGCAGACATCTATCCCTTAAATGGGTGTCTGCTTTTGTTGTTATTTAAGAGGGGAGGTACTTGAACAAGGAGGATTTTTCTTTCACTATATAATTATCAACAATGCAAACAAGAAAACATCCGATTATTGTCCGAATCTCCATTGGAGTGGAGATTATCAGAATTGTCTGGGTGAAGGCGTACAAGCGCATCCGCTTAGGCAAGATAGAGAAGGTGAAAGGGCATTATCGTAAATATTAAGGGTATCTGCGATAATTGAGCTATCATCCTGTACCAACCAAGGTACTCTACTCCATCCCCTCTTTTTTATATTCAGTATTCTACCGCTCCAGAATCTTGTTCTGCTCGGCGACGGAAGCTTCGTGGATGGCTGTGAAGAAGGCGGTTATGAACTCTTCGGAGAGGCCGTAATCCTTGCCTTTCTCTATCATCGACGAGAGGATGCTGTCCCAGCGGGCGGCCTGGACGATGGCGATGTTGTGGGCTTTCTTGAACTCGCCGATCTTGCGGGAAACTTCCATTCTGGAGCCAAGAGCCATCAGAAGATTCTCGTCGATGATGTCGATCCGGGAGCGGAGCTCCTCGATGCCTTCGTTATATTCCTTGTCGTTGGTAACCTTCTGGCGGACGGTCAGGCTCTCAAGCAGAGTCTTCAGATCGGACGGGACCAGTTGTTGTCCGGCATCGCTGAGCGCGCAGGACGGATCACAGTGGGACTCGACCATCAGGCCGTCCAGCCCAAGATCCATCGCCCTTTGCGACAATTCTTTCAGGTACTGTCTGGAACCTCCCATGTGGCTCGGGTCGGCGAAGAACGGCAGTTTCGGATAACGGGTACGGAGTTCCACGGCGATCTGCCATCCCGGAAGATTTCGGTAAGGGATTTTCTGCGAAGTGGAGAATCCTCTGTGAATCACGCCCAGTTTTCTGATTCCCGCCCGGTTCAGCCTTTCAAGGGCTCCGATCCAGAGGTCAATGTCAGGATTCACCGGATTCTTCACAAGAACCGGAATGTCAGTGTCCCTCAACGCCTCGGCGATCTCCTGCACGAGGAAAGGATTGGCTGTCGTGCGCGCCCCGATCCAGACCATGTCAATGCCGTATTTCAGGCATTCATAGACATGCTTCTCATTGGCGACCTCCGTGCAGACCTTCATGCCGTACTCATTCCTCACCTTCTGAAGCCATTTCAGACCCGGAGCACCGACTCCCTCGAAGGATCCTGGATGGGTGCGGGGCTTCCATATTCCCGCGCGGAAAACGTGGATCCCGAATTCATTCAAGCCTTTGGCGGTCATCATCACCTGCAGCTCGGACTCGGCGCTGCAAGGACCGGCGATGACAAGAGGGGGGATGCTCTCGTCGAAGAATCCCCACTCGGAGACGGGGATGATGTCAAGTGTACGTTCCATAACTATCTCAAAATCTTTTTAATCCTGTTTGCTTCATGGATGAGTTCGGTAACGCGCTCTCCGTCATAGTCAGCGATCGCGTCGCGGAAAAGCCTCATCTTCTCCAGATAAGTGTCTATGACGTGCAGCACATTGTCCCTGTTCTGCTCCAGAATAGGCGTCCACATCTCGGCTGAACTCTTGGCGAGACGCACCGTTGACGAGAACCCGCCGGACGCAAGGTCGAAAATGTGCTTCTCGTCCTTTTCCTTCTCAAGGACCGTGAGGGCCAGCGCGAAAGATGTGACATGCGAGATGTGCGACACGTAGGCGGTGTGTACATCGTGGCTGTCGGCGTTCATGAAAAGCGGGCGCATGTTCAGCGCATCGTACAGTTCCTCAACGACTTTCACAGCCTGCGGATCCGAATCCTCAGTGTTCGCGAAGATGCAGGCGCGTCCGTCGAAGAGGTTCGGCATCGCCGCCCAAGGCCCAGAATATTCAGTGCCGGCCATCGGGTGCGTCGCCACAAAGCGGCCCCGGAGCGGATGGTAATGCACCGCGCGGACAATGGCACTCTTCGTGGAGCAGGTGTCGATCACGATCTTTTTCCCGTCCCCTTCTTCCTTGAATATGTCCAGCACCTGCGGGAGCATCCTCACAGCCACGCCGACCGGGATGGCGACCACCGTGATGTCGCTCCTGCGGACGCATTCCTCAAACGGCACGATCTCGTCCACGAGTTCCATCTTCCCGGCAGCGGCCGCGTTCACCGGATCAGCCTCCACTCCGAGGACGGTCCCGGCGAATCCCCTTCTCTTCAAGTCGATGGCCATCGAGCCGCCGATCAGGCCCAGACCTATGATTCCTACTGTCATAAAATGTTTTTTATAACTTTTTCTATTTCTTTATTAGCGCGGTCAAGCACCTCCGGCCTGGCACAGAGGGAAATCCGGATGAAGTCATTGCCGTTCCGACCGAATATGAAGCCCGGAGTGATGAACACACCCGCCTGAGACAGAATGCGTTCCGAAACAACCTCACCTGCCGTCATCCCGTCCACGGCGTACCGTGACGGCATGCGTCCCCAAAGGAACAGACCGGCCGTGTCGCGGTCGTAAACCGCACCGAGAGTGTCAAAGATCCTCCCGGCCGCCATGCGTCTGCGGGCATATTCGGAATTCAGCGCCTCGAACCATTCCGGTCCCTGCCTCAAGGCCTCGACCGCCGCAAGCTGGAGCGGCTTGAACATCCCCGAGTCCATCTGGCTCTTGACCTTCAGCACCTCCGCGATCAGTTCCGGGGATCCGCCGACCATCCCGATCCTCCATCCGCTCATGTTGTGCGCCTTGCTCAGCGAGTTCAGTTCCAGACAGCACTCCCCCGCCCCTTCCGCGGCCAGAATCGACAGCGGCTGCCCGCAAAGGATGAATGAATAGGGATTGTCATTCACAATCAGGATCCTGTGCCTGAGCCCGAAGTCCACCAGCCTCCGGTAAAGTTCCGGGGTGGCCCTGGCTCCGGTCGGCATGTTCGGATAATTGGTCCACATGACTTTCACACCCTCCAGATCCATTCTCTCCAAGGCATCGAAATCCGGCCGCCAATGGTTTTCCTCCGTCAGATCATAGGTGACAATCTCGGCACCGGCCAGTCTGGAGGCCGAGGTGTAGGTCGGATAGCCTGGGTCAGGTACGAGAACCTTGTCGCCCGGGTTGACAAACGCCATCGAAATCAGAAGGATGCCCTCCTTGGAACCGACAAGCGGCTGGATGCCTCCGTCCGGATTCAACGTCACACCGTAATAACGTGAGTACCAGTCCGCAAAGGCCTGCCTCAACTCCGGAAGCCCCTTGTAGCTCTGGTAGGCGTGGTTGCCGGGGCCGACCGCCGCCGCAGTCAAGGCGTCGATCGCCGCCCGTGGAGGCATCCCGTCCGGAGCGCCTATCCCTAAATTGATTATTCTGTCTTTCCCCTGCGCCATGCGTCCGGCGTTCAGAGCGTCAAGCTCCTTCTGCTTGCGGGAGAAGTAATATTCCTGAACGGAGGAAGTTCTTTCTGCCGGTTCAATGATCATCACTGCATCGAAGATTTATATTCACCTAAAATGTCAAGTCCCTCCATAAGGGGTCTGACCGCCTTCAGAGCCTGACGGTAGCGGTCATAGGCCGCGAACTTGATGTCCGCGTAGAAGAAGTACTGCCATTCCTGCCCCGGGATCGGCAGGGACTGGATTCTGGTAAGGTTCATCTCGTAGAACGAGAGGATTGTGAGGACTTGGGCCAAAGATCCCGGCTTGTGAGGCAGGGTGAAGCAGAGGGATGCCTTGCTGATCTCGCGGCGGGGAACCGTGACGGCGTCGTCCAGAATCAGAAAGCGGGTGAAGTTCTGCTTGTAGGTCTCGATGCTCCGCGCCAGAATCTCAAGCCCGTTCTGGCTGGCGGCCAGTTCTGAGGCGACCGCCCCGACTCCCTTCAGGCCTCCGGCAGCTATGTCGATGGCGCTCTTGGCCGTGTCCTCGGACTCCACCATAGTGATCCACGGGCAGTTCCGCTCAAAGAACCGGCGGGTCTGATTGATGGCCATGTAGTGCGTCCGCACCTCACGGATGTCGTGGATGTCCTGTCCCGGCAGAGCCATAAGGTTCTGATGTATGGGGATGTACACCTCTCCTTTGATCTTGTGGGGATTCGACCTCAGAAGCTCAAAATTGGGGAGAAGTCCTCCGGAGATGGTGTTCTCGATGGCCATCACCGCAGCCTGGGCCTCACCTGAAGCCACAGCCTTGAACAGCCCCTCGAAGGTCGGACATTCCACAATGGAGATCTCCTTTCCCCGTGCGGAATAGAAATTCCTCGCCGCCTGCTCGTGGAAGCAGCCCCGATAGCCTTGTATCGCCACTTTTGTCATATTCATAAGTTCGTCCACTCAAAAAAAAGACTGTCCGGAGGAAAACACCGGACAGCCATATATTCATCTATCTTTTCGCTCTGAATATTCAGAACACACGCTCGTCCGGTCCTCTACCTGCCGCGGTAAAAGAAATAAAAACCGAAAGAATAAAATCGTGTGCTCATCATCATAACGGTGCAAAGATAGTAAATCCGAAAGAAAAATTACCCTAAACGGTCATTATTTCCTTTTCTTTTGCCGAGACGAGTTCGTCAACCGCCTTCACCTTGGCGTCAGTGACCTTCTGGATCTCGTCCTCGCCTTCCTTGCGCACGTCCTCGGAGAAGTCTCCGGCCTTCTCGGCCTTCTTCAGAGCGTCAACTCCGTCACGGCGGGCGTTGCGCACGGCCACCTTGATGTTCTCGCCCGTGGCCTTTGCCTTCTTGATGAGTTCCTTACGTCTTTCCTCGGTGAGAGGCGGAACAGGGCAACGGATGACCTCGCCGTTGTTCTGAGGGGTAAGTCCGATGTTGGCATTGATGATCGCCTTCTCGATGACAGGAATCATGCTCTTCTCCCAAGGCTGGATGGCGATGGTCCTGGCGTCAGGGACGGTGACCGAAGCCACCTGTGAGACTGGTGTCGGAGTGCCGTAATAATCCACAGTCACATTGTTAAGGATGGACGGATTGGCCTTTCCGACACGGTAGGTCTTGAGATCCTCCTCAAGAAACAGCACCGAGTCCTCCATCTTGGATTTGACTCCGCTGATGATTTCTTTCGCTTTGTCTGTAAGCATAATGTTTTGTATTAATAGTCAATTCTCTATTTGTGGACAAGCGTCCCGACCTTCTCTCCGCCCACCAGCTTAAGCAGGTTCCCCTCGCCGTTCACATCAAAGACGATGATCGGCATGTCGCCGTCATTGCAGAGGGCGTAGGCGGTCTGGTCAAGGACCTTGAGATGCTTCGCCATAGCCTCGTCAAACGTCAGCTCATCGTACTTGACGGCTGCCGGATCCTTCTCGGGATCAGCCGTATAGACCCCATCGACGCGGGTTCCTTTCAGCACGACATCAGCCTTGATCTCAAGCGCCCTGAGCGCCGCTCCAGAATCAGTCGTGAAGAACGGACTCCCGGTTCCGCCGGCTATAAGGGCCACTCCGCCCTCCTCCAGCACCTTGACCGCGTTGTCGCGGTTGTAGTAGCGGACAAGAGGCTCCATCGGGGTGGCGGAAAAAACTTCGGCATGGACTCCCTCATCCTTGATGAACTGACTGAGGGCCAGAGAGTTTATGACGGTGGCCAACATTCCCATCCTGTCCCCTTCGACGCGGTCGAATCCCTTGTCAAGACCTTGAAGACCTCTGAATATGTTGCCTCCGCCGTTGACGACGGCTATCTGCAAGCCGGCCTTCGCCGCACGCGCGATCTCTTTTGAATATCTCCGCAGACTCTCCGGGTCAAGTCCCTTCCCGACGGAACCGCCAAGGCTCTCACCGCTCAATTTAAGCAAAACTCTCTTGTACATAGTGTTTTCCAGAATCTTTTATGGTTAATCAAGGCTTTCCGCAACCGGCATCCCCGCCTTCCGAAGCCATCTTCCTGACAAAGATACCGAAAAGTTGGTATAGCGCAAATAGACGCTGACCAAAAATAGCGTATTCGGAGCGCACTCGGAGCGGAGCGACGCAAGGGGTCTGGGGAATCCGGTCCCCAGTGCCCCACCGGGGCTGTCACGATAGTGACTGGGGGTTGAATGCATATTGCGCGAAGCGCGGAGCGACGCAAGGAGTCTGGGGAATCCGGTCCCCAGTGTCGGATCAAGTCCAAAACAGCTTCTTAACCTCAGCAAAAGACAAGAAAAAGGGGCTTGACCAATACTTTTTAGTCAGCCCCCTTTTTGTGCCCAAAGCCGGGCTCGAACCGGCACGTCTTTAAGGGACATTGGATTTTGAGTCCAACGCGTCTACCAATTCCGCCATTCGGGCATGTTCAAGCAGACCTTCCTCGGGAAGCAATCCCCGCTTCCATAAGGATTGTAAAGGTATCGCTTTTTCCACGATATTCCAAAGACATGGCTAAAAAATGTCACTTTTTTCTCCGAATAAGAAGACAAAGCCCCAGAATCGTGAACAATGCGTTGAAAAGTAGCAGCTCGTAACTGAATCTGTAGCCCCCGAACCAACGCTCGGAGTTGCTTTGGAGGATGAAGCAGAGAACCGGCGCGATGACGGCCACCAGCGGCACCCACCTGTCATTGACCTTCTTTTTTGTGAATATTCCGAAAGCGAACATCCCAAGAATCGGCCCGTAGGTGTAGCTCGCCAGTTTATAGACCGCGTCAATGGCCGACTTCGTGTTCAGCAGATGGAAAACAAGAATCACAGCCGCCATCAGGACCGCCATCAGCAGATGCACTTTCTTCCTGACCGATGCGACCTGCTCCTCGCTCCTTCCCTTGGTACCGATGATGTCCACCGTGAACGATGTCGTGAGCGCGGTCAAGGCCGAGCCGCCGGCGGCGAAGGCGCAGGACACAAGCCCGATCACGAACAGCACACCCACGACCGCCGGCAGGTAGCCACCGGTCGCCACGGCCGGGAACAGCGTGTCACCGACCTCGGAGATTCCTTTCTGATCAGCGAACACGTACAGCAGCACTCCCAGACAAAGGAACAGGAAGATCACCGGAATCTGCAGCAATCCACTGGTGATGAGATTCTTCTGCGAATCCTTGGCGTTGCGGCTGCTCAGAGTCCGCTGCATCATGTCCTGGTCCAGACCCGTCATCGCGATCACCGTGAACACGCCCGCCAGAAACTGTTTCCAGAAATATTCAGGATGGTTCACGTCGTCGAAGAAAAGCATCTTTGAATATGCGCTCTCTCCCACCGTCTGCGCCACGCCGGAGAAGTCCAGACCCAAGTCCTTGGCTATAAACACTATCGCAAGCACGATCGACACGATCATGCAGACTGTCTTGAGAGTGTCCGTCCAAATCACGGACTTCACTCCGCCCCTGAACGTGTACATCAGCACAATCGCCACGGAGACAGCCACATTGAGGACGAACGGCAGATGAAGCGGCTCGAAGATCATCAGCTGGAGCGTCACGCAGACGAGGAACAGCCTGACCGCCGCTCCCAGAATCTTGGAGATGAAGAAGAACCATGCTCCGGTCTTGTGCGACGAGACGCCGAAACGGTCGTCAAGGTACTGGTAGATCGACACCATGTTCATCCTGAAGAACACGGGCGTGAGGACGAAGGCGATGATCAGGTAGCCCACGAAGAATCCCAGCACCATCTGCATGTAGCCCATCGCCGTGCCTCCGACGCCGACCATTCCGGGCACGGAGACGTAGGTCACTCCGGACATAGGAGCTCCGAGCATCGCGATCGCCACGATCCACCACGGGGCCTTGCGTCCCCCGTTGAAGAATCCGGCGTTGTCAGTGCGGCGTGAGGAGATCCATGACACGGCGAACATCACGGCGAAGTACGCCAGGACTGTGACCGCAACCGATAAAGGACTCATGTTCAAAAGTTTATTTTAACAACATCATCTGTCTTGGTGCGTTCCGCAGCCGGCAGTTTGAAGATGACGGCTCCGCAGGCATATTCATAGATGACAGGTTCGCCGGTCCTCAGGAGGATGACGGATTTCGGTTTTTTGTTCGTGAGTACGCTGACCTGGCCATTGAAGGACGGCAGGACATGGGCGTACCAGACTTTCTTGCCCCGTGTGGTGAGCGGGACATTGCCAAGGCGCGCTCCCGGTGTCGGTCCTGCTCCGTTCAAGGATTCGCCGCTGTGGGCCATCCAGGCTTTCAGCGAGTCGATCTGCCTGTAGAAGTTCGGGTGCATGTCCCCGTTGCCGTCAGGACTGGCGTTCGGCAGGAAGTTGCCTCCCTGCGAGCGAGACGCGACATACTCATCGAAGAACCAGCTCATAGGACGGAAGGTACCTGTCCTGTCGTAGCCCCAGCCGCCTCCGCCGCAGGTCCAGATGTGGCAGTGCTCCCACCATTCTGACGGGGAATATGTCGGTTTCCGGCACTCGAAAGGTGTGGTGAAGTCTCCGACGCGGACGCTTGTGCCGTCGGGATTGTCAGGATTCACGATGTTCGACCATCTGTCGTTGATGACTATGTCCGGCTGCAGCGAGCGGATCCAGGCATAGACCTGGTCGTTGTGGTGGTCGGTCACGCCCATCATCCACATTCCGTCCAGCCAGAGGATGTCGATCTTTCCGTAGCGGGTCAGCAGTTCCTCTATCTGGGCCATCACGTAGCCGAGCATTCTGGAATATTCCTTCTCCCTGACGGCGGGATCCTTGATTTCCTCCATACGGCCTCTGGTGTCGGCGTCGAATTGCCTCTCATCGTAGGTGCCCGGGTACAGCCAGTCGCGCGGGGAGTAATAGAACCCCACCCTGAGACCGGCCCGGCGGCAGGCTTCGACATATTCCCCGACAAGGTCGCGCCCTCCCATGAACTGCTTTGTGCCGATTCCGTACTTTGACGGCCAGAGGCAGTAGCCATCGTGGTGGCGGGTTGTCAGGACGGCATAGTTGAAACCGGCCTCCTTCGCCGCCTGAAGGTATTTGTCGGCATTGAATTCTGGGTTGAATTCGAGGGCCTGACTGTAGTAGAGTTCCTTGGGCTTGTAGCCGCCGTTGTAGCGGTAGCGGTTGATCATCGCCCACGAGGGCTGCGCTCCGATCACGCTGTGGATGCCCCAGTGCATGAACAGCCCCAGACTTGCGTCCGGAAACCACCGCGCGCCCCTGCTTGGATTCGGGTATTCAAGCGGTTTTTTGAGGGGAGTGTTCAGAAGCCGCTCCGCCCGGTCGATGTCGCTCTGCCCGATCGCATAGTACTCGACAGGAGGAAAATTGATCTGGGCCTCCAGACCGAGGCAGCATAAGGCGGAGCAGATTATTGTGAGGGTTTTTCTCATTGTGTGATGGTTTTATGCCTTGTGGATGATGACGGTCGCCCAGACCTCGCAGCCTTCCTTTCTGCCGACGAATCCGAGACGTTCCGTGGTCGTGGCCTTGACGGAGATGCCGGAGACATCCGTTCCGATCACTTCCGCAAGGGTTGAGCGCATAGTGTCGATGTGGGGGCGCAGTTTCGGAGCCTGCAGGGCGATCGTGATGTCGGCGTTGCCGAGTTCGTAGCCCTTCTCCCTGACCAGTCTCATCACCTCCTTCAGAAGCAGCTTGCTGTCGATTCCTTTCCACCTGTCGTCGCTGTCCGGGAAATGAAGCCCGATGTCTCCCAGCGCTGCCGCTCCGAGAAGCGCGTCACATAGCGCATGGATGGCCACATCCCCGTCCGAATGCGCCACAAAGCCGCTCCCGCTCTCAATCCGTATGCCGCAAAGCCACATCGGCAGCCCATCCTTCAGGGCGTGGACATCGTAGCCGTTGCCTATTCTGTATTCTTCCATAAACTCATAGATAAGGCTCCGTGTCGGAGCCGTTACGGACAAAAGTACGCAATTTCTACATTTTAGTAAGCGTTAAAAAATAATTTGCCTCATTTTAGAAGCTGTTTTGATTTGTTTGAAATGTTCTTTGAGGTGAAAAATCTTCATCTTCTTCCCACTTCTTCAGTCAGATAGCACCGCTATCTTCCTTGGAAGAAGCGGTCGAACCTGAAGTTTTTCACTCTCAACCCTTCAAACAAACAAATCAAAACAGCTTCTTAGGCAATCTTTTTGGCCTGTATTTCTTTTTTCATCAGTCATGTGCCACCGGCACACTCCTTCTTCAAAAAGCAATCTATCCTCAAAAATCTTTGCCAAATCTGCGGCAGCTTATTTTTTACCGCTTACTTAGACGGCTAATTTTCCTAAATTTGCAGGCGCAAGTGAGGAAAAATGATCAAGCACATCTACAAGTACAAGGGAACGTTCGAGTTCGAGGCGGGCGGAAGCATTGACAATCTGGAGGTTGCCTACCACACATCGCCGTTCGGGTACTCACCGGACAGGAAGGTGGTCTGGCTCTGCCACGCCCTCACAGCGGATTCCGATCCTGAGGGCAGCTGGTGGCCGGCACTGGTAGGTCCCGGCAAACTGATCGACACGGAGAAGTACTTCGTGGTCTGCGCCAACGTTCTGGGTTCGGCATGCGGCTCGTCCGGACCTGCGTCCATCAACCCGAGAACCGGGAAGCCCTACTATTTCGAGTTTCCGAGAGTGACCGTCCGGGACACCGTCCGCGCGTTCGATCTGCTGAGGCAGCATCTTGGAATAGAACGGATTGACGTGCTGATCGGCACCTCGATGGGAGGATTCATGTCCTTTGAATGGGCCGTGATGCGTCCCGGCATGTTCGGGAAGATTTTCTTCATCGCCACCGGCGCCCGCGTGACTCCTTGGCTCGCCGGCTTCAACGCCGCCATCCGCATGGCCCTCCAGGCCGACCCGACATTCAAGGAACACCGCAACCTGCATGGCGGGATGGAGGGCCTGAAAGCCGCCCGCGCCATCGCCCTGCTGACCTACCGCTGCGAGGAAGGCCTCTTCAAGCAGAACGAGGACAGCGAGGACACCGTGTTCGCCGGCAAGGTCGGTTCCTACTACCGCCACCAGACCTCAAAATTCGTCAAGGACTGGGACGCCTATTCCTACCTCTATGTCTGTGACGAGGTTGACAGCAACAACGTGGGACGCGGCCGAGGAGGTGTCGCCAAGGCATTGTCCGCGATAAGGGCTGACTGCACCTTCATCTGCATGTCATCTGACGAACTTTTTCCTCCCGAGGACATGGAACCGCTCTCCGCCCTCATCCCCGGCTCCGGCTATCACCGGATCGAGACTCCTTACGGCCATGACGGATTCCTCATCGAGACCGCCGCCATAGCCGACATCCTGCGCCCAGACCTTCCGTAAGGCCCTTGCCATTCAGAACTCAATCCGCTGCCCTTTGTAGAAATCCAGCAGCTTGACGGAGAACAGGAACTCGTAGCGGGCGCGGGCCAGATTGGAGCCGGACTCCAGAAAACTGTCGCGGGCCTCGGTGAACTCGGTGATGTTGGCCTTGCCGTTCTCATACTTCGCCAGCACAAGCCCGTAGGATTCCTTGGCGCTGGCGTCCGCATCCAGGCTTGACCGGAACTTCTCCTGCGCCGCCACAGCGTTGTAGTAGGCTTGCTGGATCTCCTTATAAAGGCTTTTCCGGGTGTTCTCCAACAACAGCATCTGGTCGGTTCTCGAAAGTTCGGCGGAGCGGATCTGGTTGCGGGTCTGGAACCCGGAGAAGATCGGGATGCTGAGGCTCAACCCCAGATACTGGCTGAAATTGTTCTTTATCTGGTCGGTGAAAGGGTCGCTGGAACGGCTGTTCATCGTGTAGTAGTTGGTCCCCAGTCCACCGCTGGCCATCAGGGAAGGCATACGCGCTCCCCTGGCGTTCTTTATGGAATATTCAGTGGCGTCCAATCTGAACTGTTCCGCCCGGATCGACGGCCTGCAGACCACGGCCTGGGCGTAGATGTCCTCCGGATTGCCGAGCAGCAGCCCGTCCACAGAGACTTCCGGGCGGACAATCGAGAAGCCCTCCGGATCCGGAAGTTCCAGCAACTGGCTGAGATCCAGCAGGGACAGCCGTAAACTGTTGGCTGCCTGAGTCTCTGACAGACGGCTCTGTCCAAGCGCCGCTTTCTGCTGCGCCACCTGAACCTTGCCGGCCTTGCCGCTGGCTTCCATCGCCGAAAGCCTCTCCACCTGAAGCGAGTCGATGCTGACCTGGCTGCGGGCCACGTCCAGAAGCTCCATGTTGTAGAGGATCTGCACGTAAGCCTGGGCCACGGCGACGCTCACATCCTCCCTCGCTTTCTGGAGGTCGGCTGTCGCAGCCTTGAGGTTCAGTTCATTGTATTTGATGGAATTTTTGATTCTCAACCCTTGGAACACCGGCACCGAAGCCCCGAGACTCAACCCCGTGCTGGTAGTGTTGGTGTTGGAATAGGTGTTGTCGGCGGTCAGCCCCCGTCCGAACGAGAAGTTCTCGCTGGCGCTGGCGCTCACGTCCGGCAGATGGCTGTTTCTGGAAGTGTTCAGCTGAATTTCCTGCTGCCTGACCTGGATTTCCTGCCGCTTGAGGGTGATGTTGTTCTCCAAAGCATGCGCGATGCAGTCCCGAAGCGTCCACGGCGAGTTGTCCCGCGCGGAAAGGCCCACAGTCAGCAACCCCAAAGCGATCAATGAATATGCTCTTTTCATGACACACACTATTTCTTGTCTGTGAATATCCTGTTCCCTCTAACTTTCTGATCCTTCTCCAGACCGCTCTTGATCTCGATCCTGACTCCGTCGCTCAGACCTGTGGTCACGGCCTGACGCCTGTACTGCCCGTCTCCCTCGGCAAGATAGACGAAAGTGGAGTCTTTCTCAAAGGAAACAGCAGCCTCCGGCACAGCCAGAACGGAATCGGCGTGTTCAAGAACGATCTCGGCGTTGGCGCTGTAGCCAGAGCGGATCCTCACACTGTCAAGCTGGCTGACCCTGGCCTTGATCTCGAACTGGTTGGCACCGTTGTTCTGCACGGCCTTCGGGGAGATATATTCAAGGACAGCGTCCATCTCCACTCCCTGCACCGCTCCGATTGTGATCTTCATCCTCGTGCCTTCGTCCACCTTGCCGACCTCCGTCTCGTCCAGATTGCCTTTGAAGATGAGGTCGCTCATGTCGGCCACCGTGGCGATGGTCGTTCCGTCGTTGAAGGTGTTGCTCTGGATCACGGAGTTGCCCACCTTGACCGGCACGTCCAGAATCAGTCCGGTGATGGTCGAGCGGATCAGCGTCGAGCTGGCCGTGGCGTTGCGTCTTGAAACCCCGTCGCGCACAACTTCCAGTGACTCTTCGGCTGCGTCTTTCTCCTCCTTGGCCTGGTCGAGAGCCTGACGTACCTGATCATATTCCTCAGCACTCACCAACTGCTTGTCATAGAGGGCTTTCTCTCGCCCGAAGTTTGTCTGCGCCTGTTCCAGATTCAACTTGGCGATGCGCAGACGGCTCTGAGCCGAACTGAGCGAACCCATCTCCGGAATGACCTTCACCTTGGCGATCACCTCGCCTTCCCTGACCTGGTCTCCGGCCTCCTTATAGATCTCGGAGATGATGCCGCTGATCTGCGGCTTGATGTTCACCTCGTCGCGCGGCTCGATGGTGCCCGTGATGAGAGTCGTCTTCATGATGTCGGCGATCCCGGCGGAAAGCTCCTCGTAGCGGATTTCCTGCGGACGGGACTTTTGCCAAAGGAAGAAGAATGTACCTGCGAACACCAGAATGACTGCGGCGAACAGAATGTACTTAAAATACTTTTTCATATTGCTTGACTTTTTATTTATTCATGAATATGCTTACTCATCCCTCATGGCATCCACCGGCTTGATGCTCATCGCTCTGGCAGCCGGAGCGAGTCCGGCCGCGACTCCGAGAACGGTCAGTCCGAGGAGTGTCCCCACCGCCGTCCAGAAACCGATCTGGAACGGGGCCTGAAGGATTCCGTCCTTCGTGAAGGCCAGTTCCAGTCCTTGCAGGATCAGCACAGTGAACAGCAGTCCGAGCATTCCCGCCACGGCTGTCAGAACGATGCTTTCCCAGATGATCTGCGAGAGAATCATCTTAGGGGTGGCCCCTATGGCCCTTCGGATTCCGATTTCGGTCGTGCGCTCCCGCACCGTGACCATCATGATGTTCGAGACTCCGATGATCCCGGCCAGCAGAGTCCCGATTCCGATCAGCCAGATAAGAAAGTTCACTCCTTTGAACAGACTGTCCACCATCATGTAGAACATCTCTGTGTTGAGAATGGTGACTGCCTGCTCATCGGCAGGGTCGATGTAGTGGTTGTCGGCAACCACCTTGCGGATCTTCGGGATTATGTCACTCATCACCACTCCTTCTTTCGCCGTGACCGCCATCACCGCCACCTTGTCTCCCATGTTATAGACAGCCTGGACGACCGAGATCGGAATCACGATCGCCTCTGTCTGCCTGCCACTGAAACTGATGACGCTGTGCTCGTTGTAGTCAACCCCGATCACCTGATAATATGCCGGCCCGATCTTGATCCGGGTTCCGCACGGGTCCTCTCCCCGGGAGTAGAGGTTCTCGTAGATCTGCTTCCCTATCACACAGACCTTGCGTTTCTGTGCCACGTCCATCTCGTTGATGTAGCGTCCGTAAACTATCGTCGGTGTCTCGATCTTCGCGAAATCGGCTTTCAACCCCTTCACATTGCACTCGGACGACTTGTCCCCGTATGTCGCCCCGCCCAGGGACCAGCTGTAGCATTGCGGCGACACGATGTCCAGTTCAGGAATCTTTTCCTTGAGGATGTCCACATCCTTGAGGGTCATCCCCCAACTGCGCCCCTTGTTGAATCCTTTGTATGGCTTGGAGGTCTCATCGGACCAGACCATCGCCGAATTGGAGGCGAACCCTCCCATCTGCTGGTTCAACATAACCTTGAACCCGTCTCCGCCGCCCAGCAGGAACAGCAGCATGAATATTCCCCAGAACACCCCGAACCCGGTCAGCAGGCTCCGTCCCTTGTTCCGGGTGAGGGTGTCAAGGATTTCCTTGAATCTGTCTATGTCGAAAAATTTCATTTGAATATTCCACCAAGAAAACTTCAAAAAATAAGAAGCTGCATCATCTTTTTCATTGTAATATATATTCATCATTCGCTGCGGAGGGCTTCGATCGGACGGACCTTGGCGGCTTTGCGGGCGGGAGCGAGACCGGCGAGTGTGCCGGCGATGACCAGCAGGACCGTGGCCCCCGCACAGACATTGAGGCCGACCGTAGGGTCTTTGAACACCGTCTGTTGGAAAAGGCCGAAGTCCATCACCATGTTTCCGGAGACATGATCGAGCCACTCGTTGGCAAGCACCCCGAGCACCATCCCCACATAGCCGAAGAAAGCCGTGATGATGATGCTTTCGGAAATGATCAGTTTCAGGATCGCCCAAGGACTCGCACCGATCGCCTTCCGGATTCCGAATTCGTGCGTGCGCTCCTTGACGGAGATCAGCATGATGTTCGAGACTCCCACGATTCCGCTCAGCAGGGTAAGGATTCCGATGATCCACAGGGCCGTGCGGATCATTGACATTCCCTTGTTCATCTCCATGCTCATTGTCAGGCGGTTCCATATTCCGACAGCCCTCTGGTCATCCGGAGCGGCATCGTGATTCCTGTTCAAGGCCTCTTTCAGGCGTAGCTCGAAATCCCGGTTCTCCTGTTCGGTCTTCAGGCCTTGGAACGACAGGTAGAACTGGTCGATGTCATTGCCTCTCTTATAGATGGTCCTGACTGTGGAGATCGGGGCGTAGAGCGTCGAGTAGCCGCTTTCATCCGGCCTGGTGATGCCTACCACCTGAAACATGGACGAATTGACTTTCACATATTTCCCGACCAAAGCCTCCGCCTTCGCCGCTTTCCCGAGCGCGGTCAGGCCTTCTTCATTCTCTCCGGTCACTCCGAGCAGTTCCCTCGCGTCGTTGCTGCTCATCACGATGACCTTCCTTTTCCCCTTTATGTCAATGTCATTGATGAACCTTCCGTAAAGCATTCCGATTTTGTTGAGCTCGGCATAGTCGGGGGTCACTCCGAAGACGGTTTTCTTGATGAACTCCTTGCCGCGGGTGACGGTGAGCGACGATTGGCGGAGTACCGCCGCGGCGGTCTGGACGTTATCCGTGAAGTCCGGGCCGATGGTGATGTCTATGTCTTTTTCGTTCAGTTCGATTCTGCGGCCTTCCTGCATGCCTTTATACGGCTTGGACGTGTAGCCTCCCCAGACGTTCATCGTGTTGGCCATGTAGTCGGAATTGTTGCTCTCCAGGGCATGGAGCAGTCCGTTTCCCGCTCCCAGCAGGAAGATGAGCATGAATATCCCCCAGGCCACGGCGAAGCCTGTGAGGGCGGTGCGGAGCTTGTTGCGCCGGATGTCGCTCCAGATTTCCTCAAACATATCCCTCATGGCTTACTTCATCATTGTACCCTCGCCGAACGGAGATGCGTTATGGTTGATATTACGCTCGATGTTTCCTATGGCTCCGTCCTTGATGTGGATGATCCTGTTTGTGAAATTGGCCACTCCGCTCTCATGGGTGACCACAATGATTGTCATGTTCTCCTTTTCGTTCAGTTCACGCAGAAGGTTCATGATTTCCACGGAAGTCCTTGAGTCAAGGGCTCCCGTCGGCTCGTCTGCCAGAATGATCTCCGGCTTGGTGATAAGCGCCCTGGCGATCGCCACCCTCTGTTTCTGACCGCCGGACATCTCATTCGGGTAGTGGTCCGCCCACTCTTTAAGCCCAAGTCTATCCAGAAACTCCATCGCCATCCTGTGCCGTTTCTGTCTGCCGACCCCTTGATAGAAGAGCGGCAACTCAACGTTCTCAACAGCCGTCTTGAACCCTATCAGATTATAGGACTGGAATATGAATCCGATCATCCTGTTCCTGTACTCGGCGGCCTTTCTCTCGCTGAGGTTCCAGATCAGATCGCCGGCTATGCGGTACTCTCCGGAATCGTAGCTGTCCAGGATTCCGAGAATGTTCAGAAGCGTGGACTTGCCGGATCCAGACGCTCCCATGATGGAGACAAACTCCCCTTTTTCTATTGTCAGGTCAATGCCTTTCAGCACGTGCAGAGGCTGCGCACTCTGATAGGTCTTGTTGACATCTTTCAACTCAATCAGCATTCGGCCGTCATTTTTACGCCCATAAGGGCTGTTGTTCCTTTCCATGTTCACTCAGAAGCTGTTTGTTCTCCCATCCCGTTTTGCGGCGTCCCATCATTTCGGCAAGTTCAACGGCCGCATCTCCCATCCCCTTCTCATGCGTATTAGTTTAATAATACACTGCGAAAATAAATATATTCCCCGACAATGCAAATGTTTTCAACAGTTTTTTCGTAAATCTTAAGTTTGGTTATATGAACGGGCGTAAAATCGTCAGATTTTATGTAAGTTTGCTTCATGGAAGTACGTGCGAAAAAAGCGCTCGGGCAGCATTTCCTGACTGACCAGAGCATAGCGAGAAACATTGTTGACGCTCTTGAGGGACATCAGGCTCTGGAGGTGGGGCCGGGAATGGGGGTTCTGACCCAGTACCTGCTGCCGCGGCCGGAGACAGCGTTGAAGGTTGTGGAGATCGATGGCGAGTCTGTCGCCTATCTGAAGAAGCATTATCCGGAATTGGAGGGCAATCTTATAGAAGGCGACTTCCTGAAGATGGATCTTGACGGAATATTCGAGGGTGAGTATTCCGTGATCGGGAACTTCCCCTACAACATTTCCTCGCAGATTTTCTTCAAGGTCCTTGAGCATCGTGACCGCATCCCGGAGGTGGTCTGCATGATCCAGAAGGAGGTCGCGGAGCGCATCGCAGAGAAGCCGGGGACAAAGACCTACGGAATCCTGTCCGTCTTCCTTCAGGCTTGGTATGACATCGAGTATCTTTTCACCGTGGGTTCGGGAGCGTTCAATCCGCCGCCAAAGGTCCAGTCCGCCGTGATCCGTCTCACCCGCAACTCCCGCACATCTCTCGACTGTGACGAGAAGCTTTTCCGCACGGTTGTGAAAACAGCCTTCGGCCAGCGCCGCAAGACGCTCCGCAACTCCCTCAAGCCGTTGCTTCGCAGACCGGCCGCAGGACCTGACGGAGAAAACTCCGTTCCGCAGGACCTGACGGCACTCCTGTCCGACCCGGTCTTCGACCTCCGTCCCGAGCGCCTGAGCGTCGAGGACTTCATAGCCTTGACCTTGAAACTTGTAAAATTGTTTGATTTGTAAAGGCTTGCCATCTTTGTGAGAATCGATCTTTGATATTCCAAGTTAGGACATGAGCATATTCAGTGAAAGAATCGAGTCCGTTCGGGCGATGATGCGCCCGAAGGGCTGGGATGTCGTCATCGTGACCGGGAATGACCCGCATGACAGCGAGTATTCCGCCGCGCGCTGGCATCAGGTGGCCTGGCTCTCCGGGTACACCGGGGAGGGAGATCTTGTCATCACGGAGGATCACGCCGGGCTTTGGACCGACACCCGCTATTTCATCCAGGCCTCGAAGCAACTCCCGGCCGCCGGGGTGGAGCTGCATAAGACCCGTGTGCCGGATCAGGTACTTATTCCTGAATGGCTTGCGGGACAGTTTGCGGATTTTGACGAAGTGACCGTGGCCGTTGACGGGCTGTGCATGACTGTCTCTTCAGTGAATGACATCAGGAACGCCCTTGGGGAGAAGGTGCGTTTTGTCAATTCTCCGGACATGCTCGATGCCCTGTGGACAGATCGTCCGGAAATCCCCCAGACCCCGGTCATCACTCTCGGCACCGAACAGGTCGGCTGGTCCAGAGTTCAGAAATTCAGGTGGCTGCGCAGGTGGATGACCGAGCGTGGCCGCGACGCGGTTCTCCTCACAGCCTTGGACGAGATCGCCTGGATGCTTAACGTCCGCGGGCAGGACGTGGCGTACAATCCGGTGGTGATGTCCTACCTTCTTGTCACTGATGACAATGTGCTTTGGTTCGTGCGCAAGGGGCCGACACCGGACGACGACACCGAAACGGAGGACAGTTTCCGTGAGCTTGTGGCGGACGGTGTGAACATCCAGGACTATTCCGATGTCGGGATGGCGCTCTCGAACCTTGTGGACGGCAACTACATCAAGTCGTTGCTTGTCGATCCGGCGACATTGAACTACAATCTGTACTGCATCCTCGATGAGAACTCCTCCGGGCTTTTTGTGACCGGGACATCTCCTGTCGGGCTGCGCAAGTCCGTCAAGAACGATGTCGAGATCGCCGGCATGAAAGAGGCCCACCTTGAGGACGGCGTCGCCATGGAGCGTTTCCTCCACTGGCTGCAAACCTCTGTCGAGGCGGGTGATGCGATCAATGAACATGAAGCCTCGCTCAAGCTGCATGAGTTCCGTTCCGGAATCGAGGGATTCCGGGGAGAGAGTTTCGAGACGATCTCCGCTTACGGACAGAACGCCGCGTTGCCGCACTATGTCACACCGGCCGAGGGTTCCGCGGAACTGTCCGCCGAAGGTCTTTTCCTGTGTGATTCCGGAGGGCAGTACCTGTTCGGAACCACGGACATCACCAGAACTGTTCCTCTCGGCCCTTGCTCACAGCTTGAGAAAGAGGACTACACATTAGTTCTGAAAGGCCACATAGCCCTGTCCAAGGCCGTTTTCCCTAAAGGAACGGCCGGATGCCAGCTTGACGCCCTTGCCCGGGAGCCGCTTTGGAACGCGATGCGCGATTTCGGACACGGAACCGGACACGGAGTCGGATTCTACCTGAATGTCCACGAAGGTCCGCAGGACATCCGTCAGAATTTCAACCGTCAGGCCTTGATCCCCGGAATGATCACGAGCGACGAGCCTGGAATCTACCGGGAAGGCAGATTCGGAGTCCGTCATGAGAATCTCGTCCTCTGCGTCAATGCCGGGGAGAACGATTTCGGCCGCTGGCTGAGGTTCGAACCCTTGACCCTCTGCCATTTCGACACATCAATCGTAGTCAAAGACCTGCTCGACCGCTCCGAGATCGACTGGCTCAACGCCTACAACGAGCGCGTTTTCCGCACCCTCTCCCCACGCCTCACCCCCGAGGTCGCCGCCTGGCTCCGCCAGAAGACCCTTCCGATCTGAGAAGCTACCTGTTCAGCGCGTCGGCGGACTTGATGTACCTGGCGAGTTCGGCGTCAGAGACGTGGAAGTTCTGCATCTCGCCGGAGAGGTACTGGTCGTAGGCACCCATGTCCACGAATCCGTGACCGGACAGGTTGAACAGGATGGTCTTCTCCTCACCGGTCTTCTTGCATTTGAGGGCCTCGCCGACTGTCGCCGCGATGGCATGGCAGGATTCCGGAGCAGGGATGATGCCCTCGGTCTGAGCGAAAAGCACTCCGGCCTTGAAAGCGTCAAGCTGCTCGATGTCAACGGCTTCCATATAGCCGTCCTTCATCAGTTGGGACATGATCACACCAGCTCCGTGGTAGCGGAGGCCGCCCGCATGGATGGTCGCCGGCTTGAAAGCGTGGCCGAGGGTGTACATCGGAAGAAGCGGAGTCATGCCGGCTTCATCCCCGAAGTCATATTCAAACTTCCCTCTTGTGAGTTTCGGGCAGGAATATGGCTCCGCGGCGATGAAGCGGGTTTTCCTGCCTTCCTGAATATTGTGTCTCATGAACGGGTAGGCGATTCCGCTGAAGTTGGAGCCGCCGCCGAAGCAGGCCACCACGATGTCGGGATATTCCCCTGCCATCTCCATCTGCTTCTCCGCCTCCAGTCCGATGACGGTCTGGTGCAGGCAGACATGGTTCAGGACGGAGCCGAGGGTGTACTTGCAGTTCGGTGTGCTGACGGCCAGTTCGATGGCCTCGGAGATGGCGCATCCGAGAGAGCCCTGGTCGTTGGGGTTGGCGGTGATGATGTCCTTCCCCGCTCTTGTGGACATTGACGGAGACGGAGTGATCGCCGCGCCGAATGTCTGCATGATCGACCTTCTGTAAGGCTTCTGCTGAAAGCTGACCTTCACCATGTAAACGGCGCAGTCGAGGCCGAACTTCTTGGCGGCGTAGGAGAGCGCTCCGCCCCACTGGCCGGCTCCGGTCTCCGTGGTGATGTTCGTGATGCCCTGCTCCTTGGCGTAGTAGGCCTGCGCCAGCGCCGAGTTCAGCTTGTGTGATCCGGCCGGAGAGACGCTCTCGTTCTTGAAGTAGATGTGCGCCGGGGTGCCGAGGGCGGCCTCAAGGTCGTAGGCTCTCACAAGAGGAGTGCACCTGTAGCCGGCGTACTGCTCGCGGACCGGTTCCGGAATCGGGATCCACTCGTCCGTGGTGTTGAGTTCCTGGTCGGCGCAGACCTTGCAGAAAATCGGGTAGAGATCCTCTGGTTTCAAAGCCTCGTGTGTGGCCGGATTCAGGATCGGCATCGGTTTGTTGGGCATGACAGCCTGCATGTTGAACCAGACTGTCGGGATTTCGCTCTCAGGGAGCAGGAACTTTTTCTGTCTCATCTTGTAGTTCGTTTTTGAATGTTTATCACTTCGGCAGACTCAGAAGCTGTTTTGATTTGTTTGAAATGTTCTTTGAGGTGAAAAATCTTCATCGTGACCGCAGGTGACATGATAAGAAACCTTCAAAAAAGGGCGGCCGTTTCCCGGTCGCCCTTGAAATTTCTTTTAGGTCCTTGACTAAATCAATGCGTTTGCCTGAAGGAATGCGTTGACACCGACAGCGGCGAAGCCAAGGCAGATCAGCGTGGCGACCACGATGCCGATCACTTTCAATCTCTTGAACCAGGTCTGGTTGTTCCAACCGACTGTCTGGAACATGCTCCAGAAACCGTGGCAGAGGTGGAACCAGATGGCCACGAACCAGACGAGGTACAGAACCAGAACCCACCATCGTCCGAAAGTGAGGTTGAGGAGTTCGTAAGGATTGCCTTCCTCGGCACCGATGAACATCGCGAGCTGCATCTTCGCCCAGAAGTGGGTGAGATGGAACGCGAGGAAGCCGAGAACAACGATTCCAAGCACGAACATGTTCTTCGCCGACCATGAATCGGCTGCTGCAACGCTCGCGGCCTCGTAGCGCTTGTAACCGCCGCGCGCCTTGATGTTCTTCCATGTAAGGCAGCATCCGTAGAGGATGTGGATGATGAAACCGAGGGCGAGAACAGGTACCATGATGGTCACGATCGGGAGGGCCATGAATTCGCAGCCTTTCTCGAAGAGACCGTCAAGTCCGTTGTAGTTGCCTGTGAAAGAGTCAATGACGGAGAACAGATTAATCGTCACATGAAGCAGCAGGAAGATTATGAGAAATGCTCCGCTGACAGCCTGAATGAACTTTCTTCCGATGGAATAGTGAAATGCGTTCGCCATTATCGTCTAATTAGTTTCTTTGTTTGTAGCGGGAGTGGGGCATGATCCCACGACCTCCGGATTATGAATCCGACGCTCTA
>CAVIGZ010000014.1:0-32760 GCA_963642565.1 Bacteroidaceae bacterium | reverse complement strand
GTACACGACTGATGAGAAAAGGAATCCGGGCCGAAAAGAATGAAAAAGATGATGCGGGTTATTTTTGAAGGTTTCTAATTTGCGACGATATGAGAAAGATTATCATTGCAGTGGCGGTTGGTTTGGCGGTCATGGTTTCGGCGAACGCGCAGACGGGCGCCTGGACGGGGAGGCTGAAGGTGTCCGGCGCGGAACTGGCGCTCGTGTTCAACATCACTGACGAGTCGGCCACGCTTGACGTGCCTGATCAGGGAGCCAAGGAGATTCCGGTCGAGGTTTCGAGGGACGCTGTGGGCGGGATCACGCTGAATGTGCCGGCAATCAACGCTTCGTTCAAGGGATTGTGGACCGGGAAGATCATCGCCGGGACTTTCACCCAGCATGGGATGTCGTTCCCGATGACGCTTACCCCAGGTGTGCCTGTCGTCAGGCGGCCGCAGACCCCTGTCGGGCCGTTCCCTTACACAACCGAGGAGGTGTCGTTCACGAACGGAGACGCTGTCCTGAAAGGAACGCTGACGTTTCCCGAAAACTGTGACAGAAAGACCCCCGTGCTGATCATGGTCACGGGCAGCGGACTTCAGAACCGGGACGAGGAGATATTCGGCCACAAGCCGTTCGCCGTCATCGCCGACGCTTTCGCCAGAGCGGGAATCGCCACGTTGAGGTACGATGACCGTGGGTTCGGTGAATCGACGGGAGATGTCGTGTCCTGCACCACGGAGGATTTGAAGAATGACGCGCTGTCAGGTGTCAAACTGTTAAGGGGCCGTTTTGACCGTGTCGGAGTCCTCGGACACAGCGAGGGCGGGACCATCGCGTTGATGCTCGCGGCCGAGAGACAGGTGGACTTCGCAATAAGTCTGGCGGGGATGATCGTCTCGGGAGGCGAGACCTTGATCGCCCAGAACAGACGCGCCCTGAAGGCCGCCGGGCTGCCGGAAGCCGAAGCCGAGTCCTATTGCAGGCTCCTGTCGGACACCTTTGACGCGATAAAGTCGAAGTCTCCGCTGCCGTCTCCGGAGGATTACACCCTTCCGGAAGGCTTGAGGCAGAACTACCAAGCCGTCCTGAGCCAGTCACGTACCCCTTACATGGAATATTTCATAGGCCTGGACCTGTCCCGGAAACTTTCCGGCGTCACCTGCCCCGTAATGGCTCTTAATGGCACGAAAGACACCCAGGTACAGTGTGAAAGGAATATGGAGGCGTTGAGGCTCGGCCTTCCTGCCGGCAGCAGGAACGTAATCCGCGCGGAGGAGGGGTTGAACCACCTGTTCCAGCACTGCGTCACCGGCGAGTTCTCCGAGTACAAGGAAACAGAGGAGACCTTCTCTC
Organism: Bacteroidaceae bacterium; assembly: GCA_963642565.1. Classification (GTDB taxonomy): domain Bacteria; phylum Bacteroidota; class Bacteroidia; order Bacteroidales; family UBA932; genus Cryptobacteroides. Next base: position 31,422 of record CAVIGZ010000014.1, on the reverse strand, counting down.
CTGAAGTAATTTCCGAAATGGTTGCCTGGATAAAAGCCTTGTAGATTCCGGTTCCGTGTGCAAAGAAACCGGAGCCAGAGCATGGAAAATTTTATTACCTTTGCAGGTTGAAGATGAACGAATATATTCATAAAACAATGAAAAAAAGTTTAGTGATCATGGCTTCAGCGCTTGCGATGGCAGCCTGCGGCCAGAAACCGCAGGTTGAGAAGGTTCCGGCGATCGACCTTGCGAACCTTGACACGACCGTCTCTCCGGCGGCCGATTTCTACCGGTACTCCACCGGCGGATGGCAGAAGAACAACCCTTTGAAGCCTGAATATGCCCGATTCGGCTCCTTCGACCAACTGAGGGAGAACAACGTCAAGAGACTCAACGACCTGTTCGCCGGGATGGGGACGATGAAGACGGAAAAAGGTACCGTCGAGCAGAAGATTTCCGACCTCTACAAACAGGGACTCGACTCGACGAGACTGAACGCCGAGGGTGCGGCACCTTTGAGGAAATATGTCGATGAGATCTATGCGGCGGCTGACAAGGACGCTCTCGTGAAGATCATCGCAGGGCTTCACAATGCCTCCGAAAGCTCGTTCTTCGGGGCCTACGTGATGTCAGACCTCGCCGACAGCGACAATCAGATCCTTTACCTCGGACAGGGCGGACTCGGAATCGGAGACCGTGACTATTATGTCGAGGCGGAGAACTCCGCGATCAAGGAAGGCTATCGTAATTTCCTCGCCAAGGTGTTCACTCTGACCGGAGTGGCTGAACCTGAGAAAGCGGCCGCCAACGCCCTCGCTGTCGAGGACGTGCTCGCCACGAACTCATGGACCAGCGTACAGGAACGTGACATCCAGGCGCAGTACAACCCTTGCAGTACCGGAGAGCTCATCAGGAACTATCCCGGCTTCGACTGGAAACTTTATTTCGAGACCCGCGGAATCGCCGACCAGCCGAAACTGATTGTGGCGGAACCTTCGTTCTTCAAGGCGTTCTGTGAATATTTCGGCGGCGCCGACCTCGCCGTCCTGAAGGACTATGTCGCCGGCCAGCTCATCCAGGGAGCCACAGGTTCCCTGAGCGATGAATTCTACGCCGCGTCATTCGACTTCTTCAGCACGCAGATGTCCGGGATCAAGGAGCAGAAACCTCGCTGGAAGCGGGCTATGCAGGTTCCGAACAGCATCCTCGGCGAGGCCGTCGGCAAGATGTACGTCGCGAAGTACTTCCCTGAATCCTCCAAGGCCAAGATGCTGGACCTGGTGGGAAACCTCAAGAAGGCTTTCAGCCAGCACATCGACGGACTGGACTGGATGAGCGACTCCACCAAGGCCAAGGCCCACGAGAAACTGGACAACTTCACGGTCAAGATCGGCTATCCTGACAAATGGAAGGACTACTCCACACTGGACATCGATCCGGGGAAGAGCTATTACGAGAACCTCCGCGCCGCCGGAGCCTGGTACGTCGCCGACAACATGTCCAAACTCGGTCAGCCTACCGACAGGACCGAATGGGGGATGTCTCCCCAGACGGTCAACGCCTACTACAACCCTACCACCAACGAGATCTGCTTCCCTGCGGCGATCCTCCAGCCTCCGTTCTTCAACGCCGACGCTGACGATGCCGTCAACTACGGAGGAATCGGAGTCGTGATCGGCCACGAGATGTCCCACGGATTCGACGATCAGGGCCGCCTCTTCGACAAGAACGGGAACATGTCCGACTGGTGGACGGCCGAGGATGCGGAGAAGTTCAAAGCCAAGGCGAAGGTGCTTGTGGCCCAGTTCGACGAGGTCGAGATTCTCCCGGGGGTTCACGCCAACGGACAGCTTTCTCTCGGAGAGAACATCGGGGACCACGGCGGCCTGAGCATCTCCTACACGGCCATGCTGAACGCCATCGAAGGGAAGAACATCGGTCTTCTGGACGGTTTCACTCCGGAGCAGAGATTCTACCTCTCCTACGGCGCGATCTGGGCGCAGAACATCACCGACGAGGAGAAGGCCCGTCTGACCAAGCTGGACGTGCACTCTCTCGCCGAAAACCGTGTGAACGTGTCCCTGAAGAATTTCCAGACATTCTTCGACGCCTTCGGAATAAAGGAGGGCGATCCGATGTGGCGTCCGGAGAGTGAAAGGGTTCACATCTGGTAGTGAGAGTGCAATCGCGCGAGCATATTCATAAAAGAATTTCTTGGACGCGTCAAGGTTCATAGCCGGACGCCTCCGTTTCGGAGGAAGGATGGCGATGGTCTCCATCGCTGTCTCTTTCCTTATCATGATCATAGCCGTCTCGGTCTCGTCCGGATTCAGGAACGAGATCAGGGACGGCATTTCGGATCTTACCGGGGACGTGCAGCTGATGCCCGTGGACATGAACTACATCAGCGAGGCTTCCCCGATCTCGGTCAATCAAAGTTTCATGTCTGACATCGAGGCGATCCCCCAGGTCAGGAAGATCACTCCGGCGGTCTATCGCGCCGGAATCGTCAAGAAAGGGGAAAGCATCCACGGGGTGCTGTTCAAGGGGACTCCGCGGGAGCGGTCTGAACCGGACACGGTAAAACTCGGAGTCTCGATTCCGGTCAGGCTCTCCGAAATGCTTGACCTCAAAGCCGGTGACCGGCTGCTGACTTATTTCGTGGGAGAGAAAGTCAAGGTCCGCAACTTCAACATCACCGATGTCTATGAGGGCGTGATGGACGGTACGGACAACATCATTGTCCTTGCGGACATCTCTGACCTTCAAAGGCTTGACGGCTGGACTTCGGACGAGGCCTCTGTCCTTGAGCTGACCCTCGTCCCAGGAGCCAGGACGGACGCCGGAATGAGGGCCGTGACAGATGAGGTCGGCCACATCGCCTTGGAGAGGGCCGGCGAGGATGATGACACGTTGATCGCCACCTCGGTGATCAGCCGTTATCCTCAGATTTTCGACTGGCTGAACCTCATTGATTTCAATGTCCTGTTCATTCTTGTCCTCATGACCATCGTGGCCGGATTCAACATGATCTCCGGTCTGCTGATCATGCTGTTCAGGAACATCTCCACCATCGGCACGCTAAAGTCCTTGGGCATGACGGACAGATCCATCGCCGCGGTCTTCCTGCGCGTCGCTTCCGTGATTGTCTTCCGAGGAATGTTGATCGGCAACGGCATAGCGCTGGTCCTGTGCGGAATCCAGAAATGGACCCATCTCGTCAAACTGAATCCGGAGAACTATTTCGTGCCGTTTGTCCCGGTGCGCCTGAACCTACCTGCGGTGTTTGCCGCCGATGTGATCTCCTGGCTGGTCATCATGCTCCTTCTCCTGATCCCGTGCCTGTTCATCTCCAAGGTCGATCCGGCCCAGACTGTCAGGACTCAGTAGAAGATCCTGAACGACACCGGCCTCCCTTTCGATGACCGCCAACGCCGTGTCTGTCGGCTGGACCTTGTAGCGAGGTGTCCGGCCGTTGAAGATGTCGTACTGGTTCAGCACCGCCTTGACGTAGGCCACCGTCTCCGCACTGACGAACTTTCCGCCTTTGGCGGGAACGCCGCTCAGGAGCGAGTCCCGGGAGGTCCGCCGGGGGACTGAGCAGAGGCTTTCCCATGTCCCTGTCCCGATGCCCTGCGATCTTGCCAGTTCCACGCAGTCTTTGATCCTGCCCTCTCCGGCATTGTAGGCGGCGAGGGTGAATTTCAGAAGTTCATCCTCATCGGCGGCCGTGTCCCGGAACTGACTCTGCAGTCTGACGATGTAGGCGGCTCCGGCTCCGATGTTCTCAGCCGGATCGAGGAGGTTTTCGACCTCATAGCGGCTTGCGGTGCGCGGCATCAGCTGCATCAACCCCAGCGCGCCTTTCGGGGATACTGCCTGAATCCTGAATCTGGACTCGCACCAGACGAGGGCGGCGAAAATCTTCCAGTCCCAACCGGTTTTCCGGGCGTTTTCCTTGATCAGGTCATCATAAGGGCTTATGATTCCGGTCTCCCTTCCCATGCCTTTCCGGTAAGGATTGTAGCCGTGGAAGAAACGGGCGATGATGGAGGCATATTCATCGGTGCCGTTGAGATTGTTCAACCAATTGATGATGGCCTTCTGTCTTTTCCTGTCGGCCCTGATCACCCAGGAGACAGGGAGATCGCCGAAAGACAGGGACAGGAATTCATCGGAATCAGGGATTCCGTCAGGTGAGACGGTGAGGATGTCAAGGCTGCCTTGCCTGAGCGAGTCCAGATAGTCGGCTCCGCTGTCCGCCAGGAAAATCTCGACCGAGTCTTTGAGGTGGGATGCGAATCTTTCCGTCATCTCGTAGCCGAAGCCTGTCGGATAGCCGTCGGACATCCTGTCCTCAAGCATCAGAGCGCATCTGATCCCTCCATCGAATGCGTCCTCCGCCTTGCCGGATCGTCTGCCCAACTCGCCAAAAGGGATGGTGAAGAGTACCAACAGGGTTGGTATAAAATATTTAAGAAATCTCTTCGTCCCCCTTTTCTGTTCCATGATCAGTAACTGTTGTTGCCAAGGCTTCCGCTGCCGAGACCGCCGAATCCTCCTCCGCCGCCACCGGATCCGCTTGAGATTCCGGAACTTGCATTCACAGTCTTGTTGGAGGCCGATTGGGTGTAGAACGGCCAATAGACACCGATCTTGAAGGCGGTCTGAGTCCTGATGTAGTGGTGGGCGCTGAAATAGTCCGGTTTGTCCGCAGGCCAGCCGTTGCCGAGGTTCTCAAGCTTTACGAATATGCAGGCTCTCTTCCACTGGACATTGACGAAGGCGTCGATGACAGGGCCGTTGTTGTACTTCTCCTCCTTCTGGAGGCAGAACGCTCCCACGGCCGGATTCCAGGCCGGAGAGTAGAACTTGGTGTTGTACCATCCCTCGGCTCCGAGCTGCATCTGCATGATGTCCTTCTTGACGTTGATCTGAAGGTAGGCCCTGGAGTTGACCGCAAGGCCCGGCAGAGGCAGCACGTCCTGATCGGACGAGATCTGGAACAGAAGCCTGTTGTCAAGATGCATCGGGCCAAGGACGAAATTCTTGTCCAGCGAGGCGCTCAGCACGCTCATCGGCGAATTGTTCTGGCGCGCGACCCCGGTCGTGTCATAGTAAATGTTCCCTGACAGCAACGCGTAGCCGAATCTTGCCCCGATCCTCCATCTTGGCACGCTCAGTCCGGCCTGAAGTTTTGTGGTCGAGATCTTTCCGAACTCATTGTCCCACTTGAAATGGTTCGAGTAGTAGTGCTGATGGTAGTACTCCGGCTCTTCCAGCGAAGTCTCGAAACGCACGTCCAAGGAGACGGGGCTCTTCCGCGCCTTTCTGAACGGGTACATGTCGAACCTTGCGTTGGCCTTGACCGACAGGTCATTCCTCTGGTCTCCCAGAAAGACATAATCCCCCGTGGCGTCCCAGCGGATGAAATCTTTCAGCTGACCCTCCACGCCGGCATAGACGAACGTCGAGTTCCAGAGGGTGTTTGTGGTTCCTTTCAGGAAAGTGGGATCGAAAGTGCTGTAGCCCAGGATCCTGTTGCCTATCCCTCCGTTCAGTTTCGAGACAACCGCGTCGTCCGACCAAGGCTGCAGCCTCAGGAACAGCCTGTTCTCCAGTTTCATGACTCGGACGGAGTCGAACGAGGCGGTCGGGTTGTAGTTGAAGACATCGTCGTAGAACCGGCGCTCGGCATCGTCGGTGAGTTTGTCCTCGTAGCTCCTGCGGAACACGGAATATTCACTGCTGTGTCCGATGAACGCCGTCGTGATGTCGTTGTCCCTCAAGGTGTCGGCGGCCTCACGGTCGGCTTCCCTTTTGGCGAGAAGCGCGTCCAGGGAATTGATCAGGGCCGTGTCTCCCGATGCCATGACGCTGTTCCTGAACGCCTTGTCGGCCTTTTTGCCCTGCATGTCCCTGATGAATGTGAACGGGATCCTGTACTGCTGGTCCAGAAAGAACGTGTTCCTTATGATTGAGGTGGAGGCATTGCTGAGGTTGACAGGAAACTCTCTGGCATCCAAGGTGGTGTCCCTCACCATCGTGTTGTCGCCGGTCCCGCCGTTCTCCTGGCGGATGACCTTGTTGTGGATGTAGCCGGCGTGCATCATGTAACGCTTTCCAAGGTAGTTGACAGAGGTCACGAACGTCTTGTTGACCGTCTTCTCGTCCTGCATGATGCCGTTGCCGCCGAAACGGTCGTATTCAAAGGTGAGATTGAATTCCGGGAAGATGTTCTGCGTCGTCAGGATGTGCAGGTTGTCGGATTCCTTCTGGGCGTCCGCGAAGATGGTCCCGAAGTAGGCGAGTTCAGTGTACGGGGTCTTCGTGTTGTACATCGGAAGCGTCTTCGCCGAATATGTCCACGCCTCGTAAGGGTTGTAGAACGAGACTCCGTTCTCGCTCGCGCGGTTGAACCAGTTGTAGTACTGCAGCGCCGATCCGGCCACTCCAAGCCACGTGGCGTTCACGTCCTTGCGGTAGAACGGGTAGTCGTGCAGCCAGTAGTTGTAGCTGGTGTCCGGCTGCCGGATGTCCATCTTGTGGAACTCCCGCTCGTGGGTCCATCGGATGATCCGCTTGTACTGGAGGGAATCCGGCAGGGCGAAAGTCTCAAGGATTCTCGGAGCGGCCTCCTTGACGCTGTCCCGGTACGCCCTGAGGCTGTCCTTCACGTTGAGGACGCTGTCCGCGATGTGCTTCTTCAGCTTCTCCCTGACCTCGAAGTCGTACTTTTTCCTGTCTGTCCTGGAAAGTCCGGCGTACCATGCGTCGAACTCGGCCTTTTTCCTGATGGCGGAGTCAAGGTAGTAAAGGGAATCCACCTTGGGCCAGTCGAGAGAGTCTCCGGCCGTCTTCAGAGAATCCACGACGATCCTGTGGGTCAGAGAGTCCAGAATAGCCACATAGTACCTGTAGCGGAACGGATCGATGTCTTTCAGCGAGTCCGGCGGGAATATGGTGTCCCTTGCCGTCAGCTGCGGTGTCGTGTCGATCGGGGAGAGGACGAACCCGGCCGTGTCCTCCCTGCCGGCCGTGTTGCCGATGAACTGGTTCCTGTAGCGGATCGTGTCCGGTGGCAGCGGCCTCCCGGCCTGGATGAATCCATAGCCCGGATCTCTCGCAAGCGGACTGTTGCCCATGCCGATTGCCTGAAATGCGATCACGCACACCACAGCCGCCGGAAACCATATTCTTTTAAGAGTCTCTTTCACTTTCATATTCCCTTGAGGGTACAATCCCACAAAGGTACTGTTTTTCCGCTTCTTCCGCAAATCCCAAGCCGTGGCCGTCTTACAGGCGACCGAAGGGGTTTCGGAGAATTCTTTCCCCGTGGATGAACATTCAGAGACGGGTTTTCAGGAACAGGTTGTGCGAATGTTGTTGAAGTGCGGTTTTTTGACTATCTTTATACCATGACTGGAACACCCGGCCGGTCAGTCCGGGGAAAAGGAGGACGCTTATGAAGAAGAAACTCTGGATTTACGACACGGATCCGTACCTGAAGCCGTTTCAGAAGGCCATCGAGGCGCGGCACAGGAGGATTCTGGATGCGGCGGAGAAGATCTCCGGACGCGGGGGCGGGAATCTGGCCTCAGGCGTCAACAATCATCTGTACTACGGGCTGCACAAATGTGAGGACGGCTCATGGGTTCTCCGGGAGTGGGCGCCGAACGCCAGCCGGATCTATCTCATCAGCGAGTCGAACAACTGGAAGCGCACTTCCGCCTACGAGTTCAGCCCTGCGGGGAACGGCAACTGGGAACTTCGGCTTGACGGGATGTTCCTCGGCCACGGTGAGCTGTACAAGCTGTTCATAGAGTGGCCGGGGGGAGGCGGCGAGAGGATTCCGGCGTATTGCACGAGACTGGTGCAGGACCCGGAGACCAAGGTCTTCTGCGCACAGGTCTGGGATCCCGTCCGGGAATATTCATGGAAGAATGACAGGGTGCTGCGCAGGCCGCATCCGATCATCTACGAGTGCCACGTCGGGATGAGTTCGGAGGAGCGTAAGGTGTCGACTTTCAAGGAGTTTCAAGAGAATGTCCTTCCGAGGGTGAAGAGGCTCGGGTACGACACGGTCCAGATCATGGCGCTTCAGGAGCATCCGTACTACGGCTCGTTCGGCTATCAGGTGTCCAACTTTTTCGCCTTGAGTTCCCGTTTCGGTACTCCGGAGGAGTTCAAGGAGCTGGTGGACACGGCCCACGGAATGGGCTTGGCCGTGGTGATGGATCTTGTCCATTCGCACAGCTGCAGCAATGAGAATGAGGGACTTGGCCTGTTTGACGGCCGGGAGGACCTCTATTTCTACAAAGGGCCGCAGGGACATCATCCGGCGTGGGGGTCCAGATGCTTCGACTACGGCAAGGACGAGGTCGTCCGCTTTCTTCTGAGCAACTGCAAGTACTGGATGGAGGAATATCACCTCGACGGTTTCCGCTTTGACGGCGTGACGAGCATGATGTACTGGGATCATGGGCTTGGAAAGGATTTCAACGGCTATGAGCCGTATTTCGACGCCGGTGTCGATGAGAACGCCGTGACCTATCTCGGCCTTGCCAACCTGTTGATCAGGCAGCTTAAGCCCGAGGCGGTCACGATTGCGGAGGACGTGAGCGGGATGGCCGGTCTCGCCGCTCCGTTCGAGGCCGGCGGCATAGGATTCGGATTCAGGATGGCTATGGGCGTGGCCGACCACTGGATCAAATGGATAAAGGAGAGGAAGGACGAGGACTGGAGTCCGGGCGAGATCTGGTACGAGCTGACGAACAAGCGCGCGGACGAGAGGACCATCAGCTATGCGGAATGCCACGATCAGGCGCTTGTCGGAGACAAGACCTTGATTTTCAGACTTATCGACAAGGAGATGTACTTTTCCATGAATATGGATTCGAAGAATCCGGTGGTGGATCGGGGAATAGCCCTCCACAAGCTGATCCGTCTGGCCACCATAGGCACAGCCGGAGACGGCTACCTCAATTTCATGGGCAACGAGTTCGGACACCCCGAATGGATAGATTTTCCGCGCGGGGGGAACGGATGGAGTTACGAGCATGCCCGCCGCATGTGGTCTCTGGCAGACAACGGGCTGTTGAGGTACCATTGTCTCCAGAACTTTGACCGGGCGATGATCCATCTCGTAAAACGATACGCCCTGCTTGCGGCCTCTCCGGAACTTTTGAGAGCGGACGAAGAAAAGAAAATCTTGATTTTCAAGCGGAAAAGTCTTATCTTTGCGCTGAATTTCAATCCTGTGGAGTCGTTCGCCGACTATGCCTTTCCGGCTCCGTCCGGGGGCTATGTCAAGGCTCTTGATTCGGATGCCTGTGAGTTTGACGGGTTCGCGAGGCTCGAGAATGACGGGGAGCATCTGACGGTTGACGGCCGCTTGAGCCTTTACCTTCCGAGCCGTTGCGCCCTTGTGCTGGTTGAAAAGAATGGAGGAATATAAATTTAACCGATATGGCTTTTTTGAAGTTCAACAAGTCCGAGCTGGTAAATCTCTCATATTCATTGAAAAGGGAGATCATTTGCGCCAACAAGACCGGTGCCTGCTGCAACACTTCCATAGTGACTTGCAACACACGGCGCTATCATGGCCTGCTGGCAGTTCCTGTGGACGCTTTCGGGGGCAAGAAGCACCTGCTTCTGTCCTCTCTGGACGAAAGCCTCATTCTTAACGGCAAGCAGTTCAATCTGGGCATCCATTGCTACGGCAATGTCCATGAGCCGCGCGGTCACAAGTACATCATTGATTTCGAGGCCGATCCCGTGCCTAAAATCACCTATAGGGTCGGGGAGATCGAGTTCGCGAAGAGCATCCTGCTGGTTCCGGACTCCGATCAGGTGATGATCCGTTTCGAACTGGTCAAAGCTCCGGCCAAGGTGAAGCTGCTGCTCACGCCGTTCCTGGCTTTCAGGGACATCCACGCCTTGACTGACGAGAACCCTAACGCTCGCACCGAGGGTCGGGAGATTCCTGACGGGATGGCTTTCAACCTCTACGAGGGGTTTCCGGACCTGAACATGCAGTTCAACACAAATGATGTCTCATTCGTGACATCGCCTTGCTGGTACAAAGGCGTGACATATTCCGATGAGTACCGCCGCGGTTTCGCCTGCAGGGAGGATCTCTACGTTCCGGGACATTTCGAGACGGGAATGAAACCGGGGGACGCCATCGTGTTCTCCGCTTCCGTGAGCGTGGCGAATCCTTCCGGACTGAAAAGGAAGTTTGAATCGTATGTGGCCAAGGCGGCCAAGATCACCACAAGCCGCGAACAGCTTGAGCACTGCGCTGACCTGCTGAAACAGGACAGGGGAGGTCATAAGATGATAACGGCCGGGTTCTCATGGCTTTACACCGGTCTTCTGAGAGAGACTCTGGAGGCTCTTCCGGGGCTTACCCTTTATGCGGACGGGAACAGGTCCGAGTTCGAGGAGATCCTTGACAACCTCATAGCCGACAATCAGGAGCGCCTTTTCCGCAGGACGACCCAGGTGGAGGCTCCGCTGAGGTTGGCGGACATCCTTGAGCGCTACATCGAGTTCGGCGCCGACCCGAAGGCTGTCTGGAAGAAATACGGCCCGACCCTCAAGGGCATTCTGGAAAGTTACCTTCCGGGACGCAGGGCGGAGGTCGCCATGCAGCCGAACGGACTTCTCTGGGCGCAGCTCGACCATTGGGCTCTCTCCTGGATGAACACCTATGTCGGAGGCAATCCTGTGACTGAAAGGGCCGGCTATCAGGTGGAGACGAACGCATTGTGGTTCCGCTCCGTCCTGTTCGCCGTGACGATGGAGCGGAGATATTCACCGAAAAACAGAGCTTTCCTGGAGGAATGGTCCCGGATTCTGGAACTGGTCCGAGGGAATTTCCAGAGCACTTTCTGGAATGAGCGCGCCGGCTACCTCGCCGACTATGCGGACAACTCCGGCCAGCACCTTGAGGTTCGCCCGAACATGCTGTACGCCCTTATGGGAGAGGACATCCCTGTTGAACCGGAGGTGGCTCGGAAGGTCTTGCAGGTCATTGACAATGAGCTTGTGACGAGAAGAGGGATCCGCACGCTTTCCCCTCGTCACGCCGAGTACAAGGGAGTCTATGAAGGCTCGCAGACGGACAGGGATCTGGCCTATTACAACGGCTGCTGCCTCACCTATCTTCTGGGCCCGTACTGCGAGGTCTGCTTCAAGATGAAAGGAGCCGCCTTCGGAAACAAGGCCCAGTGGCTTGTCAACGGTTTCTATGAGGATCTGAACAAGCACGGGGTCGGGGCGTTCTCCGAAATCTATGACGGAGACCCGCCTCACGAGCCTCACGGGGCGATCTCATCGGCCTTGAGCACGGCGGCCTTGCTGGAGGTCGAGTATCTTAAGAACAAATACAGGGAGGAGTAGGATCATGAGAGTCTTGATGTTCGGATGGGAGTTTCCTCCTCACATAGCCGGAGGACTGGGGACAGCCTGCTACGGAATAGTCAAAGGGTTGGCCTACAATGGGGTGAAGACCCTGTTCGTGATGCCTTCCGCATCCGGGGACGAAGACCAGAGCTCGGCGAGGATCATCAATGCCAGCGATGTTCCGGTCGAGTCGTTCGGCTCGTCGGTCGATGAGTTTCTGGACAAGGTGAAGTTCGTGCGCATCGGCTCGAACATGATCCCGTACGTTGATCCGGAGGAGTTTCACGAGATGGTCGAGTCGGAGCGCAGGCTTCAGGGCGAGAATCTTGCCGGATGCATCGGCAGGAAGTTCCGTTTCTCGGGACGTTACGGATCCAATCTCATGGAGGAAGTCGCCCGCTACGCCATGGTCGGCGGCACGATCGCCATGGAACACAAGGATGAGTTCGACATCATCCACGCCCACGACTGGCTGACCTATCTGGCCGGAATCGCCGCCAAGGAACTGACCGGAAAGCCGTTGGTTGTCCACGTGCACGCCACCTCGTTTGACCGCGGCACCGAGGATCAGATCGACAGCCGTGTCTATGACATAGAGAAGAGAGGCATGACGGCAGCCGACAAGGTGATCGCCGTCAGCGACCTGACCAGAAACATCGTCATCAACAAGTACGGAATCGACCCTGCGAGGGTTGTGACTGTCCACAACGCCGTGGACTTCAGCGGCCGCGGGGATGTGAAGGCCGAGAGGGGAGTGCGCGACAAGATCGTCACCTTCCTCGGCAGAATCACTTTCCAGAAAGGTCCTGAATATTTCATCGAGGCCGCCGCGAAGGTCCTCAAGCGAACAACCGGAGTCCGTTTCGTGATGGCCGGAAGCGGGGACATGATGAACCGCTGCATCCGTCACGTGGCCAAACTGGGAATCTCCGACCGTTTCCACTTCACCGGTTTCCTGCGCGGAGCCGAGGTCCAGAAGATGTTCGCGATGTCGGATGTGTACATAATGCCGTCTGTCTCGGAGCCTTTCGGAATATCCCCGCTTGAGGCGATGCGCTCGAATGTCCCGGCCGTCATCTCCAACCAGTCCGGAGCTGCCGAGGTGCTGAAATACGCCTTCAAGGTGGATTTCTGGGATGTTGACGCCATGGCCGACGACATCTACGCCTTGCTGAAATACCCTGCTTTGGCCGACTTTGCGGCGAGGGAGGGCTATGAGGAGGTCAACCGCCTTAAATGGAACATCGCGACGGCGAAGCTTAAGAATGTTTATGAATCAGTTGTGAATTGTGAATGATAAATAAGGGATCGTTATGAAAAAGAGCATTTGCCTGTATTTTCAGGTCCATCAGCCTACCAGACTGAGGCAGTACCGATTTTTCGACATCGGCAAGGATTCCCACTATTATGACGACTTCGCTGACAGGACCATCCTCCGCAGGATAGCCCAGCGATGCTATATTCCGATGAACACTCTCCTGCTGGATCTCATAAAGCGGCACGGAGGAGCCTTTAAGGTGACATTCTCGATCACCGGCTCCGCTCTGGAGCAGTTTGAGAGATACGCTCCCGAGGTGCTGGAAAGTTTCCGCAGGCTGGCCGAAACCGGCCTCGTGGAGTTCCTTGGGGAGACATATTACCACTCGCTCGCCTCGCTCGCCAGTTTCGGGGAGTTCAAGCATCAGGTGGAGAAACATTCCGCGGTGATCGAGAGGTGTTTCGGCATGAAGCCGACGGCTTTCAGGAACACCGAGCTGATTTATTCGGATTCGATAGGCCGCGATGTGTATGACCTGGGCTTCAAGGTGATGCTGACGGAGGGCGCCAGGCATATTCTTGGATGGAAGAGTCCGGACTACATCTACACCGACAGCCAGCAGAAGCGTCTGAAACTGCTGCTGCGCAACTATTCTCTCAGTGACGACATCGCCTTCCGCTTCTCCGACAAAGGCTGGAAGGACTGGCCGCTGACAGGTGAGAAGTACCTCTCGTGGCTTAAAGCGGCTGACGGGGACATCGTCAACCTGTTCATGGACTACGAGACCTTCGGAGAGCATCAGAAGGAGAGTTCGGGAATATTCGATTTCATGAGGTATCTTCCCGGGATTGTGTTGAATGACGGCTCGTTCGAGTTCACCACTCCTACGCTGGCTGCAAGGAAGTTGAGGCCTGTCGCCGAGATCGAGGTCCAGGACCCTGTCTCCTGGGCTGACGAGGAGAGGGATGTGACCGCCTGGCTGGGCAACGAGCTTCAGCAGGATGCCTACAACAAACTTTACGCCCAGGCCGAGAAACTGGCCATTCTGAATGATCCGGTCCTTTGGGAGGATTTCGGTCATCTTCAGGAGAGCGACCATCTTTATTATATGAGCACGAAGTTCTTCTCCGACGGGGAGGTCCACGGCTACTTCAATCCTTACAACACTCCGTACGAGGCATTCATCAACTACATGAATGTGCTGAGTGACTTCATCATAAGGATTGACGACGCGATGACAACTTCGGGGAAGAAGGCCGCTAACGGCGCTTCGACAAGCCCGGCGGCCATGAAGAAGGCCCCGAAAACAAAGACAACCAAACAAGTAAAAAAGAAATAAATGACAAACGAACTGACAAATCCGGACTATTTGTTTGAGGTCAGTTGGGAGGTGTGCAACAAGGTCGGCGGCATCTACACGGTGATCGCGACCAAGTCTCTTTACCTGAAGCAGCAGCTTCACAAGCACCACATCCTGATTGGCCCTGATGTCTGGATGGACACTGAGAGCAATCCGGATTTCATCGAGGATCCGCATTCTTACAGCCTGTGGAAAGCCCATGCCGCCTCGGAGGGGATCCGGGTTCGGATCGGGAAATGGAACGTACCGGGAAATCCGATCGCCATTCTGGTTGATTTCAAGCAGTTCCTCACCCGTCAGGACGACATACTGTCCAAGTACTGGGAGCGTTTCCAGGTGGATTCCATCACCGGAAACTGGGACTACAAGGAGAACTTCCTGTTCGGCTACGCCGCCGGAAAAGTCATAGAGAGTTTCCGGAACTTCAACCTGAGCGCCTCCGACAAGATCGTGGCACAGTTCCACGAATGGCAGACCGGAGCCGGCCTCCTTTACCTTAAATACAGGCAGCTCCCGATAGCGACTGTGTTCACGACCCACGCCACGGTTGTCGGACGCTGCATCGCCGGCAACAATCTACCCCTGTACGATTCAATGAATCTTTACGACGGAGACCAGAAGGCCCGCCAGTTCAATGTGATCGCCCGTCACTCGCTTGAGAAGAAATCGGCGCAGAACGCTGATGTGTTCACGACCGTCAGTGAGATCACTGCCCGGGAGTGCGGGCAGTTTCTTCAGCGCAAGGTGGATGTCGTGACTCCGAACGGTTTCGAGAACAGTTTCACTCCTGCCACGGAGGAGGAATATGACGGGAAGCGCCGCCTCGCCAGGGCCAGGCTGATAGATGTCGCGACGGCGATGTCCGGCGAGGATGTGTCCAAGGATGCTGTCCTCGTAGGCATCGGAGGGCGTTATGAGTATCGCAACAAAGGAATCGACGTGTTCATCGACGCTCTCAAGAAACTCGATGACACCGAGCCTCAAGGCCGTGACATCCAGGCGTTCATCATGATCCCTTCCGGCCACAACGGCGCCGACAAGGATCTGGTGGCCAAACTTGCCGGCAACGGGTCCGGCTACACGACCCAGGTCTCCCACTACCTGATGGACAATGAATATGATGTCGTCACCCGCCGTTTCAAGGAGTTGGGATTCACCAATGCCAAAGGCAGCCGTGTGAAGGTCTATTTCATTCCGTCCTACTTGAACGGAACGGACGGGGTGTTCAACATGAAGTACTACGACCTGCTCGTAGGTCTTGACCTGACCTTGTTCCCGTCCTACTACGAGCCTTGGGGCTACACCCCTCTGGAGAGTCTTGCTTTCAGCATTCCTTCCCTGACCACCAGTCTGGCCGGATTCGGCCTTTGGGTAAGGTCCCACTACGGCAAGGATCATCCCGGCATCACGGTTCTGGACAGGAACGATTCGAACTATTTCGAGGTCGTGGACGGAGTCGTGGCGAGAATCAAGGAGATCGCCGCCTTGGATGACGAGGGCCGCAAGGCCTGCATGGCTTCGGCGAAGGATGTCTCCACGATAGCCCTGTGGGAAAACCAGATTCAGTATTACAGGGAAGCATATTCAATGGCCATCGAGAAAGTGATTGCGGCCAAAGGTGCTTTCCCTGACGAACTTAACGAAGACAAATCAATGACATACGACAAGATAGAAATCAACAACCCGACTTGGAAGAGCGTGATGGTGACCCGTCACCTTCCGGCGGCACTTTCCGGACTTGAGACACTTTCCAAGAATCTTTGGTGGTGCTGGAACGAGTCCGCCAAATCCCTGTTCAAATCGATTGACCCGGCCATCTGGCACGACACCTGCCACAACCCGATGGCCCTTCTGGATGCCGTGAGCCTCAAGAGATTCAAGGCTTTGGCGAAGGACGAGGCGTTCCTCGGCGAACTCAAGTCGGTCATGGACGAGTTCAATGCCTACATGGCTCTCAAGTCCGAGCGCAAGAACCCTTCCATCGCCTACTTCTGCATGGAGTATGGCCTTGACACGTCGTTGAAGATCTACTCCGGAGGTCTTGGACTTCTGGCCGGAGACTATCTGAAGGAGACCAGCGACATGAATGTCAACCTCGTGGCCGTCGGATTGCTTTACCGTTACGGCTACTTCACCCAGATCATCACCGGTCAGGGCGAGCAGGTGGCCCGTTACGATGCCCAGGACTTCACCAAGATCCCTGCGGAGCCTGTCATGGACGCCGACGGCAACTGGATGACCACGAGCGTGGCGTTCCCGGGACGCGCGATCACGGCCCGTCTCTGGAAGGTGGCTGTCGGACGTACCGATCTCTATCTGCTTGACACTGACTATGAGGCGAACTCTCCGGAGGACCGTCAGGTGACCTACCACCTCTACGGAGGCGACTGGGAGAACCGTCTGAAGCAGGAACTCCTGCTCGGTGTCGGAGGAATCAGGGCCCTGCGGAACCTCGGGATCAGCCCGCAGATCTACCATTGCAACGAGGGCCACGCCGCTTTCACCGGACTTGAGAGGCTTCGTGAATATATTCAGAATGACAATCTTGACTTCGGGGAGGCTGTCGAGGTCGTGAGGGCATCCTCGCTTTTCACCACCCACACTCCGGTGCCGGCCGGACACGATGCGTTCGACGAAGGGCTGCTCAGGAAATATATCGGCCATTATCCTCAGCGCCTGAAGGTTGACTGGGAGACGATGATGGCTCTGGGCAAGGTGAACGGCAATGATGTGAACGAGAAATTCTCCATGAGTTTCCTTGCTGCGAATCTGTCGCAGAACGTCAACGGAGTGTCGATGCTGCACGGCGATGTCAGCAAGGAGATATTCAGCGGCATCTACCCCGGCTATCTGCCTGAGGAACTGTTCATCAGCTATGTCACCAACGGTGTGCATTACCCGACTTGGGCCGCCGCGGAGTGGAAGAAGATCCACGCCCGTGTGTTCGGTCCGGAGTTTGCGACACACCACTACGACAAGTCCTGTTTCGAGGGCATCTACAAGGTCGCTGACACTGAGGTCTGGGAGACCAGGAAGACTCTCAAGAAGAGACTGATCGACATCGTGAAGGAGCGTCTATCCGATCCTGCGCAATGCGGCCACTATTCTCCGAGCCAGATTGTGGCGATCAAGGAGAACCTTCGTGACGATGTGCTGACCATCGGATTCGCCCGCCGCTTCGCGACCTACAAACGAGGCACCCTTCTGTTCTCTGATCTTGACAGGCTTGACTCCATCGTGAACGATCCGGAGCATCCGGTGCAGTTCCTGTTCGCCGGCAAGGCCCATCCTGCCGACAAGGCCGGCCAGGATCTCATCAAGATGATCATAGAGATCTCCAAGCAGGACCGCTTCATCGGAAAGATCGTCTTCATCCCCGGCTACGACATTTCCCTCGCCAAAAGGCTTGTGCAGGGTGTCGATGTGTGGATGAACAACCCTACGAGACCTTTGGAGGCCTCCGGTACTTCCGGCGAGAAGGCTTCGATGAACGGTGTGATGCACTTCTCCGTGCTTGACGGCTGGTGGGTAGAGGGCTACAGGCCTGGAGCCGGCTGGGCTCTTCCTCTGGAGAGTACCTACGATGACCAGAACTACCAGAACGAACTTGACGCCGCCACGATCTACACGACCATCGAGAACGAGATCGCTCCCGCCTATTACGATGTGGACAAGGCTCTCGGCCTGTCTCCAACCTGGGTGGGCTACATCAAGAACACCGTTGCCCAGGTGGCGAACAACTTCACGACCAACAGGATGCTGACGGACTACTGCCGGCAGTACTACGATCCGCAGTCCGAACGTGCCGGCAGGATGGTCGCGGACGACTACAGGATGGCCCGGGAGATCTCGGCGTGGAAGAAGAGGATGCGCCGCGCCTGGAAGAATGTCGAGGTCATCTCTCAGACCCGTCCGGATCCGTCCTACAGTCTTTCCGAGTCCAACTCGCTGACATCCGAGGTTGTCCTGAATCTTGGCGACCTTTCTCCACAGGACATC
Organism: Bacteroidaceae bacterium; assembly: GCA_963642565.1. Taxonomy (GTDB): domain Bacteria; phylum Bacteroidota; class Bacteroidia; order Bacteroidales; family UBA932; genus Cryptobacteroides. The sequence continues at coordinate 13,414 of CAVIGZ010000014.1, read as the reverse complement.
GGTGTGGAGATGCTGTTCGCGACGACGGACGTGAAGCATCAGCTGCACATCCAGGAGAAATGTGAATATGACGTCGCGGAGTGCAATGACGGTGTCGCCAAGTACCGCGCGTCCATCCTTCCGGACAGGACGGGAATGTACCAGGTGGCGATCAGGATGTACGCCAAGAACCCGCTTCTGCCTCACAGACAGGATTTTGAACTTGTGAAATGGTTGTAGCGACCGGATTCTTTGACGGGGTCCACATCGGACACCGTTTTGTGATTGAGCGGCTTGTGAAGGAGGCCGGGGAGAGGGGCGACGGGAGCATGGTCGTCACTTTCTGGCCTCATCCGCGCAACGTGCTTCAGGACGACGCGCGCAACCTTCGGCTTCTCACCTCGCTGGACGAGAAGAAGGAGCTGCTTCGCGGTCTCGGCGTGGACCACGTCGAGGTGCTGCCTTTCACCAAAGAGTTCAGCCGGATGACCACTCGGGAATATTTCCGGGATGTCCTCGTCGCCCGTTTCGGCGCGAAGGCGATCCTGATCGGTTACGACAACCGGATGGGCTGCGATCCGCAGACTCCGGAATCCATCGGGAGAATCGCTGAGGGTGAAGGTCTCGACGTTGTCCGCCTGGGCAGCGTCACCTCTCCTTCCGGCGTGACGGTCAGTTCCACGAAGATCCGCGAGGCTGTTGCCGCCGGAGAGATGGAGTCCGCCGCGGCCATGCTTGGGTATGAATATTCCCTCTTGGGAGTCGTGGTGGCCGGCAACCGTCTCGGCCGTACGATAGGTTTTCCGACGGCGAACATCCAGCTCTATGAACCGCTTAAACTGTTGCCCGGCAACGGTGTCTATTCCGTCGAGGCGGAGACCCTTGGTCGTAAGTTTAAGGGAATGTGCAACATAGGTGTCCGCCCGACAGTCCGCGCCGGCGGGCAGCGCACCATCGAGACCAACATCTTCGACTTCGACGAGGACATCTACGGTCTCGACCTCAAAGTCACCTTCCATCGCAAGATCCGCGACGAGCGCCGCTTCGACTCCATAGACGCCCTCCGCTCCCGGCTCGCCGCCGACAAGGCCGGCATTCTCGGATTCGGTTTTTGAAATAAAATTTACTATATTTGCGGAAACGGGAAGGGTTCCGCCGGAAAGGGCGGGACTCCGTTTTGATATTATGGCTCCGAAAGGGGGAGGGCGGAGGGCAATGGCCGCCGGAATATTCATGAATAATCTGCCGACAGGTGATTGCCCGCTTGCGGTTAAGTGAAAAAGGAACATAATTAGTTTCATTATGGCTGAAATTCATTATATGACCCAGGACGGGTTGGATAAGCTGAAGAAGGACCTCGCCGACGCGTTGGCGCAGCGTCCGGTGATCTCCGCGGCCATCGCGGAGGCGAGGGAGAAGGGCGACCTCTCCGAAAACGCTGAGTATGACGCGGCCCGTGAGGCCCAGGGCCTGCTGGAGGTCAAGATTGCCAAACTGAAGGATCTCGTGGCCAACGCCAAGGTCATCGACGAGTCCAAGATCGGTACGGACAAGGTGCAGATAATGAACAAGGTGAAGGTGGAGAATGTGGCGGCCAGGCAGGTGATGGAATTCACCATCGTCGGTGAGACCGAGGCTGATTTCGCCCACGGGAAACTCGCTTCGACAACGCCTATAGCCAAGGCTCTGATCGGTCACTCGAAGGGCGAGGTCGTGGAGGCCAAGGTGCCTTCAGGAGTCATCAAGTTCAAGATTCTCGACATTTCACTTTAGAAGACGATGGCTACGATATTCACGAAAATCGCGAAAGGGGAGATTCCTTCGTTCAAGGTGGCCGAGAACGATGAGTTCTACGCCTTTCTGGACATAAGCCCTCTCGCGAAAGGACATACTCTTGTCATCCCGAAGAACGTTGAGGATGACTACATCTTCCATCTGGACGAGAAGACCTACGGGGGGCTTTGGGCTTTTGCCCGCAAGGTGGCTGTCGCGATAAAGGCCGCGGTGCCTTGCCGGCGCATCGGAGTCTGCGTGCTTGGGATGGAAGTGCCTCACACCCACATCCATCTGGTTCCGCTCCAGACCGAGGCGGACATGGACATCAAGAAAAAGAGACTGGAGATCTCGCCGGAGGAAAACAAGGCGATCGCCGCAGCAATATTCAATGAATATGAAAAATTGTAGAAACCTGCTTATCGCGGCGGCAGTCCTGATGGTCGCGTCATCGTGTTCGGACAAGGTTCAGATCAAGGGTACTCTCGCCGGTGCGCCTGACACTCAGGTGGTTGTGAAACAACTTTCCGGCAACTCGCTGGTGGTGCTGGACACCGTCAGGACTGATGCTTCGGGAGCATATTCATGCAGGATTGATGTCCTTAAGGGACAGCCGCAGTTCGTCTATCTTTTCAAGGGAGATGTCAGGATCGCGTCGCTGCTGCTTCAGAAAGGGGATAAGGTGAGGGTCGCTTCAGACACGCTCGGGAAATATTCCGTTGAAGGCTCCGCCGAGAGCGAGAGACTGCGGCAGGTCGAGGAGGAGTTCTCCGCGTTCATGGACAGGTTTGCCGCCGATGTCGCCGCAGGTGACAATGCCGCGGCTTCGAGAGACTACATCGAGTACTACCGCGGGCGTGTCAGGTACGTCATCGGGAACTCCAAGTCCATGACATCGATTCCTGTTCTGTACCAGAAGGTCAACGAGAACTTCCCGATTTTCAGTCAGACGACGGATGCCATTCTGTTTCAGAATGTTCACGACTCTCTGATGACGGTTTATCCGGAATCGAAGTACGTGGCGGCGTTGAAAAAGGAGGCCGAGAGGAGATTCAAAATATTCAATCTCAACCAGCAGGTTCAGAACGCCACCGAGTCCTCGTACCCGGATCTGAATCTTCCGTCGGTTGACGGATCGAAGGTTAGACTCAGCGAGGTGGATGCCAAAGCGGTGCTGGTCTATTTCTGGCAGGCCGCCGACGCCGCCCAGAAGATGTTCAACCAGGACGTGCTGCTGCCGCTCTACAAGGAGTATCACCCTAAAGGTCTGGAGATATATTCAGTGTCCCTTGACACCGACAAAGGTGTCTGGGCGAGTGCCGTGAAGAGTCAGAACCTGCCGTGGATCAACGTCTGCGACGGTTTGGGTGCCGCTTCCCAGGCGGCTGTGCTTTACAACATCAGCCGCGGGCTTCCGGTCGCCTATCTGATCGTGGACGGAACCTTGGCTCCTGATGTCATCAGTACTGACAAGGATCTGCGCAAGGCCATCGCTTCAAAACTTTAATCATGACCGGAAAGACAAGAGTAAGATTCGCGCCGTCTCCGACCGGCCCGCTGCACATGGGCGGAGTCCGCACGGCTCTCTATAACTACCTCTATGCCAAGCAGCGCGGAGGGGATTTCATCATCAGGATCGAGGACACCGACTCCCACAGGTTCGTACCCGGGGCGGAGGAATATATCATCGAGGCCCTTAACTGGTGCGGAATCGTCCCTGACGAGGGTGTGGACGGGAACGGAAAGGTTGTCGAGACTCCTTCCGAGCGTCATCCGCACGCTCCTTACCGTCAGAGCCAGAGGCGCGGAATCTACCGCAAGTACGCCGAGCAGCTGATCGAGAACGGCTGCGCCTACTACGCCTTCGACTCGTCCGAGGAGCTTGAGAAGGCCCGCGCCGAGGCCGAGGCCTCCGGCCGGACCTTCATCTACAATCAGGTCACGAGAATGAAGATGCGCAACTCTCTGACCCTTCCGGAGGACGAGGTGAACAGACTTCTTGAGGAGACCTCCGACTGGACGGTACGTTTCAGGATGCCTTCTGACACTGTCGTGAAGATGGATGACCTGATCCGCGGCCACATCGAGGTGAACACCGACACTCTGGACGACAAGGTTCTGTGGAAGAGAGCCGACGAATTGCCGACCTACCATCTCGCCAACATCGTGGACGATCATCTGATGGAGATCACCGAGGTCATCCGCGGTGAGGAATGGCTCCCGTCACTGCCGCTCCACTACATGCTTTACAAGGCTTTCGGCTGGGAGGACACGATGCCCCGATTCGCCCATCTGTCCCTGCTTCTGAAGCCGGACGGAAAGGGCAAGCTCAGCAAGCGCGACGGGGACAAGCTCGGTTTCCCGGTGTTCCCTCTCAAATGGGTGAACGCCCAGGGTGAGGTCTCCAGGGGCTACCGTGAGGACGGCTATTTCCCGGAGGCGTTCGTGAACCTGCTTGCCTTCCTCGGCTGGAACCCCGGCGACGACCGCGAGATGTTCACTATGCCTGAACTCATCAAGGCTTTCTCCCTTGACCGAATCGTCAAGTCCGGAGCCCGCTTCAACCCCGAGAAGGCCCGCTGGTACAACAAGGAATATCTCCGTCTGAAGTCCGACGGGGAGCTTGCCGGCCTGTTCGTCCCGGTTCTTGAGGAGCACGGAATGAAGGTGGATTGCGCCAAGGCCGCCGATGCGGAGGTCAACGAATTGGGCACCGATCCGGACAATCACATATTCACAAAAGGTTACGTTCAGAATGTGGTTTCGTTCATCAAGGAGAGAGCCACTTTCGTGAAGGATTTCTGGACGATAGCCTCCTACCTTTTCGTTTCCCCGCAGGATTTCGAGAAGTTCGGAATCAAGGCCGGAGCCGCCGTGGAGCCGCAGAGCGACGACCCGCGCCGTCAGGCTGACCCTCGCGCCAAGGTTTACGACGATGCCGCCACAGCCCCTTTCCTCGCCAAAGACGTTGACAAGTTCTGGAAGCCCGAGAACGCTGAATATGTCGCCAAAGTGGCTTCCTTTGTCGATGAATATGCCGGCGAATGGACTGTTCCTGCCTTTGAAAAGGCCCTTGAGGATTACATCCGCGGTAACGAATGGCCGATGGGCAAGGTGATGAACGCCACCCGTCTGGCCCTCGCCGGAGCCGCCAGCGGCCTTGGGATCGCCGACATAATCGTCCGCATCGGCAAGAAAGAAACCCTCGCCCGCATCGCCTACGTCACCGCCCGTCTGGCGTAAGGCCTTACCATAAAGGCATGAAAGAAACTTCCATCAGGAGAAATGTAGGCAAAAAGAGGACGACTGAGACTTTTCAGTCGCCCTATTTACATATTATCGCCGGTTTTCGGTCAAAATAACTTCATCAAGTCCATTGTCATGAATTCTTCAGCCTTGACACCACCGTCCCCGACAATGAATGATGATGTCGGGTTGAAGAGTCCGCGGAACTTATCCAGCCCTTCTGTCCGTTTCTCCGCATTGCCCTTGACCTCTATCGCCACCAATGAGTTCTTCTTGCGAAGGATGAAGTCCACCTCGTCATTGCGCTCGCGCCAATAGAAGACATCGAAGCGGCGGACAAATGCCTGGCTGACGAGATATGCGCCGATTCCGGACTCGAATGTGCGTCCCCATGTTCTGCGGTCAAGGATGGCCTGATTAAATGGCATTGGACTGTAAACCATCTTCAATGCATTGTTATAGACCTGAAGTTTCGGTATGCTGGCCTTTCGCCTGGCCATGTCAAAGCTGTATTTCTGAAGACCGCACAGCAGACCGCTTTCTGCCAGAAGATTCAGATAGCCGGAAAGGGTCGAGGTGTTTCCTGCATCCTGCAACGAGCCGAGCATCTTGTTCAATGACAGAAGCTCTCCGGAATATGCCGCCCCAAGTTCAAACGTCTGACGCAGGAGAGCCGGTTTTCCGATGGGCGTGTCCATAAGGATGTCTTTGTTTATTGTGGCGTCTATGATGGCCGACTGAATATACTGCTGGAAACGGTCCTCGTCATTTATCAGAGACGCTGCACCCGGATATCCACCATAGAACATATACTGGTCAAGAGACCATCCGAAGCAGTCCCTCATCTCGGCATAGCTCCAATGGCTCATCCTTATCTCCTCAAAGCGTCCTGCCAATGACTCGGAAAGGCCTTTCTCGAGCATTACACGGCTGCTTCCAAGAAGCAACACCTTTATGTTCCTGTCATTGAACGAGTCATCGTCCCATTCCTTTTTTACAGCCTCGCTCCAGTTCGAAATCTTCTGGATCTCGTCGATTACAAGGATAGCACATCCCCAGTTGTTGTTCCTTTTTAGGCTGCGAACCGCCTCCCAACAGTCTGAGATCCAGGCCGTGTTTGAGGCCGGCACATTGTCGGCCGAATAAAACTGGTATGGAGAGTCCATGTCTTTCAGCACCTGCTTCACAACTGTTGATTTTCCTATCTGACGTGCACCCATCACGACTTGGATGAACTTTCGCGGCTCTTCAAGACGGCTCTTAACTATTTGATATTCTGCTTTTTTATACATCGCTCTACATTTTACGCAGTATGTTGTGAATTTTTACGCAATGCAAATATAAATAAATAGTCAATAAATGTCAATCTTTTTCTTGAGAAGTCGAAGCGGATATATTCCCTCAATGAGAGAATTTTTTCAGTATTTTCTTCCCTCAATGAGGGAAAATTTATTATCTTTGTGCGGAAGCGAAACAAATTCATGTAGTTATGATCGACACACAACTTAATGAGTATATGATGGAGATGCTGCGGAAAACTCCAACGGAGTTTCATCGGTATCTTTATCAGGACATTCCTTGGGAGGCGAGACTTGTCGGGATCACCGGGGCGAGAGGGATCGGAAAGTCCACGATGATAAGGCAGTATATTCTTGGAAATCAGGATAAGGGACGATTCCTTTATGTCTCGGCTGACCACACGTATTTCACTGACCATAGGCTATCCGATCTGGCGGATGAGTTTGTCAAGGATGGGGGAACGCATCTGTTCATTGATGAGGTTCATAAGTATAGTGATTGGTCACGGGAACTGAAACAGATTTATGATGTTCATTCGGATTTGCACGTAGTGTTCACCGGTTCTTCTATTTTGGACATAGAGGACGGTGCCGCTGATCTAAGCCGCCGCGCGCTTGTCTATCCGATGAGCGGACTCTCATTCAGAGAGTATCTGAAACTCTTCCACAAAATTGACTCACCGACATATTCATTGGAAGAGATTCTTGCGGGAAAGGGAGAAATTCCGGGCATCGAGCATCCGTTGCCATATTTCCGTGAATATTTGAGGAAGGGATACTATCCTTTTTCGGGAGAGATTGGCTTTGAGATGCGTCTGCAGCAGGTTGTGTCGCGGACGATTGAGTCGGACATCGCTCAACACGCCAACCTGAAGGCTTCCACCGCCCGCAAGTTGAAGAAGATGCTTGCCATTATAGCTTCGCTGGCACCTTACAAGCCGAGTATGGAAAAACTGGCAGTTGAGATAGGGGTGAGCAAGAACAATGTTCCTGAATATCTTACATATCTGGAAAAGACAGGTCTTATCGGCCAGCTGCGGGATGACACCGGGGGACTACGTGGATTGGGAAAGGTTGAGAAAGTTTACATTGACAATCCGAACCTGATGTATGCGCTGTCGGGAAGATCTGTTGACATCGGCAATGTCCGGGAGACCTTTTTCTATAATCAGACGAAGGTCCGCAACGGTGTCATCTCGTCAAAGGAATCGGATTTTGTGATTGGTAAAAACACCTTTGAGATCGGCGGCCGAAAAAAGGGGCAAAAACAGATAGAGGAAATAACTGGTGGCATAGTCGTGAAAGACGACATTGAATATGCCCACGGCAACGTTATTCCGCTTTGGCACTTCGGACTTAATTATTAGAAATTGTTTCATCAGATATGAAAGAGATGCAAGTTTGCGATAAAGCCGTGTACGACATTCTTGTCGCGTTTAATAACCTCGGTTCGCTCGAAGAGCAGGAGGAAGTACTTGATGTTATATATGACGCTCTTTATGGGAAGGTGCTTCGTGAAGTTTTGGCAAGCCGTCTTGACAAAGGACGTGCCGTAATAATCCGTGATCTTAAGCGTCAGATCTCTGTTCTCGAAAGTGAGAACAACGATTTGAAGGAGACGCTCAAATCCAAGGATCAAAAGATCAAGAATATCCTTAGTGTTGTGGCGTCTAATTCGAAGAAGAATCTTAAAAATGCAAATAATGGCCTTCTTATAATTATCAATAATCTTAAACACTATTTAGGAGACTCATGGCAGACCATCTTCCCGGGTGGCTGTGAGGACGTGGATGAATTTCTGAGAAAAGTTAACACTAAATACATTATGCGTCAAGATACTTGGAGTCAATATGATGATATGGAAAATGTCAGGTCTCAATCTGATGGGTCGGGAGAGAGTATAGAAGACTTGTACTTTTAGCAGATAGGAAATAAAAGGTATAAGGCTGGTAACAGGTATAACAGAGTATAATCAAAGCGTGGTGGTCAAGGGGATGCCTCTGAAGGCTTTCCGTTTGGAGAGTATCTGATACAATGGAATTTATTAGGTGTCAAACTGATGTTGTTTTGTCCAAAATTGTTTGTGTAATGGATAAAAAATGCTATTTTTGTCCATTATGAATGATTTATTGAATGAAAGAGGCTGTTATTAAACAAAAAATGGAAAGGGATCGGCTGCTTGCCTACGATTATCAGGAGAGAATCGCACAGCAAACAGAGGTTCTCTACCGCGACAGCAAGATGATCAAGCTCATCACAGGTCCGCGCCGGGCCGGGAAGTCATCCTTGGCACTTCAGATGCTTAGAGGGCAGAATTTCGCATACCTTAATTTTGACGATTCCGCTCTTCTTGACGGCTTTAATGAATCCAAAGTGGAAGATTTGTTGGACGAAGTGTACAGCGGCTATAAATTTTTACTTTTGGACGAAGTCCAGAATCTGACTGGCTGGAGCATTTGGGTGGAGAAATTGTATAGAAGAGGTACGAATCTGATAATCACAGGGTCGAATGCGAATATGCTGTCTGATGACATCGCAGCGATCCTGTCCGGGCGGTATCTGGAAATCCGATTGTATCCATTCTCTGCGGAAGAGTACAAATCGTACAGACAGAGAAGTGAACAGAATGCGGTCCCGGAGAATGTCCTGTATGATAATTTTCTGAAATATGGCGGTTATCCTGAGATTGCCTTGACACCTCAAGTCTGTGAAGGGTACATCTCCAGCCTTTATGACTCAACCATTGTCAAAGACATTGTGAAAAGATACAAGGTGAGGAAGGTTGACGAACTTTACAATGTCGCTGACTGGCTGCTTTCAAATTTCACGAACACGTTCAGTGTCACATCCCTGACGGAAGATTTGAATATGGGAAGCGTGACAACGGTTCAGAAATATTGCCGGTATCTTCAGAATACATACCTTTTCCAGTACCTTCCGAGGTTCAACAATAAAATGAAATTGATGAACAAGGCGGACAGAAAATGTTATGTGGTTGACAACGGTTATATTCTTGCGCGTGCTTTTGAATTATCATCCAACCTTGGAAGGCTTCTTGAGAATATGGTGTTTCTTGAATTGCTGAAAAAAGGATACAATCTGAAAATGCACGAACTCTTCTATTATAGATCGCGCAATGACAAAGAGGTGGATTTTGTCTGTAGAAAGGGTGTGACAATCCAGCAACTTATACAAGTGTGCTATGACATGAGTTCCCCGAAAACCCGCAAGAGAGAGATGGATTCTCTGATTGAATGTGCAGGCGAACTGAAGGCCGGCAAACTTCTGATAATAACTTGGGGACAGGATGAAATTTTTGAAAAAGATGGATACACCATAGAGGTGATTTCTGTGAGGAATTGGACGGCAATTAGATAATATATTAACATTTGAATTATGGCAAAGGGTTTCGGAAACACGTGGTGGGGGAGCAGGTGGCTGCTGTCGTTGACTCACATCGACTATGAGAACAGGATTCCGCGCGGGGCGACGTACGCACGGGGGGGGCGGTGCGGGAGATCAAGGTCAAAGGGAACGTTATCAGCGCGAAGGTGGAAGGAAGACGGCCACGTCCATATTCAGTCACCATTATTGTGCCGCCGTTTTTCCCGGAGGATGTGGAGAAACTCCTTCAGGGGATTATGGAGAGGCCGGATATAGTCTCGAAACTGCTTAAACACGAGCTGGATCCGGCGGTTATGGACATCGCTTCGGAGTGCGGACTCAGGATATTCCCGGAAAAATGGACTGACTTCAAGATGCAGTGCAGCTGTCCGGACTGGGCTGTGCCGTGCAAGCATCTGGCGGCGGTCATATATATGCTGAGCCGTGAGATCGACAACAACCCTTTTCTTGTTTTCACAATCCACAACGTGGATTTGCTTGAGGAGTTAAAGAAACGTGGGGTGACGGTGGACGAGGCTGCGAATGTCGCCGCGGTGCCGTCAATCAAAGATGTTATTGAATTCCGGAAATCAGCCAAGGAGGTAAGCAAGGTTGCTCCTGAATTTCATAGGGTTAACTTCTCGCATCTGTCGGACAGGCTGGATGTCCTCCTGATGCTGCTTCCGCCAGACCCGACATTCGATCTGAACGGCGACTTCAAGGAGCAATATTCATCGCAGATGCGGAAAATCCGTGGCAACGCGCTAAAATTCTTCGAGGGAAAACTCACGGCGGAAAGGCTTTTCCCGTCTCAGATGCTTTCCAATGAATATAATGAATATGCTCTGTCGGGGGATTCTGCCGTGTCGCTGGAATCCGATCTGCTGTTGAATTGGAATATGGCCTATTCGCCTGACGGAAAGGAGTTTGCCGAAGTCGATGAGAATGCTGTCCTGCGGGAGATCGCCGGAATCAATCCGGATTTCATCCCGGACTATTCCCCGAGCGTGGCCGCCTTGCATCAGGGTTTTTTGGCTTCTATGCACCTGATGGCGAACGGAGACATCGCTCCGCAGATTGTCCGGTTGGCCGATGGAAATTATGCCGTCAGATGGATTCCTTGCATTGTGGATCCGGAGGTTACTTATCTGCTGGAATCTTTGGATGCCATCATCCCGGACACGATGATTCGGTTCAAGGTCGGGAAGTCCGGCAAATACGTTAGGAACAAGGCCGAAACATTGGTCTCGTACCTTTTGGGGAAACTTGTGCCGGAACTCAGCCTTGCGGCACACAGACCACTCACGGGAATATTCTTTGACAATGAGCGTTACGCCTTTGATCAACCTGGCGAGCGGGAGATTCCAGGAAGCGTCTCCGCTTGGTTGTCATCATATTCAATACGCCAGTCCCGTTTCACCCCGGTGCTGACGGTTGATGAGAATGTGGACGGGATGTTCTATGTGAATCTCGGGGTCGAGGATGCCGAGTCTCCGGAGAAATGGATAACCTCCTTGTCTGATGTCCTGACCAAGGAGGAGTTCGCTCAGACACGGCTTGCGGTTCTGAAAGCGTTCACGGATCTCTCGGTCATCATTCCCGAGGTTGGGCGTTATATCGCACGTAAGGCGAAATCGGCGCTGAGATATTCATTGGATGAGTTCGTGCCACTTTTAATGAGGATTATTCCTGCGATCAAACTGCTGGGTGTCAAAGTGTTCCTCCCTAAGTCGCTGGAAAATCTGATTCGGCCGAAACCAACTCTTAAACTGAAGAAAAAGGCGGAAAGTTCTCCGGCCTGCTTTCGCCTCGCCGATCTGTTTGAGTTCGAGTGGGAAGTGGCTTTGGGCGATGAGGTGGTCTCGGCGGAGGACTTTCACAGGCTTCTCGGTCAGGCTGGCAAGCTGCTGAAATTCAAAGGACAGTACATCTACACTTCTCCTGAGGATTTGGAAAAGGTCAACAAGGCCATCGCCGGAATGGGGAACGTCAGTCCGGGAGAGATGCTTCAGGCTGCCATACTCGGTGAATATGATTCCGCTCCGATCGTCCTTTCAGATGAGGCCAAGGAACTTGTCGAGAGGTTTACCAAAGAAGAGGAAATTCCTGTGCCTGACGGTGTCAAGGCCGAGTTGCGACCTTATCAGAAACGGGGGTATTCATGGCTTTACAGAAACCTGCGGGTTGGGTTCGGTTCCATCCTGGCGGATGATATGGGGCTTGGCAAGACGCTTCAGACCATCACTTTGCTGCAAAAGATGAAGGACGAGGGTGTGCTGAGGGAGAAGCCTGCTCTTGTGGTCGTGCCGACGGGACTCCTCTCCAACTGGCAGACGGAGATTTCACGGTTCGCGCCGGAACTGACCTCGTTCATCTATCACGGCACTGGCAGGCAAGGCCCTGAGCGTCGTGTGGACATACTGCTCACGACCTACGGGGTACTCCGGTCCGATTTGAAGATATTCACAAAAGTCAAGTGGAGCGTGATGGTGATCGACGAAGCGCAGAACATCAAGAATCCGGCGGCGATCCAGAGCAAGGCGGTACGTTCCGTGCCGGCCGACACGAAAATCGCGCTCAGCGGCACCCCTGTCGAGAACCGCCTGACCGAGTTCTGGAGCATAATGGACTATGCCAACAGCGGTTACCTCGGCAACCTCAAATCCTTCAAGAGCGAATATGCCAACCCGATTCAGCTGTACAATGACGAGGAGTGCGCCGCGAGATTCCGCAAGGTGACCTCACCGTTTATGATGCGAAGGATGAAGACCGACAAGACCGTCATCAGTGACCTCCCGGACAAGGTCGAGATCAATGAATATTCCGCATTGTCTCCTGAGCAGGCTGCTCTGTACCACAAGACTCTGGATGCCGCCATGGCTGAGATCAAGGGCAAGGACACTTCCGACAGCGCGGCGTTGTTTGAAAGGCAAGGCCTTATCCTCCAGATGATTCTGGCTTTGAAGCAAATCTGCAACCATCCGGCGCAGTACCTGAAGAACGGGAATATGTCCCCGTCGCTTTCCGGCAAGGTGGAGATGCTGCTCGACCGACTGGACGGAATCGTGGACGCAGGGGAGAAGGTGCTGGTCTTCACCCAGTTCAAGGAGATGGGCGAGATGCTCGTGAAGTTTGTCGCCGACCGCATTGGCAAGGCTCCGATGTTCTATCACGGTGGTTGCTCGGTCAAGCTGCGCAACGAGATGGTGTCCCGTTTCCAGAACGGAAAGGAGGGCAAGATATTCATTCTGTCATTGAAGGCCGCCGGGACCGGTCTGAACCTGACAGCCGCCTCCCACGTGATTCATTTCGACCTTTGGTGGAACCCTGCCGTGGAGGCTCAGGCCACCGACCGTGCCTACCGTATCGGTCAGAACAGGAATGTGATGGTCCACCGTTTCATCACCAAGGATACTTTCGAGGAGAAGATCGATGCGATGATCCAGCGCAAGAAACACCTTGCCGAGATGACCGTCTCCACCGGCGAAAGCTGGATCGGCAAACTCAGCAACAAGGAACTCCACGACATATTCGGGTAGGCAGTTCGACAGCATCGCCCACAGCTCTGGCACTTTTCGGGCTTGACAATTCAGCCGCATTTAAGGCAATTTACAAAATGCTTTCAGCCTGATTGCCAGTAGAACAATGTCCTGCCAATTAGCACATGAATATGTTGCCGTGTAAGCCTTCGATGAAGTACGTCTTTTAAGGTGTCCCATCAACCGATACCTTTG
>CAVIGZ010000013.1:0-35217 GCA_963642565.1 Bacteroidaceae bacterium | reverse complement strand
AAAGAGCTTGCTCTTACCCTTCAAACAAACAAATCAAAACAGCTTCTAAAAAACAAGCGTAATTTTAGCGAGCGTGTTATCGGCAAAAAGAAGTGCAGTGATTTTGGCAAGATGAAGTGCAGTGCAGTAAGATTGGCAACAATGCTACAGTACGGGCAAAGGTAGTGATTTTCTCATATATTCCTTCATCCCTGTCCCTACCCTTGGCGGAGATCCTGACGAAGACAAGCACCACGATGTCGCTCAGCAGGTCTGACAGGGAATGAATTCCGTCCGCTATCATCGCCGTGGAGCGACCGAGTACTCCTGCGATGATCTTGAAGACCGTCAGGAGGATGTTGATGACGGAACCTACCAGAGTCACGAAGGTCACCTTTGCCGTCCTGTCCATTATGAGTAGCGTTTAGGGAGTCTGAATATGATTGAGACGCATGACACGGCGCACAGCACGAAAGGGTAGTAGAGGCAGGGGATTATCGCTGCTGCTGAGATCCCTGCGAATCCCGAGGCCATAAGAAGTTGCGCCCCGTAGGGGATTATGCCCTGCACTACGCAGGAGAACGTGTCCAGAAGGCTGGCCGATTTCCGGGGGTCAAGGCCGAACTTTCCGGTGATGTCGCGGGCTATGTCTCCTGTGGTCAGGATGGCAATCGTGTTGTTGGCCGTGCAGAAATTCGACAGGCCGACCAGTCCGGCGATGCTGAACTCGGCTCCACGCTTTCCCTTGATTCCTTTGGTCAAGCCTTTGATGATGAAGTCTATGCCTCCGTTGTGCCGGATCAGTTCCAGCATTCCTCCGGAGAGCATAGTCACGATGATCAGTTCGCCCATTCCGGAGATTCCGTCTCCCACACTTCCCAAGAATCCGAGCCACGTCATTCCGTGCATGAAACCGATGACCGCGCAGAGCAGAAGGCCTATCCCGAGCACGAGCAGGACATTCATGCCGCACAGGGCCAGAACGATGACCGACAGATAGGGGATGAGCTTGACATATTCAATCTCACCGATCTGCGGTGCGGCTCCGTGGTTGAGTCCGATGACAACGTAGATGGCCGTGACGATCAGGGCCGCCGGGGCGCAGATCCAGACGTTGGCCTTGAACTTGTCTGACATCGAGCAGCCCTGCGATGTGGTGGACGCTATCGTGGTGTCTGAGATGAAGGAGAGATTGTCTCCGAAGAATGCCCCTCCGACAATCAGGCCTGTGACAAGCGGCAGGGATATTCCCGCCTGGCCGGCGATCCCGGAGGCGATAGGCACAAGGGCGACGACTGTCCCGACACTCGTGCCTATCGCCATCGAGATGAAGCATGAGGCGAGGAACAGCCCTGCAAGGATCAGTTTGCCGGGAAGCACGGTAAGCGTCAGATTGACAGTGGCCTCGACGCTGCCGATGGTCTTCGCCGTCGTCGCGAACGCTCCGGCCATCACGAAAATCCAGATCATCAGCAGGACGTTCTTGTTGCCCGCTCCGCCGGAGAAGATGTCAATCCTCTTCGCCACCGGTCCTTTCGTGATCAGCATCGCATAGATGGACGCTATCAGAAACGCCGACGCCACAGGCACCTTGTAAAAGTCATGCGCCACCAGCGACGACACCAGATAAGTCACCAGAAACACCGCCAGCGGACTGAGCGCCAGCCATCCGTTCATTCTTCGTGTAAGTTCGTTCTTTTCCATAATCATGGTTTTGAGATAATTCCAACCGAGTTACAGTAATTTAGGCAATCCTAATTCCTCAAGGTACTTGTTATGCTCGTCCCTTGCCTTTATGATTTCCTTTTCTATCTCGATCAATCTCTCATTAATCTTACCAAGATCAATTATATCTTCATCTTTCGACAAGTTAACATATCTGGAAATATTAAGGTTATAGCCGTTATCCTTGATCTCACTTAAAGGAACTTCACGAGCGTATCTGCTGATTGGCTCCCTGTTCTTATATGCTTCAATTATGTCGTCAATATCTTTCTCCCTTAGGAAGTTCTGGCGTTTCCCCTTTTCGTAATGCTCTTCTGAACTGGCATTGATGAACAGAATCTTGTCATTCTTGCGACATTTTTTCAGCACGATGACACACACTGGGATCCCTGTAGAATAGAACAGGTTTGCGGGCAAGCCAATGATAGCATCAATGCAGTCTTTTTTTATGAGTTCCTTTCGGATGACTTCTTCCTTGCCTCCGCGGAACAGCACGCCGTGCGGCAGAATGATTGCCATTGTTCCATTGTCGCTCAGGAAATGCAGACCGTGAAGCAGGAACGCGAAATCAGCGGCCGATTTCGGAGCGACACCGAAGCCGCTGAAACGAAAATCCTTGGCTGTCTCCTCTTTTGGATCCCAACGCAGGCTGAACGGAGGGTTGGCGACAATCGCGTCAAACGTCATTTTCTTGGCAGGATTCTCCTCGTTAAGAATATCCCAGTCATTGACCAGCGTGTCACCGTGATGAATCTCGAATTCGCTGTCCTTGACTCCGTGAAGGAGCATATTCATTCTGGCAAGATTGTAGGTCGTTATGTTCTTCTCCTGACCGTATATCTTCCCTATGCCCTTTTCCCCCATTTCCCTGCGGACATTTAGCAGCAACGAGCCGGAACCGCACGCAAAGTCAAGAACCTTGTCAATTTTTTTTTTGCCGGTCTTGGGCTCTTGGCAGTCCAAGGTCACAATCTTTGACAATATCGTCGATACCATCTGCGGAGTGTAGAATTCTCCGGCTTTCTGCCCCGAACCGGCGGCGAACTGACCAATGAGATACTCATAGGCATCCCCCAAGTCATCATTCTCGGCGGACAAATCCGCGAGGCCGTTGGATATGGTTCTGATGACCTTGCACAGAAGGGTGTTTCTCTCTGCATATCCCCGGCCCAACTTCTCCGAATTAAGATTGATTTCCGAGAACAGCCCCTTCAGGGAACTCTCAAAGGACTCTTCCTCGATGTACTTGAATCCTTTCTCTATGGTGTTGAGAAGTTCGGTGCTGTCGGTTTTTGCCAGATCCACTATATTGTCCCACAGGTATTCCGGCTTGATGACATAGTGTATCTTGCGCCTCATCTGCTCTTCGAACAGTTCAATGTCGCCCACGTTGTCATGATACCACACTTGCAGATAAGTCTTTGCCCCAAGCCGCTTCATGACTTCCTCGGGGGCATTATCAGGATAGTCTGAGCCCAGTTCTTTTTTCGCAGCCTTGAGATAGTTCTCCGACAAGTATTTCCAGAAGAGGAATGAGAGCATATAGTCCCGGAAGTCATCCGCCATCATCGCCCCTCTCAGATTGTTTGCAATGTCCCACAGGGTCTTGCCCAGTTTCTGCTGATTATTTGTTGCCATAATCCTCTCCCTTGTCTAATTCGTTGAATAACTTCTGATTGAATTTATATGTGTCCAGGAACCTGCGAACCAGTTTTGAGAAATACACCTTGTTTTCCTCCTGCATTTCCGTCGGATCAAATATCGAATAGTTGCCGTGACTCATGATGTTGACCATTCTGTCATAGATGACACCATCCGTATCATCTTTTTCAGGAGAAAGGCATACTCTAAAATCACTGAATCCATAGAAAGCGGCCGTCTTTTCCATCAGATTTCTCAAGATGTTAAAATGATATGTGTATAGAGCCCCAGTCTCCGCCGCCTTATGAAGAGTCTGCGCCATTACAACATGGTGAAAGAAAGGCGTGTCCCTCATACTGATCAACGAATACCCTTCACCGGTGACGAGTTTTTTCATGAAATAGGCGTCAGCCGATCCCAACTCGTTGCACATGACGTTATAAAACAATCCGTGATGAGTGGATATGATTGTACCGATGTGGTTGTCTTCTCTTTTGATTATTTGAGACAGATGTGCACCGATGGCTATGGCGTAGTTGTCATCCAATGAAGACACGGGATCGTCTATGTATATGTATTTCACCCAGCTGTATCGCTCGTTACCATCTATGGCCATCTGTGCGATTGCAAGAAAGAAGCACCAGATAAAAAGAGTCTCTTCGCCACGTGATATCTTTATATTTTCAACAACCTTTCTATTTCCCGCTGTCTCATCTGCCTTTTCCGTTCTTGCGAACGAAATTCTTTGCCTTGTGTGTTCTTCATCTTTCGGAAGGATTTTGAAATCAAAATCCACATACCTGTGCAAGAATGGGCGGATTTTATTGTCAATGTCGGCACCTTCCAGACCATCAAAGAAATGAGATGAATCATTTATGACAAGGTATCTGTCCCTGTCGTTGTCCAAATCATTGTCCCAAGTGAACAAATCTTCCGTGTAGGCATTGAAATACAGCGTGTCTCCTTCCCCTGTAGCGGCCTTGGGACGGTCTTTGAACGACATGGAAAGACGGGTCTTTCCGACTCCGTTATGCGCGAAGATAATGTTATACTTCTTTCCCGATGATCGGAGATAACTTACGATGCCTTCTATGTCAGGGAAGGTCTTCGTCTCAATTTGTTTTGTCATAATTTTTGTAATTTAGGAAAAAGTTGTTGCATTAAGCCTTTCTTATGAAGCTCCAATGCTGTTATTTTGTCTTCGTATGATTTAATTACATTATCTACTGATTGCAAACAGTCTGCAATCTTTTGCTGTTCGTTAAGAGGCGGAAATGGAATTAATAACGAAGAATACTCATTGCTATTAATGCCCGGTTGACCACTTCGCGCCGATGTTATATTAACCCAGTTTCTATAGATGTCCGTCTGTAGATATTGAAAAATGAATTCAGAATTATATTTTGTAGTATTTGGTTTTATCCTAATTAGAAAACCAGCAAATATTAGAATTCCATCCTCTTTTCGGTATTTATATGATTTTCCAACACTTGCGCCTGTCCTCGCCAAAACGATGTCACCATCATGCAATGAATTTTCATCCGTTAATATAGCATCAACAGAAACTTTTGTCTCATTTATAAAACGTCCGTTTTCTGAGATATCCGTTATTCTCAAATAGGTGTTTAACAGAGGATTATAAGGAACTGCCGGAGCATTTAATCCATAATCAGGAGATTGCAATAAACAGTCACCCAGTTTCTTGTTATTCCACTCCCCGTCGTTCAGAAACTCCGGGAAACGGAGTTCTGGAACGGTTTTCCCCTTCGCAGGGAAGAGACGCTGCATCAAGCCACGTTTATGTACTTTCAGTTGTTCCAGTTTGCGTTTTGTCGCTGCTATCTGTTGATCTATAGATGAGAAGCACTCCGCGATTTTGCGCTGTTCGGACAGCGATGCCGGATATGGGATCGTCAGTTTTTTGAATGCTTCCATATTAACGGACAATAATCCGCCGGCATTAGTGTTTTGCTTGCACCACTCGTCAATAATGAACATGAAGTAATGAAAATACAACATGTCTATTCTATTATTAAACGATTTACGTTTTGTTAAAAACGTAAATTGTTGATTCGCAAGCGAATCAACAATTATCAGCGCATGCTCGCCGATGGTCGCGGTAGTGGCGACTATAATAGAATATGCCGGAAATAATCCAGCGCTTTTAACAGCGCTTGGAGTTATATGCTGAATGGAATCCGAGAGAATATGCCCGCTCTTTCTGATGTCTTCCATCCTAAACCAAGGAATAGTGCCATCAGTCCAAAAATCGGGATTAGACTTGGATGGAGTGTAGCCATTTTTGATTTCAAAAATGCTCTCCATTGTAGCCGTCGCCCACTCCCCGTCATTCAGAAACTCCGGGAAGCGGAGCGAAGGTGTATATCTCTCGTTGTCTGCCATTTCGAATCTTCGTTACGGATCAGTTCTTCTCGTATGCGGAGAGTCCGGAAATCCTCTGACCTCCGGTGACGTGCTTCAGCAGAGGAATCAAATCCGACATTATCGCGGCCTCCTTTCCCGTCCGGCCTTTCCATCCCAAGCCCAAAGGCTCGACGAGTTCGCTGAGTTTCTCTCCATCGAAAATCCTACGCTCCATAATTCCGTCCACAAAGTTTTGCAATGAGGCCGCACTCAATCCATGCTTGTCAGCAATAGCTATTATTTCTTCGGAGAATTTCTTTTCCTTGAATAATTCATAGCCATCCTTTATCTCTTGCTCTGTCTTTCCGCTGACACCGTCGAGACTGTCGATGTAAGCGATGATATCCTCCCTCTCATCAAGAAGATTTGAACTTGAACTTACCAAACTGATGAGTTGTTCCTTGGTCATCTTCGTTTTTAACGGAGTTCCGGCATATCGTGCGATCAACGCCATTATGTAGTCATAATCTATCAATGAAGAAGCGAAGAGTACGAACTCAAAGTCAAGATCCTCCACTTCAGGAGAGACAGAGTTCGATCTTGTTTCTCTTCTTTTCTTTAAACTGCATGCCAAATCCAGATATGCGCCTCTGAATGCTCTGAGGTCATCATCAGTAAAACCATAGCCGGCCTGTGGGTCTGAAAATATCCTTGCGTCATCTTCGTTTGCGCCGATGGCATCGGTATATTGATCCAATTGAGTCTTGTACCGTTGCACCTCCTTAAAATAGTTCACAAAGCCGGCCTTGGCGTCATCCCCTTTCAGATTAGCTACTTCTGAAGCCTTGAACTCAAGACCGTGAGACCTCATGAACTGCCGCAGACTCACAACTGCTTCTTTATATTTCTTGTTTATGCTTTCCATAGGCTCGACAAGCCATATCTGTCGTGCCCTGTCAGCGGACTTCTCACCCGAAAATAGAGCGATGGCAGAATCGACGGCATTCCGCTGTCCTCTGAAATCCAATATGTTGCCATACGGCTTGGTGTCATTCAAGATGCGGTTTGTGCGCGAAAAAGCCTGAATCAGACCATGGTATTTCAGATTCTTGTCCACATACAATGTGTTCAGGTACTTGGAGTCAAAACCTGTCAGCAACATGTCCACTACAATGACAATGTCAATCTTATTCCTGTGAGCATAATCCTTGTTGCTATATTTCTGGTTTTTGATGCGCTGCTGGACATCCTGATAGTACGCATCGAATTCATTCACGCTATGATTCGTGCCATATTGCTCGTTATATTGATCAATGATCGACTTCAGCGCTTCCTTCTTCTTGTCAGGATCCACCTCATTGTCCATACGTTCCTGATTCAAGTCTTCCTGAATCTGCATGATGTCCTTGTTGCCCTCGGCCGGAGGTGAAAAGACACAGGCTATGTTCAGAGGTTCAGCCTCTTCATTATCCCTTAAATACGTACCTTGTGCGGCTCTCAACAAGTGATAATACTCAATGGCATCGTTGATGGATGCTGTTGCGAATATAGCGTTGAACCGGCAATCGCTTGTCGCTGAGCGGTGCTTTTTGATGATTGCCTCAACTACAGCACGCTTGCGGGTGTTTTCGTTATTGAAAGCAATGTTGCCATCCGGCTTGAAATAGTCGATGTGAAAACGAAGTACATTCCGGTCTTCTATTGCATTTGTAATGGTGTATGCGTGTAATTCCTTTTGGAAAACATCCTTGGTGGTTTTATACTGTGCCTGCTCTCCTGTTGCTTGAACATAAGTCGCATTCTCATCAAAAATAGGTGTTCCGGTAAACCCGAAAAGCTGAGCTTTCGGGAAGAACTCCTTGATTGCCTTATGGTTTTCTCCAAACTGCGAGCGATGACATTCATCGAATATAAATACAATCCGCTTGTCCTTCAAAGGCAACAAACGCTCTTGATAGCTATTCCTGTTGTTCGGATCCAATGCGATACCGAGTTTCTGGATCGTGGTGACGATGATCTTGTCGGCGTAGTCCTCCGACAACATTCTTCTCACAAGACTTTCCGTGTTGGTGTTCTCTTCCACACAGCCATCCTGAAATTTGTTGAATTCCTCGCGGGTTTGTTTGTCCAGATCCTTTCGGTCCACAACAAACATACACTTCTCAATTTCCGGATTGTCCTTGAGAAGAGTCGCCGTCTTGAATGATGTCAGAGTCTTGCCGCTGCCCGTTGTGTGCCAGATGTAACCATTGCCGCGATTCTCGTTTATGCAGTCTATGATGGCATTGACAGCATAAATCTGGTACGGACGCATTATGAGCAGCTTTTGTTCACTTGCGACCAGAACCATATATTGGCTGATCATCCTCCCAAGTCTGCATTTTGCCAAGACCTCATTGGAGAAGTCATCCAGATCGGAAATTTTGTTGTTGTCCTTGTCTGCCCACTGATACACAGGCAGGAACTGTTCCTCGGCGTTGAAGTTGAAATGCTGATTGTTGTTATTTGTGAAATAGTATGTCCTGCTTTGATTGCTTACAATGAACAATTGCATGAAACACAGCAACGAATTCATGTAGCCATTGCCCATGTCATTCTTGTAATCCACAATCTGCTGCATTGCCCGCCGAGGGCTTACGTCCAACGTTTTAAGCTCGATTTGAACGATTGGCAAGCCATTGATCAGGATGATCACATCGTAGCGTTGAAAACTGTTGCGGGTGTTCATGCGAAATTGACGGATGACTTCGTACTCATTCCTGCACCAATCCTTGATGTTCACAAGAGTGTATTGAAGAGGTGTGCCATCTTGTCTGATGAAAGTGTTGCGCTCTCTCAATCGTTTTGATGAGGCGAACACATCCGCATTCGTCATCTCCTCCAGAAGCCGCCCGAATTCGGTGTCCGTAAGGTGTACCCTGTTCAGCTGCTCAAACTTTGTCCGAAAGTTTTGCTCCATCGTTTCACGGTCGCAAATCTCCGGGCGATAAGAGTATTTTAAGTCTTGTAACTTCTTGATGAAATTATCCTCTAGTTGTCTTTCTCTAAACATATCGGGATAAAACTTTGATTCCTTACCAATGTTACATATTCAATCAGGATGAGTACCTCATCACCTCTTCACAAAGGTATGAAATTATGTTAATAAATTCACTGTTTCTTGGTGAAACGTGTTTATGTGCACCGGAGTGTTCAGCCCAGTTGATCTTGATAGGAAAATTAAAGTTTTTATGTATTTTTGTCCCTCTCAAATATGGATTGTATAGACATTAACTGATTTTCAAAAGTTCGCTGTCAACGAAAGGAAGTAATGAGAAGACCGTGGCTTAATTTAGTCAAGAGATTCGTTGAGTTTTCCGTGTCGAGCCTTCTGGGGACGATTGTGGACACGGTTGTGCTGTGGGTTTTCTCCAAGTGGGTTTTCAGCACTTATTTCGGCCAGTTCATCGTCTCGCCGGCGATCTCGTTCGAGTGCGCGGCCGTGACCAATTTCGCCGTGGCGTATTTCTTCATCTGGAAAGACAGGGTCTCGTGCCGAAGCAGAAGGTCGTTCTTCAGGCATCTCGGAGGCTACAACATTTCCTGCATCGGGGCGTTTATGGTCAAGATGGCATTCCTGCTCTTGATCCAGAGGATTTTCCGTTGGAATGTCGTGTGGTGCAACCTGCTGGCCCTCTGCGTGTCCGGAGGGCTGAACTTCTTCATGAGCGAGAGG
The DNA here is from genome assembly GCA_963642565.1 of Bacteroidaceae bacterium. GTDB lineage: Bacteria > Bacteroidota > Bacteroidia > Bacteroidales > UBA932 > Cryptobacteroides. Next base: position 25,793 of record CAVIGZ010000013.1, on the reverse strand, counting down.
GTCGTCTTCCGCAGGAAGAAGGCGCTGCCGCCATGCGGAGAAAAAGACTAACGCTTCCTCATCCCGGACAGCCGTCCGCGTACAGGCTCGTCGTAGAGTTTGAGGCACAGGAAGGCAAGAACCAGACACACGGCCATGACCCCCAATGCGACAGGCCAAGTCTCGCTTAACGAGTATTTCTCCGTCTTTATCAGCCGGGAATAGAACAGGTACATCACCGGGTAGTGGACTATGTAGAGCGGGAACGAGATGTCGCCCAACAACTTGCAGGCTTTGCTCCCTTTCCGTCCTCCTGAAGCTCCGAGCCAGACAAGGGCGGGGAAGACAAGGATGACGCAGAGCATCTCGAAGATTCCGTTGACGCAGATTCCGCCCCTGACGCCGAGAGACGGTACTGAGAAGAGGGCGAGCATGACCGCGGATGTGGCGATGTGGGTTCCGTCCCATCGGACGCTGCCTTGAAGCAGGAAGGCGGCCGCTCCGACCGCCGCTCCCATAACCACCATCGGATGCAGACGGATCAGCCGGCGGCGGAAGAAGTCCTTCATCGTGAATCCTTTGCTCCATCTGCCATCGTAGGCGTAACCGATCACGAACCCGGAGAGCATGAAGAAAAAATCGACCGCCAGATAGCCGTGGTTGAAAGTCTTGACCAGACCGTCGCCGACACCGTTCACGGAACCGGCGAATGCGAATCCTTCGTGAATATGATACCATAGCACAAGGATCGCGGCCACTCCGCGAAGGCCGTCCAGAAGTTCGTAATGTGGTTTGGTGTCCGGAAATGCGGACGAAGGCATTGATGGCATGTTCATCGGCGGCTATCGTTTCTTCCCGGAAAAGAGCCGCTGCGGCAGTTCCATGGCCACGATTATTCCAAGGACTATGGCGATCGCCGCCTTGACGGCTGTGAAGCCGGCCGTGGCGGACAGGTAGAACTGGCTGGAGACGAGGTAATAGGTGAACCAGAAGATTCCGGCCCCCGGGACAAGAGGGAATATTCCGCAAAGGAGATAGACCGTGCTGGGACATTTGTCCTTGACGGCGGCGAACCTGGAGAGGATGCAGACCATTGCAGTGGCGAGAATGATGGCCACGGTCGGTCCTGAGCAGCAGAACCGCGTGAGCAGCAGATAGATGACCCAACCTATGGCTCCGATCACTCCTGCCGTGACATACTGCTTGCGCGGCGCTCCGAACAGAATCGCGAAGGCGAATGTACCGATGAAGGCGGCGAGGCATTGCCACAGGATCCCGGCGGTCTGCGGATTGACGGTCATTCCGCTGAGTCTTATCATCCCGCCGAAGATCCATCCGTCGGCGATGAAGCTGATGCTCACGCCGAGAGCGATGCAGATGAATCCGAGCATCGCGTCCGTGAGTCTGGTCAGCCCGGCGATGTAGTCGGAATTGGCAAGATCCCGCACTCCGTTCACGAACGGGACACCGGGAATGAGCGGCATGACCGCTCCGATGATGATGTTGCTCAGGCTCTCTCCGAAGCCTAATCTGTAGGATGCAAGACAGAGGATCGTGGCCACAAGGGCGTTGCAGATGCCTCCGACTATCTTGGACAGTGAGCGGCTTGCATAGAGACAGAAGACGTAGAGGAGCGCCCCGATCACGAGATCGGCGGCACAGTCCATGAATCCGCCTCCGAACACGGCGCAGAATCCCGCTGCTCCGAAAGCCGAGCCGGCGATCTGCTCCCACGCCGGTTTGGCGGGAGCGTCCTTGATGGCTTCCAGTCTTCGCCTCGCTTCCGGCAGAGTGTGCTTCCCGCCGGCAATCTCATAACTCAACCTGTTGACAGAGACAACTTTCGAGAGCTGGATGCCGCGGATGGGGATGAACTCGACATTGGCGTACTTTCCAAGTGAGCCGGTTGTGAATATGCCGTTGCTCAAGACAAAGAAATGACCGGAATCGACCCCGTAGTGGGATGCGATCCGCTCCATCGTGTCCTCCACGCGGGAGATCTCGGCTCCGTTCTCCAGCAGGATGTGTCCGGCAATCGAGGCCACTTCCAGAACGTCTGTCGTGTTGTCCGTCTCTGTCATGGCGCAAAATTACAATAAAATCCTCAGATTATTGTAAGAAGATCTACGGAACCCGTCGGGCAGCCCTCTTTACAACAACAAGTTGCCAATAGAGCAGCGCCAGCAGCACAATCGTTCCGCCGGCAATCCCGATGAACGGAATCGACAGGTGAGTGCAGACCAGGCCGCCGGCCAGAGCCCCCGTACCGATGCCGAAATTGAATATTCCCGAAAAGATTGACATCGCGACCGAGGTTTGCTCAATCGGAGTGTCCGAGATGATCTCCGACTGCATCGCCACATTGAACGCCGTGGCCGACATGCCTATTATGGCGCAGACCGCGATGGTGACATAAACATTGAATGCGGATGGAAGCAGAAGGATCGCTCCTCCTATCAGGCCCAACAGTGCGGCATTGATGAACCTGAACCGGTATTTCGGGAAATATTTCGAGAACAGCAGACTCCCGATGATTCCGGCCGCTCCGAAGAGCATCAAGGTCAGGGTGATCTGATTCTCGGTCATGTTTCCGACCTGCTGGAGGAACGGCTCGATGTAACTGTATGCCGTGTAATATCCTGTGGCGAAGGCGGCGGTGGTGATGAATATCCCGACAAGGATCCTGTTCCTCAGCATCGCCGGCAGGTCATGGGCTGTCATCCCGCCTCCGCTGGGAACCTTCGGCAGCAACGTGGACAGGTAGAGGAAGACTGCCAGCGCAACCGCTCCGATGCTCAGGAATGTCATCCTCCAGCCGACGCTCAGTCCGATGACGCGGCCGAGCGGCAGTCCGAGGATCATGGCGATTGACGATCCGGAGACTATCATGCTCAGTGCCGTCGGCTTATGACTCTCGGGGACAATCCTTACCGCTATGATCGACACGATCGACCAGAAGATAGAATGGGCGCACGCCACTCCGATCCTGGAAAGCATGAGCATCCCGAAGGATGTGGAGAGATAGGACATCACCTGAAACGAAGTGAACACGGCGATGACGCCGAGCAGCAGTCTGCGCATCTCCATCCTGGAGGTCATCAGCATAAGAGGCAGGGAAAGCGCCATCACGACCCACGCATAGACGGAAATCAGCATTCCGGCCTTCGCCTCCGTGAGAGCGAAATCCCTGCCGATGTCCGTCAGCAGTGCGATCGGAATGAATTCCGAAGTGTTGAATATGAACGATGACAGTGTCAGCCCCACCAGGGCCATCCACGTTCTCAAGGACATCTCAGGTTCCTTGATCTGATCTGCCGTTAACATATTTTAATACTAACTAACCGGGCGCAAATTTAGAAAAGATTCCGTCTTGTTGTACCTTGCCGCGCGACATAAAACAATTCATATTTCGGGAAATATCACTACATTCGTGTAAAATTGATTCGAATGGACATGGACAAGGCGATGTTGGTGACCTTATTGATACCCTTTGCGGGAACGGTGATCGGTTCGGCGTTCGTTTTCTTTATGAGAAAGGAGATGCCGGCGCCGGTGCGGAAGGCCTTGCTGGGATTCGCTTCCGGAGTGATGGTGGCGGCCTCGGTCTGGTCGCTGCTGATCCCAAGTATGGAAATGTCGGTTTCGGAAGGGGCGGGGAGTGTCATCCCTGCCGCCGTCGGTTTTCTGACCGGAATGTGCTTCCTGCTGGCTGTTGACTATCTTACGCCTCACCTTCACATCGGCGATGACAAGCCGGAAGGGTTGAGGGCCGGGATCTCAAAGACCGCGATGCTGGCCTTGGCGGTGACGATCCATAACATTCCTGAAGGAATGGCGGTCGGTGTGGTGATCGCCGGATCCTTGCAGGACGGCATAGGAATCGCTCCGGCGGCCGCGATGGCCACCGCGATAGGAATAGCCATTCAGAATATTCCCGAAGGTGCGATCATCTCGATGCCGATGCGCGCCGCCGGCAACACCCGCCGGAAATCCTTCCTGATAGGAAGCTTGAGCGGCATCGTCGAGCCTGTCGGGGCTTTGCTGGTGATCCTGCTGGCCTCGCTGATGACTCCTGTCCTGCCGTATTTCCTGGCCTTCGCCGCCGGTGCGATGCTCTATGTCGTTGTGGAGGAACTGATTCCCGAGGCTTCCGAAGGACAGCATTCCAACATCGGCACCATCGGATTCGCCATCGGCTTCGTCCTGATGATGGTTCTGGATGTCGTGCTTGGATGACCGGCAGAAGAGAATCATCATCGATGACGAGTATTATTTCCCCGACCTTGTGTTCTGCAGCCGTTACGGGCATTTCAGTCTTAGAAGCTGTTGTCGTCCAGGTAGTCGGTGTAGAGGATTCCGTCCAGGTGGTCGCACTCGTGCTGGAAGATCACGGCCGTGAATCCTTTGATGCTTTCGGTCGTGTCGATCAAGGTTCTGGCGGACGTGTACCTGATGTCAATGTCCTGATAGCGCGCCACATCGCCCCGCTTCCCCGGAATGCTGAGACAGCCTTCAGGTCCGATTTCCTTCACGCCTCTGTGACAAATGACCCGGATGTTCGGATAGACCTCGAAAGGTTCGCCTTCCTTGTCGAACCGCTGCACGGCCACGATGCGCCGGGAGATTCCCACCTGTGGTCCGGCTATGCCGACTCCGTCCTCCTCAGGTGAGGTCACGGTCGCCACCATCTTCTTGGCAAGAATTTGATATTCATCGCTTTTTAATTCCTGCCGGCTGATTTCATCACACTTCCCGCGCAGCACCAGAGAGTCCGCCTCATCATAAACCGTCAGCACCCGCATCGTCTCGCCTTTCCCGCGGATAAGCTCACGTTCCGTCCTGGTCCAGCTTCCCTCATCCTGGCAAGCCGCCGCCATCACAACCGCGGCGACTGTAAGAATCCTCTTCATCGTTTTCATGTTTCTTATTTGAATGCAAATGTACATAGAAACCTTCAAAAAATAACCTGCCTCATCTTTTTCATGTTTCATAAAAAACGAGAATGCCGCATTTTTGAATACTTTTCACTAATTTCGAAGCCGCAAATCTTATGGGAATGATGAAAGATGTCAAGGTTATAGTCTTCGATGCGGACGACACTCTGTGGGACAATCAGCCGTACTTCGAAAAGGCTGAGAAAGTGTTCACGGAGGAACTTGAGGAATATGGTACGGAGGAGGAACTGTCGGAGGCGCTCTACAGGACGGAAGCAGCGAATATGCCGGTTCTGGGCTATGGGGCGAAAGCGGTGTGCATCTCGATGATGGAGACCGCATTGAAGGTCTCAGACCTCAAGGTGCCGGGCGAGAGGCTTTCCCGAATATTATCAAGTGCGAAATCGCTGCTCAGTCTGCCGGCGACACCGTTCCCCGGAGTAGCCGCGACCCTTGAAGCTCTTGACAAGACCGGACGTTACCGATTGATTCTGATGACAAAAGGCGACATGCTGGATCAACAGAACAAAATAAGACGCTCCGGGCTGGGCAAATACTTTCAAAAGGTTATAGTTGTCTCCAATAAAGCCAGAAAGGAATATCTTGACCTGTGTCAAAGCGAAGGCGTCGCTCCCGAAGAGATGGTGATGGTCGGCAACTCGTTCAAGTCGGACATACAGCCGATAATCGAGATCGGAGGCTATGGCATTCATATTCCTTCCCGCATTCTGTGGCGGCATGAGATGACGGAAGAGTTCGAGCATCCGAACATCATCCGTCTCGGCTCTTTCGAGGGACTCGGCAGGATATTCATTGCCGATAATGTCTAAGGTACATGTTTTCCGTGTCTACTTTCCGCGTCTGGCATAGCGGTGTGTTAGGTGCATATATTATTGAATATAAATGAGAAATATAACATCATCGGCAGTGCTGCTGTCAATCTCCATGATGGTTCCGGTAGCTGCCAATGCCGATAATGTCGCGGCTGAGGCTGTGGATTCGGTCACAGTCTCAACGGAAAAGCTGGCGGACATCCTTGTGGAGGAAGGAATGAAGATGATAGGCACACCCTACCGTTATGGCGGGAACGGCCCCAAGTCCTTCGACTGTACGGGATTCACGAAGTATCTGTACAAGAAATTCGGCTACGATCTGGAGCGTTCCTCGGCGGGGCAGGCAAAACAGGGAAGGGAAGTGGCCGGCTCCTGGTCCGACTTTCAGAAAGGAGATCTGGTTGTGTTCGCCGCCCGGCGCAACGCCGGCAGGGTAGGCCACGTCGGAATATTCATGGAACTTGACAGTTCCGGCAGGGATTTCACTTTCATCCATGCCGCGGTGAAAGGAGGGATCCGGATTTCTCACATAAGCGAGGAATACTATTCGTCCAGATTCCTCGGAGCAAGAAGGATTCTTCCGGATTTTGTGAGCCGGAAGGATGAGAAGGTTGTGGAAGCCATGCCTGAAAACGTGGTCCTTGACGTCAAGGACACTTTGCGTTTGAAGGAAGGCGACATGCGCATCCTTCTTATGGCAGACGGGCGTTGGATGGTCATCGGAAACGATGGATCCTTGAACAATCCCAAGGACACCGCCAATTTTGTTCTGTACTCGTCAGGCTCGTGGTCTGCGGTCAAGAATGTCACGCATCGCATTCCGGCCGAGACAAATCCTCCTCGGCAGACCTTGGCGGAGAATGACACCCAAGCCGCGGAGGCGAAGTACCACACAATCAAGTCAGGTGACACTCTTTCGTCAATCGCGTTAATGTACAAAACCTCTGTGTCCGCCCTGTGCCGGCTTAACGGGGTGTCCGTGAACACCACGCTCCGCATAGGAAAGAGAATACGGGTCGAGTAGTGTACGTGCTTTTCTAATAGCTAATAAAACAATTGTGTTTATCAGCATAACAATAATGTTAAGCATAATGTTTGCCGGATCAGTCATCGGGGATATGGCGGTTCGTCTGCCGGCACACAAAAAATTGGGGTGACCGGATAGGAGCTCTGATTTAGAAGCTGTTTCGCATTGATATTTGGTTATGCGACAAAAAACCGTTAATTTTGTCGCAAATGTTGCGACGTTATCAAGCTCTTAATGTCGCATAAATGAATCTTCTAAATTTGTGAAATAAGCAATCGGGAATCTGTTCTTGCTTCTAATTCATCAGTTTTTCCGTGGCGATGCTCCTTGCCGGCTTGTCCCTAAAGCAGATGCCCGAGGAAGCGGACCTTGTCGGGGGCGGACATGGCGCGGCGGCGGGCATATTCATCGACCGATTTTTGGCTGACGCGGCGGATTTCAGGGTAGGAGGCTTCGGGATGGATGAATATGAGTCCGCAGACGGTGGCGTCGGGAAGCATGGCGCAGCTGTCCAGAAGCGTGATCCCAAGTTTCTCTGATTCAGGAAGAAGCCTGAGGATGTCCCGCTTCAGCGTGTGGTCAGGGCAACTGGAATATCCCGCCGCCGGCTTGATGACTTTCGCCTCGCCGAGTCCGTCCGGCAGTTCTTTCTGAATATGCCCGCTCATCCACCCGGACGCAGCCTCGGCAAGAGTCAAGCGCACGGCTCTTGCCAGCATCGGTCCGTACCCGGTCGCGCATGCGGGGCAGTCGCAGCCCTCGGGATGCGTGGCCGTGCGGACGCTCAGCGCGAACATCCCCATAGGGGAGTCGAAACCATATTCCTTGGGAGGAACGAAATCAGCCAGAGAACGCCCTCCTTCCTGCCTGAACATCGGCAGACGGAAGTCCTTGGAGACGATGTCGTCTCCCTCGCCATGACAGGAGTCGAACCTTGCGGAAAGCGTTATCGCGCAAGCGTTATCGTTCTTTAACCTGTCAATCTCCTTAAGTGCGTCACCTCGCAGTTCCCGGAGTTCCTCGTGACCTGTACCCGCCTTGATTCCCCAGATGGCCGCGAAAAGATTCCAGTCGAAGAAAGGAAACACCTCGTCTATTGTCAGCTCCCTTGCCGGGATGTTCTCAAACGGCAGACCCTTTATGAAACTGGAAGCCGGGAAGGGCCTGATGTCCGGCTTGGGCGTTTTCTTTTGCGAAGACTGGAGATAAAATTCCCGGAGACGCTCCTGTTTCTGATGTTCAGCCGCCTCTGTGCCTTCCCTGTCCGTGATCAGCCGGGTGGCAAGGACGGCGGTTGCGGATGCGTCCTGAGCATAGAACACGTGTCCGTAGAGCGGAGCGAGCTTTACCGCAGTGTGCAGCGCCGAGGCAGCGGCTCCGCCCACAAGCAGGGGAGTGTCCATCCCTCCGGCCGCCATCTCCTTGCAGATCTCTTCCATCTGGTAAAGCGACGGCGTGATCAGCCCGCTGACCCCGACAAGGCCGGCGGAAGCCTCCTCCGCTTTCTCAAGAATGGTCTCCTTCGGCACCATGACCCCCAAGTCAATGATTTCAAATCCGTTGCAACTCAGCACTATCTCGGTGATGTTCTTCCCGATGTCGTGTACATCACCCTTGACGGTGGCGAACACGATCCTGGGCTTTTTCACTTTCGAGCCACCGTTCCCTTCCTCAATGTAGGGCTGCAGCAACGCCACCGCGCTCTTCATGGTCCTGGCCGACTTGACCACCTGAGGCAGGAACATCTTTCCGGCCCCGAACAGCTCGCCGACACGGGCCATCCCGCTCATCAGCGGCCCGTCGATGATCTCCACAGGTTTCTCGTACTTGGTCAAGCACTCGTTGATGTCCCTCTCCAGCCCCGTCGAGTCGCCTTTGACCAACGCCTTGATCAACCTCTCCTCCACGGTCGCTTCGGCAGGCTCAGCGACCGGACCGCAGGTCGCTTCCGGCTCTTCAGGGCGCTGTCCGGCCCCGGCGGCACCCTTCTCTTCCATAATGCGCGAAGCCTTGTCAATCAACCTCCCGGTAGCCTCCGCATCAGTGTCAAGAATCACATCCTCCACGCACCGAAGCAGTTCCGGTTCGATCTCGTCGTAGATCTTCAGCATCCCCGGATTCACGATCCCCATGTCCAGCCCCGCCTTGACAGCATGATAGAGGAACACCGAATGCATGGCCTCGCGAACCGTATTGTTCCCCCTGAACGAGAACGAAAGATTGGAAATGCCCCCCGAAGTCCTGCATCCGGGAAGATTCTCTTTGATCCACCGGACCGCCTCGATAAAATCGATCCCGTACCTTGAATGCTCGGGAATCCCCGTTCCGACAGGAAGCACGTTCACATCGAATATTATGTCGCACGCCCGGACCCCGACCTTCCCCGTCAGCAATGAATATGCCCGCCTGCAGATCTCCACCTTCCTGTCGTAAGTCGTGGCCTGACCCTTTTCGTCGAAGGCGATCACGATGATCGCCGCACCCAAAGCCTTGATTTCACGGGCCTTCTCGATAAAAATCCTCTCTCCTTCTTTGAGTGAGATGGAATTCACGATGCACTTGCCCTGGGCGTTCTTAAGCCCGGCCACCAGCGTCTCCCAGTGCGAAGAGTCAATCATTATCGCAGCCTTGGCCACTGCCGGGTCATCGGACACATGACGCAGAAACCTCTCCATCTCCAACCTGGAGTCCAGCATGGAGTCATCCATGTTGACATCAATGATGCCGGCTCCGTTCTCAATCTGCTGCGCCGCGATTTGAAGACCGGTTTCGTAGTCCCCGGCGGCAATCAGCTTGGCGAACTTGCGCGACCCCGCCACGTTGGTCCTTTCCCCGACATTAGTGAAATTGTTCCTCCTGTCAACCGAGATGCTTTCCAAACCGCTGACATAAAGGACGTTATCGGGTAAGGGAATCGCCCTCGGGGATATTCCTCTCACAGCCTCGGCAATCGCCTTGATGTGCTCCGGGGTCGTTCCGCAGCACCCTCCCACAATATTCACGGATCCGGACAACGCCATTTTTCTGACGGACTCCGCCATTCGGGCAGGGGTTTCGTCATATTCACCCATCCCGTCAGGCAGTCCGGCGTTAGGGTAGCAGCTCACGGCGCAGGTGGCGAACGACGCAACTTCGGCGATCAGAGGGATCATCTCCTCAGCCCCGAGCGAACAATTCAGCCCGAATGATAGCGGATTGCAATGCCGGATCGAGCGGAAGAACGCCTCCGTCGTCTGCCCGGTCAAGGTCCGTCCGCTCTTGTCGCTCATTGATGCTGAGATCATGACAGGAATCCCTTCCGCTTCTTGAATATGCCCGAGTGCATACAGCGCCGCCTTCGTGTTCAACGCGTCGAAGCAGGTCTCAAACAGAAGCAGATCCACTCCACCGCGGACCAGTCCTCTGATCTGCACCTCAAAGGCCTCCGCCATTTCATCGAATGAATAGGACCGGAAAACCGGATCGCTGATGTTCTGGGCAAGGGATAAAGACTTGCCTGTCGGCCCGACACTTCCGGCAACCAAGACCTTGCGAGGCGCTTCCCCGGCCGCTTTGCGCGCTATCCGCGCGGCCGCCTCCGCCATCTGTCCGGCTTTGTCCGAGAGATTATGTTCGGATTGCGAAATGCTGTTGGCGCTGAATGAGTTGGTGGTGATTATATCAGCCCCGGCTTCAATATATTCAGAATGAATCCCGCCGATGGTTTCAGGATCGGTGAGATTGAATGACTCGCTGTTGCCTTGAAGACCTTTGCGCTGAAGCATCGTGCCCATCGCACCGTCAAGGATGAGGATTCGTCGGGAAAGTTCTGTCCTGATGTCGTGCATCGCGTCGGTGTATTCATTGGTTGTCTAAAAACATTCCCGGAGGATCCCGATGATGTTGGCGGACTTGCCCATCGTGTAGAAGTGGACTCCGGGAGCTCCGTGAGCCAGAAGGTCTTTGCACTGGGCGGCCGTCCATTCCTGTCCGATCTGATAGACGGCCTCCCTGTCCTCCTCGTGTGCGGAGATCTCGCTTGTGAGTTCGAATGGAATGTCGATGGAGAAAGACTCCGGTAGCAGTCTGACCTGTCTCGGAGTCGAGATCGGTTTCAGTCCAGGGATGATCGGGACGGTGATCCCGGCTTTCCGGCATCTGTCCACAAAACGGTAGAAAACATTGTTGTCGAAGAACATCTGGGTCGTGATGTAGTCGGCTCCGGCATCTACCTTGCGCTTGAGGCAGGCTATGTCCTCGTCCATGTTGGCGGCCTCGAAATGCTTTTCCGGGTAGCCTCCGACACCTATCCTGAAGAAGCCCTCGCAACCGTTCCCCTTTTCGAAACGCCGGATCGCCCCGACCAGTTCGTCGGCGTGGTTGTAGCCTCCCGGGACAGGGGAGAAGCGTTTCTCGCCTGTGAGGCAGTCGCCACGCAGCGCCAGCACGTTTGAGATTCCCATGAACGTGAAGTCCGCCAGCTGGAATTCGATCTGTTCCGCGCTCAGTCCTCCGCAGATGAGATGTGGCACCACGTTGACCTTGAATTCGGACTGGATGGCCCCGCAGACGGCGGTCTCGCTGACCCGACGGCGGACAAGACGCTTTCGGTAAGAGCCGTCGGGCTGCTCCTCAAAGACCTCCTCGTCTCTATGGCAGGTGACGTTTATGTACTTGGGATTGAACTCGATGAACGGCCTGATGTCGTTCATCAGCTCGTCCTTTGTCATCCCTTTCAGGGGAGGGACGATCTCAAGGGATGGGTATTGTTTCATCTGTCGTCGTTCGTTTGGCTTGTCTCTATTGTTCCGGATGTTTTATCTCAACCACGGTCAGCACATCTCCCTCGACCTTGAATCTCACATCCATGTCATTGAATGTCATTCCGTACACCTTGTCCGGGTCGTTCTGGTACCGCGGCCTCGGATCCTGCGTCAGCACTTCTTTCAGTGTGGCCAGATCGGCTTTTGACCATCCGGCCACTTCGACAGGCTCAGTGACCGAAGGAGTAAACACGACCTTCAGCGGCCTCCATTCCTTGCCATCGACAAATCCCGAAGCCGCTTCCGGATGACAGTCCGCATAAGTGACATAAGGCTTGATGTCGTAGACAGGTGTCCCGTCCATCAGATCCGCCCCAAGCACATTGATCACGGGACCGACCGGCTTCCCGTCCGCATCCTTGGCATCATATTCAATGGACTCGATCCTGACTGACGACAGTCCGAGTCCGTTCGGTCGGAAAGGGGAGCGGCTGGCGAAGACCCCGATCCGCTCGTTTCCGCCCAGTCTCGGCGGCCTCACAGTCGCCTGGAATGCGGCTTGCGGTCGCTGAGCCTGTCGAAGCGCACAAGGCATCGGCTCGGTCGCTTCGACAGGTTCAGCGACCGGACAAGGCTTGTTCCCGGAGAATCCCCAGATCAGCCAGATGTAGTCGAAGCCTTCAAGCCCCCGCACCGCATCGGCGCTGCGGAATCCCGGCTCGAACACTATCCGGCCTTTCAGAGCGGGAACCAGCCCGGCCTGACGGGGAATCCCGAACTTGGTCCTGAACGGAGAGCTGAAGCGGGCCACCGGCTCAATGAACATGGGTCACCTGCTCCCACTTGAGGGCATCCTCGTTCTGCGGCTTGCGGACATCGGCAGGATGGCCGACCGCAATCAGGCACAGAACCGAATATCTCGCCGGGATGTTCAGAATCTCCCTGACCTTCTGCTCCGCGGTGACTCCGGCCTCGACGCTTTCGCTTCCCCTGATCTGGCACCAGCATGTGCCGAGACCGAGATCCTCGGCCTGGTACTGCATCGTGACCGCAGCGATGGAACAGTCCTCTATCCACTTTGACTGCTCCTCAGGCTCTCCGAGCACCGCAATCACAACCGGGGCTCCGCCGATGAACTCCGATCCGGCCGGTCTGATCACGGAGAGTTCCTTGATCTTCTCCTTGCTGTCGGTGACCACGAATCTCCATTTCCTGAGGCCCATAGCCGTAGGAGCCATGAGGGCGGCCCTGAGGACGGTTCTGACCTCATCATCTCCGACAGGAGCGCCGGTGTAAGTCCTGTGGCTTCTGCGCTCCCGCACAAGTTCGCTGAAAGAATCCATATTCATTTTCCTCCTTTGCCGCAAATTTAGTGATTCCTAAGAAACATGAAAAAAATAAACCGCATCAGGTTTGTCTTTTATTTTTTGAAGGTTTCCAAGACGAACGTTTTGCGGTGGACTTTTGACGGAACCGGCCACTGGAGCGGAGATTCCGAAGTGAGCATGTCTGTAAATTTTAAAACGTTTGATTTTATATTAAAAAATTAGCAAAAATGGTAAGAACCGTTATAAAGTCTGACAAAAATCTTGTCATAATTGGAAAAATGTAATATATTTAGGGTCGCAATAAAGCCCTGTCAACAGATGGACAACAAGACAAATTCATCAGAAATTCCTCAGAAGGGGAACATTCTTATAATCAACACCGGCTCGACCACCACCAAGCTGGGCTATTTCTCGGACGGCAAAAGGGTGTTCGACACCAAGCTTGAACACACCGCCGAGGATGTCGCCAAGTACCCCTCCGTCATGGATCAGGAGGAGATGCGTCATCAGGCAATCAACGATTTCATGGCCTCCAAAGGCATTCCGCTTGAGGATGTGGACATCGTCATGGCGCGCGGCGGCCTCATCGTCCCTGTCATCACCGGAGTCTATAACGTGAATCAGGACATGCGCGATGTCCTTAAGAGCTGCCGCGACGGGAACCATGCCTGCAACCTGAGCGCGATCCTGGCCGATGATGTCGCCGATGAGATCAACCGGCTCAGGGAGGAGAAGAACCTGGTACCCCGTTACGGAAAATGTGTGGCCTACATAGCCGATCCTCCTATGGCGGACGAGATGCTTCCCGAGTGCAGAATGGGGGGGATTCCGGAGTTTTCCAGAAAGACCCTGTTCCACGCCCTCAATTCAAGGGCCATCGTGAGGCGGTACCTCCGCGAGCACGGACACAAGACCAATGACGTCACTGTCATAGTGGTTCACATGGGCGGCGGCGCGACCATCTCCCTGCACCGCAACGGAAAGGTGATCGACACCAACCACGGGCTCGGGGGCGACGGTCCCATCACTCCGGAGAGAGCCGGATGCTGTCCGCCTTTCGAACTTGTTGACATGTGTTTCAGCGGAAAGTACACAAAGGAGGAGATCAGGAAGAAACTGGTGGGGCGCGGAGGCGCCGTCGCGTATTTCGGGACGAACAGCATGCTGGATGTCGAGAAGATGGCCAATGACGGCAATGAGCTTGCCCAAACTTTCCTCAAGGCATACGTTTTGAACATCTGCAAGTACATCGGCGCCATGTCTGCGACCGCCGACGGCAAGGTTGACGCCATTCTCCTCACGGGAGGCATAGCCCACAGCAGGATGCTGATGGACCGGATCAAGGCCAAGATAGGTTTCATCGCGCCCGTGGAGGTGTTCCCGGGAGAGGATGAGATCAACAGTCTTGCGGAGAACGGCTACATGATCCTTTCCGGCCAGACGAAGATCCACACCTATAATAAGGACAGAATCATTGAGGATTAAATAAACATAAGAGATGAAGAATATAGATTGGAACAAGTTGTCTTTCAGCTACACCCAGACCAGAGCTCTGGTGTACAGCCGTTGCATCGACGGCAAGTGGGAGACACCCGTCGTGACGGAGGATTTCAACATCTGCCTCAGCAGTTTTGCGGGGATATTCCATTACTCGCCTTCCTGCTTTGAAGGATTGAAGGCTTTCCGTGGCGTTGACGGCCGGATCAGACTTTTCCGTCCGGACATGAACGCCAAGCGTATGGCCGGCAGTGCGGCTTATCTGGACATGCTGTACCCTTCGGAGGAGATGTTCATCGGGATGTGCGTGCAGTGCGTACGGGAGAACATCGAATATCTTCCCCCGTATGAGGCAAGCGGGGCGTCCCTCTACCTGCGTCCTGTCCTGATGGGAATCAACCCTCAGCTGGGCATTCATTCGGCTCGGGACGTGATGTTCGCCGTGATGTGTTCTCCTGTCGGGACATATTCAGGGGCTAAGAGCCTGACTCCCGGCACGGCGGTCATTTCGAGAAACTACGACCGCGCGTCCGCTTTCGGTTCGGGTTGCCATAAGCTCGGCGCCAACTACGCGCAGTCTCTCCACGCCTACAACATCGCGCACAGCGCCGGCTACAGGGAACTTCTGTTCCTGGACTCGGCCACCAAGACGACCATAGAGGAGTTCGGCTCGTCCAACTTCTTCGCCATCAAGGGCAACACCTATGTGACGCCTCGTTCCGGCAGCGTCCTCCCGTCGATCACCAACCACAGTCTCCGCGCTGTGGCCGCCGACATGGGAATGGATGTGGAGGTCCGTCCGGTCAAGGTTGAGGAACTGGAAGAGTTTGACGAGGTCAATTCCTGCGGAACGGCGGTGGTCATCACCCCGATCTGCACCATTGACGACAAGCCGGCGCTTGAGTGTGAGGATGTCTCCCGCCGCTACAGGTTCGGTTCGCCGGACAAGTGCGGGGCGGTCAGCGAGAAGCTCTACAACCGCATCATCGGCGTTCAGAAGGGGCTTGAGGAGGACACCCACAACTGGTGCCTGTTCATCGATTAGGCGATGATCGGACTTGAGGCGATAGAAAAGATTCTTGTGGAAGGCGGGACCGATGAGGCGATCCGTCTGCTTGACGAATATGTTACCCTGACTCAGGACCCTTCCGACCGCGCCTACTACCTTCTGGGCAACGCCCACAGAAAGAAAGGGGACTGGCAGAAGGCCATCAACAACTACCTGGAGGCAATGGCGATAAATCCTGAGAGTCCGGCGGCGAACGCCTATGCGGCGGCGAACGAGATCCTCGATTTCTACAATAAGGATATGTACAATCAATAAAATCAAGGTATTATGGCTAAAATGAAAGGGGCGACCGTCGTCGATGCCGAGAGATGCAAGGGCTGCAATCTCTGCGTTGTCGCCTGTCCGCTCGATGTCCTTGCTCTGACGACCAAGGAAGTGAACCGCAAGGGCTACAACTTCGCCCATGAGGTTCTTGCTGACACCTGCACGGGCTGCGCTTCCTGCGCTACGGTCTGCCCGGACGGGTGCATAACCGTTTACCGTCTTAAAACAGTCTAAGCTATGGCAGATCAGGAAATCACATTGATGAAGGGCAATGAGGCCATTGCCCATGCGGCGATCCGTTGTGGTTGCGACGGCTATTTCGGCTATCCTATCACCCCTCAGTCGGAGGTTCTTGAGACCCTGGCGGCGGAGAAGCCTTGGGAGACCACAGGAATGGTCGTCCTTCAGGCTGAGAGCGAGGTCTCGTCGATCAACATGGTCTATGGCGGAGCCTGCACCGGCAAGAGGGTGATGACTTCTTCCTCCAGCCCTGGCGTAAGCCTTATGCAGGAGGGTCTCTCCTACATGGCTGGAGCCGAGCTTCCGGCCCTGGTTGTTGATGTCATGCGCGGAGGCCCGGGTCTCGGAACCATCCAGCCGAGTCAGGCGGACTATTTCCAGGCCTGCAAGGGCGGCGGTCACGGTGACTACCATCTGATCGTCCTCGCTCCCGCTTCCGTTCAGGAAATGGCTGACTTTGTGGACCTTTCCTTCGAACTCGCGTTCCGTTACCGCAACCCTGCGATGATCCTTGCCGACGGCGCCATCGGACAGATGATGGAGAAGGTTGTCCTTCCTCCGTTCAAGCCTCGCCGCACCGAGGAGGAGATCATCAGGGAATGCCCTTGGGCGACCACGGGACGCACAGGCGGAAGAAAGCCGAACATCATCACTTCCCTTGAGCTCCGTTCCGAGGAGATGGAGATCATCAATCTCCGCATCCAGAAGAAGTACAGGGAGATCGAGGAAAAGGAAGTCCGTTTCGAGGAATATCTTCTTGAGGATGCTGAATATGCCATCGTGGCTTTCGGTTCAGCGGCCCGTATAGCGAAGAAGAGCATCGAGATAGCCCGCGGTCAGGGCATCAAGGTCGGTCTTCTGCGTCCGATCACACTCTGGCCTTTCCCTACGAAGGAGGTACAGAAACTTTCCGGGAAGGTGAAGGGAATCCTTTCACTGGAGATCAACGCCGGACAGATGGTCGAGGACATCCGCCTCGCTGTCGGGGGTAAGGTTCCTGTACAGCATTTCGGGCGTCTCGGAGGCATTATTCCGGATCCTGACGAGGTTGTTGACGCGCTTAAACGTCTTTTCTAAATCTGAAGACCATGACAAGAGAAGAAATAATTGAGAAAGGCCAGGTGGTTTACAGGAAGCCGGCCTTGCTGAACGACACTCCGATGCATTACTGTCCGGGCTGCAGCCATGGAGTTGTGCACAAGATAGTCTCCGAAGTGATCGAGGAGATGGGGATGACGGACAAGACGATCGCGATTTCTCCGGTAGGCTGCGCCGTGTTCGCCTACAAGTACATCGACGTGGACTGGGAGGAGGCCGCCCACGGAAGGGCTCCGGCGCTTGCCAGCGCCACAAAGCGTCTCTGGCCGGACAGGCTAGTCTTCACCTATCAGGGTGACGGAGATCTTGCCTGCATCGGAACCGCCGAGACGATCCACGCTCTGAACAGAGGCGAGAATATCACGATCATATTCATAAACAACGCCATCTACGGAATGACCGGTGGCCAGATGGCTCCGACGACCCTTCTGGGAATGAAGACAGCCACCTGTCCTTACGGCAGGGAGGTGTCGCTCCACGGCTATCCGCTGAAAGTCACCGAGATCGCCGCCACTCTTGAGGGAACATGCTACGTGACCCGTCAGGCCGTCCACACGGTGGCCGCCATCAACCGCACGAAGAAGGCGATCAGAAAGGCGTTTGAATATTCAATGCAGGGCAAGGGTTCCAATCTTGTGGAGGTTGTCTCGACCTGCAACTCGGGTTGGAAGATGAGTCCGGAGAAGGCCAACAAGTGGATGGAGGAGAACATGTTCGCCTTCTACCAGCTTGGTGACCTCAAGGACAAGGGTGTTGAACAACTTTAAATCGACAAGGCTATGACAGATGAGATAATAATCGCTGGATTCGGGGGACAGGGCGTCCTCTCGATGGGTAAGATTCTGGCTTACGCCGGCCTGATGGAAGGCAAGGAGGTTACCTGGATGCCGGCCTACGGTCCGGAGCAGCGCGGCGGTACGGCGAACGTCACCGTGATCGTCAGCGACGATCCGGTCTCCTCACCGATCCTTTCCAGCTACGACATCGCCATTGTGCTGAACCAGCCTTCGCTGGAAAAGTTCGAGCCGAAGGTGAAGCCTGGCGGAATCATCATCTACGACGGTTACGGAATCAACGAACCTCCGACAAGGAAGGACATCACGGTTTACCGCATCGACGCTATGGACGCCGCCGCGGAGATGAACCTCATCAAGACTTTCAACATGATCGTGCTTGGAGGTCTTCTGAAAATCCGTCCTGTGGTGAAGATCGACAGCGTGCTTGCCGCCCTTCGGAAAACCCTCCCGGAACGCCACCACCATCTCATTCCACAGAATGAAGAGGCCATCCGAAAGGGAATGGAAATCATCAAAGAGGTTTGCCACCGTTCTCGTAGTATGTCCTGTAAAACTTGACATTGGCTACGGCCGGTGTGCAGATGCTGACGAGCCCGACTCCACCCTCGACATTGTCCGGGAAGGAGACGGGTTCTGTCATTGATGTGTCTCCATCCTGATAGATATAGACGCTGAGGGCTTTGAGGTAGTGGTACTCTTCCTTTGTGATTCCGTAAACAATCACGCTCAAGGTTGTCTCTGAATCCATACGGTTGAAGTTTAGGACTCCCTGAGGCCTGGAGAGGATGTCGTCATCGTCCAAATAGAAGCCGATGTTGAATGTGCCGTCCGCGAACTGTTTGTCCGAAAAGACTCTGAAAGTGTTTTCGGACGCTCCTGCCAAGTCAAGTTCTTCAGCCGGAGCACCGTCGTTCAGAATCGGATCATTGCCTTTGTCAAGCTCGATGTACTGAAAGCCCTGTCTATCTTCCCAGGTTCTGGCTTCTTCATCTTCCGTGGCGTAGCTGGTCATTTTGTCGATGATTGAGCGCCCCGTGATGATTCTGTAAAAATTATCCTCCCCGATGATGTCCTTGCCTTTCAGCCGGATTTTGTAGAGGTATGAAAAATTGTATCCGGGTTTGTTCTGGCGGAGTGTGTCAACGGAACTGATCACCGGAGCCTTCGGAACAATGATCTCGGAATATGCCTTGTAAGCGCCTCCGTCTGCCTCGGCCTCGATTCTCACGACATCTCCCGGCTTGAAGTCTGCCTTGAACGAGTATCTGGTCTGTTTGGTTTTGCCCGCAGTGTTGAGGACGTAATCTTGACCATCGTAATGATAGGCCGACTGATGATGATCCTCTTTGATGAACAGCTTGTCATCCCTGGTGTCCAATGTCCCGTCAGCCACGAAATCTCCGTTGACGTAGCATTTCACTGAACCTGAATTGATTTTTGCGATCCTCTCGTCTTTGCTTATGGACAGATAGACTGTGTGGAGAGTGTCCCCGACGATCATCTGGGCGTTGACCGTCAGCTGAGGCCTGATGTCATCCCTGTGGAATGTCAGCTCTTTCACGCAGGCGCAGAATGATGCCGCGGTGACCGCGAGCAGTGATATTCTTATGATTGTTTTCATCGCCTTAGAATTTGTAGGTGTAACTCAAGGACGGGATTATCGGAAGTATGGTCACAGACTTCAGTTTCTCTCCTCTTACGTAAAGAAATCCTGTCCCGGACATGTCAGGATCCTGATTGTCGTTATTTCGCTGACTTGTGTAGAACACAAAGTTCGGATTCAGCCTGTTATAGGCATTGTAAACCCCGAAGTTCCAGACGCTTTCCCCGCCTCTCTTTTTCTTATGGTAATTGACCCCGATGTTTAGCCTGTGGCTTGGCGGGAGACGGTAGTTGTTCCTGTGCGGGGCGTAATCAACCTGCACAAACGAGCCGTCCGGAAGCATCGCCACAGTCTCCCTCTCAGGAATTGTCGTCGTGCCTCCTGTCGCGAAAGTCCAAACGGCGCTGAGATCCCATTTCTTTCCGAGTCGCTGATTCAGGACGAGTGAGATGTTGTGCCTGCGGTCATAACGGTACGGGTAGCGTTCTCCGTTGTTGATGAGGCCGTTGGAGAAGATCCTGTCACTTTTTGCAAGTGTGTAGCCCAGCCAGCCGGTTGTCTTCCCCATCGTTTTCTGGATGAAAAACTCGATTCCGTAGGCTCGACCTTCACCCATCACGACATTGTTCTCCCAAGACTCCGAGGTGGCCAGGAACGAGACACCGTCTTTATATTCAAGGACATTGCGCATGTCTTTCCAGTAGCCTTCGACGGAGAATTCCCAACCGGGCAGACCGTCGTAGTAGAGACCCGATGAATATTGGTCCGCCGTCACCGGCTTGATGCTCCTTGTGATCGGGACCCAAAGGTCTATCGGCAGGGTGATCTGGGACGAAGACAGAAGGTGGACGTACTGCGCCATCCTTGAATATGCCGCCTTGACGCTGATCCCTTTCCCGAAATCAAACCTGGCGGACATTCTCGGCTCCGGAGACCAATAGGTCTTGCCGGAGGTCCGGAACATAGCAAGATGAATTCCGGGGTTGAGAGTCAATCGTTTGCCTATTTTGAAATCATCCTCGATGTAGGCGGAGATCTCGTACCCGAGAGAGTTCTTCTCCTTATTGTTGGAATATGTCGTGTCTGTCACCATCCGGCCGTTGTCGTTTTCTTTCTCGACGGTCGTGTAGGTCTCAGGAATGTAAGTGTGGTTTACATATTCACCGCCGAATTTGATGGTGTGATTCGCCGCGGGGGTGTAGTCGAAGTCGATCTTCGCTGTGATGTCCTTGATTCCGGAACCATAGTCGAACTTGTAGAAGTACTTCGACAGGCCGCTTTTTTCTGTGGACTTGTAGCCCATGCTCATCCGATAGTCCGTGAAGGCGATGGTCGTGTTTGAGAACAGCCTTCCGTTGAAAACGTGGTTCCATCTTGCCGATGTGAGCAGGTTGCCCCACCTGATGTGAGTTTTGTTGTCTATCTCGTTGTTGTTTTTTATTCCGTCCGCAACCACATCTTCTTCATCGTCCTTGTAGTAGAAGATGTCACGCCCATAATAGGCGTTGAGAAACAGCCTGTCCCTGTCGCTGAACCGGTGGGTCACCTTCCCGTTTAAGTCGAAGAAATAGTAGTTCGCCGGGATCTTTGCGGCTCTGAACAGTTTGTCGAGCAGGAATGTGTGCATTCCTCTTGCGCTGATCGAATATGCCGTCTTTCCCTTGAAGATCGGGCCTTCGAGATGGAATTTATCGCTGAGCACTCCAACGCCGATTGTCCCGCGGGTCTCATGAAGGTTTCCGTCATCGGTCCGTACATCGATGATGCTGGAGGTCCTGCCTCCGTAACGCGCCGGGAACGAGCCTTTGTAAAGCGTGACCTTCTTCACGGCCTCCGGCTGGAAGATCGAGAACAGACCCAGCATGTGCTCGGCGTTGTAGAGCGGGATTCCGTCCAGAAGAAGCAGGTTCTCGTCCGGCCCTCCTCCGCGCACGTATATTCCCGAAAAACCTTCCGCTCCGCTCTGCACACCGGGCATCAGCTGGATGGTCTTAAGGACATCGGCCTCGCCGAAGAGGACAGGAGTGTTCCGGATCATGTTCATGGGAATCTCGATGGCGCTCATCTTGGTGGCCATTATCCCGGATTCCCTTTGGGCGGAGATAACCACCTCCTTGAGTTCGCTGTTCGCTTTCAGGGCCACGTTGATCGTGGTGTCCCGGAGCAGGTCAATGGTGACCGAAGCCTCATCGTAACCTACGTATGAATATTCAAGTGTCACCTGCCTTCCTCGCGGAATCGTCAAGGTGTAGAAGCCGTAGTTGTTGGTGGCCGCTCCTGTCCCTTCGCAGAGCACGCCGGCTCCGATCAGGGTCTCTCCGGAGGCTTTGTCAGTGATGTGTCCGCTCACGGTGACTTTCGGCAGTCGGCTCTGTGCGCGGAGGCTTCCGGCGGAGGACAACGCCAGCAGCAGCGGAATCGTGGCTGCTATCAGTCTGTGAAGATGTCTCATGTTCATGATAGTTTGGTCTTACCTTCATTAAAAATTCCCGAATTCCTGAATATTGCATTCAGTCGGCCAATTAATTTCCGATGCAAAAATTGCCAATTATTTTGGATTAACGTCTTATTTCATAGGGGTTTTTCTTAAATTTGCAGTCATGCAAAGAAAAAATCTTTATATTCTTTTTGTTTTTTTAGTCTTTGCTCTCGTACTGCTGTCGCCGGGATGCAAGAGAAAGGCACAGGACAGTGAGACGGAAACTGCCGGAGAGGCTAAGGACACCCTTCCTCCTTTGGGCTTCTGGCCTGACTCGCTGGATCTTTCCGAGGGAAAAGTGCGTGACGGCGAGACATTCACAGGGCTGATGAACCGATTGGGCTTGTCGATAAGCGATGCCGTGATGATGGCGCAGGCCTGCGACACTGTTTTTGATGTCAGGAAGATGCGCGCCGGCAACAAGGTCCAGGCCTATTACCAGTTTGACACGAGCGGGACGGGCAGCACCGAGGGGCCGGCCCTGAAGTATGTCGTGTACGAACGGAACAAGACCGACAGGGTGATTTTCCGCACGAGCGAGCCGTTCAAGGTCTGGTGTTGGACCAAGCCAGTCGAAAGTACAAGGGAATATGCCGACGTGACGATCAAGTCTTCCCTTTGGAATGACATGCTGGCCGCCGGAAAGTCGCCCCAACTGATAATCCCGCTGTCGGAGATCTATGCCTGGTCGGTGGACTTCTTCGGTCTCCAGCAGGGAGACCGTTTCAGGGTGCTGTACGGGCAAAGAAAATGCGATGGTGAGATAATCGCCGTTGACACAATTTATTACGCTGAGTTTATCCGTGACGGGAAGATTCTCCCGGCGGTCATGTTCGATCAAGGCGACCACGGGAACCTTTATTGGAACGAAAAAGGGGAGAGCCTGCGGAAGGCCTTTCTCAAGGCTCCGCTGAAGTTCACCAGGATCAGTTCGGGATTCTCCTACAACAGAAAGCATCCGGTCACGGGCCGTGTGAGACCTCACACCGCGGTGGACTACGCCGCCCCGGTCGGAACCCCCGTGCAGACAATCGGCGACGGAACTGTGGTGAGCGCCGGTTGGACGAACGGAGGCGGAAACACCGTCAAGATCCGACATAATTCCGTCTATACCACATCCTACATGCATCTTTCCCGCTATGGGAAAGGCATAAAGACGGGTGCGAGAGTCCGCCAGGGGGACGTGATCGGCTATGTGGGTTCCACGGGTCTCTCGACCGGCCCTCATCTTGATTTCCGCGTCTGGAAGAACGGCTCGGCCATCAATCCCTTGAAGTTGGAGTCTCCGCCGTCCGAGCCGATAAAGCCGGAGAATATGCCGGCTCTTGACTCGACTTTTAAGTATTATAGACAAATGCTTGACACTCTGAAATGAGGAGACTGTCAATGACTTCATTCGACGACAAATTCAAACTCTTGTTAAAGTAATATTAAAAGATGAGAAAGAATATTTATCTATTGTTCCTTGCCGCCGCGCTGCTGTTTGTTCAGGGCTGCGGACGGCGCGAAGCATCTTCCGTTTCTCCTGCCATTACACGTGACGCGGAGATCGAGGCGAAAGTGGAGAAGATCCTGAAAGGGATGGATCTGACGGAGAAGGTCGGTCAGATGATCCAGCTCACATCTTCGACAGTCACTGTTCAGGGGAAGCCGGAGATTGATCCGGAGAAACTCCAAAAGGTTATAGGAGAAATGAAAGTGGGTTCGATTCTGAACACATTCGCGGATGTCGCCCAGTCCAGAGAACTGACAGCTCGGCTTGTCAGCGAGATTCAGAAAAAGTCAATGGAGGAGATCGGGATTCCTTGCATATATGGCCTTGACATGATTCACGGAGCGACATACCTTGCCGACGGAACCTTTTTCCCGCAGGAGGTCAATCTTGCCGCCACTTTCAATCGTGAATATGCCCGCGCTATGGGCGAGGCGATGGCCTACGAGACAAGGGCGGCGATGGTGCCTTGGGTGTTCTCTCCGGTTATGGATCTCGGCCGCAATCCTGTCTGGCCGCGCCAATGGGAGAGTTTCGGCGAGGATCCTTACCTTAACGCCGAGATGGCCGTGACCGAGACCAAGGCTCTTCAGGGCGACGATCCGAACCACATTGACGGCAAGCACGTGGCGGTCAGCATAAAGCATTTCATGGCCTACGGCGTTCCGGTTTCCGGCAAGGACAGGACTCCGGCTGTCGTGCCGGAGAGCGAGTTGAGGGAGAAGTTCTTCCGCCCGTTCAAGGATTGTCTTGGGGCCGGGGCCTTGACGATGATGGTCAATTCCGCCTCCATCAACGGAATCCCTACGCATGCCAACAAGGAACTCCTCACCGGTTGGGTGAAGGAAGGGCTGAACTGGGACGGTATGATTGTCACGGACTGGGCTGACATCAACAATCTCTTTGAGAGGGATCACGTGGCCGTGGACAGAAAGGAAGCCTTGGCGATGGGTGTCAACGCCGGGATCGACATGATCATGGATCCTTACGACCCGTCCTGCTGCACCGACCTGAAGGAAGTCGTGGAGACCGGGTTGGTTCCGATGTCCAGAATCGATGACGCTGTCCGCAGGATCCTCCGTCTGAAGTTCCGCCTGGGGCTTTTTGACAATCCGGTCTGGGATGTCAACGGATATGACAGGTTCGGCTGCAAGGAGTTTCAGGATGCCTCCTATGCCGCCGCCGTCGAGTCCGAGGTCCTTCTCAAGAATGAAGGCAACATCCTTCCTCTCGAATACGGAAAGAGAATCCTTGTGACAGGCCCTAATGCAAACTCGATGAGGGTTTTGAACGGAGGCTGGTCCTACACCTGGCAGGGTGATGCAGACCGCTTCGCCGCTGACTGCAACACGATTTATGAGGCTTTGGCCCAGAAATTCGGAGAGAAGAACGTGATTTATGAGCCGGGCGTTACCTATGACGAGACAGACCGCTGGTCAACCGGAGCGTGGCAGAAAGAGAACGCTCCTCAGATCGCCAAGACCGTGGCAGCCGCCTCAAGGGCCGATGTGATTGTGGCCTGTGTGGGTGAGAACAGCTATTGCGAGACTCCCGGCAACATCGATGACCTGAATCTTTCCGCCAACCAGAAGGAACTGGTCAGGGCATTGTCCAAGACCGGCAAACCGATAGTCCTTGTGCTGAATGAGGGCCGTCCGAGAGTCCTTCGGGAGATCGAGCCGCTTGCGAAGGCTGTCATAGATGTGATTCTTCCGGGCAACTACGGAGGTGACGCTCTTGCGGCTCTGATGTCAGGGGAGGAGAATTTCAGCGGGAAACTGCCGTTCACCTATCCTAAGTACGTCAATTCGCTCCACACCTACGACTACAAAGTCAGCGAGAGCCGCGAGACGATGGCCGGGGTGTACAACTACGACGCCATCATGGATGTCCAGTGGCCATTCGGCTACGGACTCAGCTACACCGTTTTTGAATATTCAGACTTCAAATGTCTGAACGGCCCGGAGTTTGCCTCCGGGGATGATCTCAGATTCGAGATCACGGTCAGGAACTCCGGCTCGCACAATGGCAAGGAGGCTGTCCTGCTCTATTCAAGTGACATTGTCGCCAGTTTGATTCCTGATGTGAAGCGTCTGCGTGAGTTCACCAAGGTTGAGCTTGCGCCGGGGGAGAGCGAGGTGGTCTCGCTGACCGTTCCGGCCAAGGAACTGGCCTTTGTGGGGGCTGACGGGAAGTGGCGGCTGGAGGCCGGTGATTTCAGGATGAGCTGCGGCGGGCAGTCTCTGATGATCTCCTGCAAGGAGACCAAGGTCTGGGATTAAGAAGCTGTTTTGATTTGTTTGAATGTTCTTTGAGGTGAAAAATCTTCATCTTCTTCCCGATTCTTCAGTCAGACAGCACCGCTATCTTCCTTGGAAGAAGCGGTCGAACCTGAAGTTTTTCACTCTCAA
>CAVIGZ010000012.1:0-35447 GCA_963642565.1 Bacteroidaceae bacterium | reverse complement strand
AACCGAAGGATATAGTCTTCGCCTTCTTTGAAAGCGTTGCACTTCTCAAGGTACGCCTTCGTTTTATCGAAATCGTCACCGGTCAGATTTGCACTGAACTCACGCACTCTGGAGATAGCTCTGATAAACACTGACGGGTCTCCTCGTCGTGTCAGCCGTCTCAGAGAGTTGAGATAGTCGTTGCGGAACACCGTTGGGATAATTATTTTTGACTGGTCAGCACAGACCATCTCGGCGTTCATCATTATGCGGGATATGCGTCCGTTGCCGTCATTGAACGGGTGAACCTCGCTTACCATAAAGAGCATGAACAGAGCTTTTGAGAAAGGAGATTCGAGGGCACGATAGTATTCATACCCTTTAACGAGAGTGCCGCGTACAAGGGTGTAGTCCACGAAATGGGTGTCTCCTGCGTGATTGTTCTTCATCTTGAACATCCCCGGATCGCGGTCTGGTCTGGCCGCCATCATGACCAGATGCCGTTCCTGCAATATCTCAATCAATTCCTCGGCCGAGTTTGGCGTACGCCGCATTTCTCGTCGGCTGGACACAATCTGGAATGTACCCAGCACATCGTGGGAATCGGCATTCCTTGCCGGCATCGGCTGCCCCGTATCGATGATTGCCCGGGCCTCCTCAATTTCGAATTCCGTACCCTCGATGTAATTGGAGAAGTAGCTTTCGAAGAAAGCGAAGTTCCTGAATTCTGTTTTTGTCTGATTGGGTTCGTCAATGACCGGGAATATCTCATTGTGCAAGGCTTCAAAAAGGACTTCGAACAGTTTCACCCTGTCTCCGTCATAAGGAAGCCCCGCCGCACGGGCTTTCGCGCCCTCTGAAGTTAGCATACCGGACGGCTTGGTGGACAGCAACGCGCCGATTATTCCGTTCAAGGTCTCAAACTCCTCCGTCATCCCCAATAGCTCCGAGGTCGCTCGCGCCTTGTCCCGGAACTCATTAAGCCCGGCCTCGCCGTTTACCTGAAGCAACTTCTCCAGGCTCTTCTCGATGGACTCACGGGGCAGGCACTTTGAATCGCTTCCGTTTCTTGCACGACCCTTTTGGAGGTTCTCAAGGATGCGTCTCTCATTGCTTGCCACGAACAAGTTCCCGATGAACGGTCTGTCGTTTTCTGTGCCCGCGGGGCCTTCCAGCAGATGGACCTTGACTCCCGGCAAATTAACGACCTTTGAGTAGGAATATGTCAGGAAGATGTCACCGTTTTCGGTCGGCTTCAACTCAAACGCCGACCTGTGACTTATCACCGCCTTGGGGTACAGTTCGCCTATGATATAGAAGAGATTCCTTTTTACTATCGCTTCGGGTTCTTCATCCATATTGGTCGTGTAAACCTTGGACGCTATTTTTCTGAGTCCGCCGCTCTTTATCATGGCGGTCTTCTTCGCCGTCTCCGTTTTATCGGAAGTCGCCATTACTATCTCATGGATGTTGATCATACCCCTTTATTTTTCTTATAACAGTGGTTCCAACCGCAAAAGTAAGCAATTTTGTCGGATAAAAGGTAAATTTATAGCAATTTTGTCGATTAAGAAGAATACCACAACCTCCAGAGTGACCTTCCCTAAGAATGGCGGCTGACAGTCGGCCGATTCATGCATAATATTCAGTCATTGCATAATCACTTTTTATTGGTAATTTTGCAATGTGTCGGGCTGTGTAAAGTCTGACACGATAACATATCGCGAAAGTGTTTTTCGCCACCTTCTGGAAATCTGGACAATTTCTAACTGCAAGGGTCGGCAACAAAGCACTCCGCCTGTTTTGTGATAATGTCGTCGGTGGGCTTCTGCTTACTTCGTACTTCATATCCGACAGGTGTGGAGTACGGATTGTGTCTTTCTTGCAGCGTTTGTCCAGAACGTCCAGAAGAAGTTACGAAATCGGCTCCACACTTTCTTTGTATTAACCAAGAGCATCGCAAGGGGTCGCGGTCATTTTATGTAACGAGATGATGATATCCGTAATTGTCCCTTGTTATAGAGGCGAACAGTACATTGCATCGTGCCTTGAGAACCTGTTGGGACAAAATTATCAGATGAAACTCGAGATCATCGTTGTGATTGACGGAGACGTGGATGAGTCGGCATCAATAGCGAGGCGCTATCCTGTGAAAGTGATAGTCCTTGAAAAGAACCAAGGATTGTCCGCGGCCAGAAACATCGGACTTGACGCATCAACCGGAGATTATGTCCACTTCATGGATGTGGATGACAAAATTAACAGGGATTTTTATGCGAACATGTCAGTGGCTTTGGCTGACAGCAATGCTGACATTGCGTGTTCTGGAATGTTCAATGACGCAAAGCCCTACAAGTGTCAGATATTTAAAAAGATGAAAGTGTATTCTCGCAAGAGGGACAAGATGTCTATAACATGGGTTGCCAAATGGGGATATGTCTGGAGATACATCTTCAGACGTCAATTCCTGATGGACAATAACCTGAAATTCGAAGTCGGGCGACTGATAGAAGATAGATATTTTTCGTTTTCAGCTCTTTATCTGGCCCGAAAGATAGTCACTGTTCCGGGAGCGGTTTACACTTACAGAAGCACTGAAGGATCCATTATGAACATAAAAGACCGGAAATGGAGGGAACGTATTCATGCCGACAAAAAGCATTCGGATGTCATGATCAATGAATTTGCGAAACGGCATCATATTTCGGCTCCAGGATTACGATTGAATTTTGGCTCAGTGCGGTATATCCTACGTAAGTATTATATAACCATTATGGCCTCGATCTTCAGGAACGGTTATCGTAACCGAAGTGTTTAGAAACATGAAAAAAATAAACTGCTTCAGATTTGTCTTTTATTTTCGAGTATGGATTTCTTTTGGAAGAAGGAGTGTACTGGATGTACACGACTGATGAGAAAAGGAATCCAGACCGAAAAGAATGAAAAAGATGAGGCAGGTTATTTTTTGAAGGTTTCTTAGATCCCGCTGCCGGTGAATTGTCCGATGAAGTAGATGGCTCCGGTGCCGGATTCGCTGATGAGATAGACGAACGGTCTGTCGGCGTGGAACTCGACCTCGCGAGGTTCCGGGGCCAATGCGGTCATGGTCATGATCGCCGCGGTGACGGCGGCGGCTTTCGTTCCCTCCTCGCTGACCTCGATCCTGGCCTTCTGGAACATTCTGGAGATGAATACATCCTTGTCCGCCATTTTGCTGAAGTCCGCCGATGGACTGAACATTGTAGGCGCGCCAAGGCTTGAGATGACATCATTCAGAGGCAGCTCCACCTCGGTCGTGAACTTGGGAAGCTTGAGGTCCACCTTACAGTTTTCCATCATTCTGCCCAGCGAGGCGATCTCCTTCGCATTCATCTCTTTCATCATTTCCGGAATAGACTTGTCCTCGTTCGGCAGGAGTACCGTCATGGCGAACGAACCGTTCCCGTAAGGAATCCTTACCGCCGAATATGTCTTGTTGGAGGTGTAGAGATATTCATCGGTCCTGTGCATCATCCTGACTTTCTTGATGTCGCGGGTGTAGCCTCTGAACCGTTCCAGCCGGGTGTCCTTCGCCTCGAACTTGTCCGTCCACGAACCGTTGAAGTAAATCGCGTTCATCAGGTAGGCCACGGCACTCGGCTCGACCCTGTCGATCAACCGGGGAATCATCCCGTCCGTGTGCCTGGAGCACCAGCTGTTGATGACATCGGCACTTTTCTGTGACGTGAAGTCCAGGGATCCGACTTCGGCCTCATACCACCCTCTCATGAGACGGGCATATTCATCATTGATCCTGTTGTTCCTGTTGACGGCTATGTAGTTCGCGATGCTGACGGTCGTGGAAGGGTCCAGCGTTCCGGCCTTCCTGATGATTTGACCGTAAAGCGCGTTGATGTCCTCCATCGACGCTCCGTTCCATCCCAGCGTGTTCAGGATTTCCAGCCTTGTCATCCCGTCCGCGCCATTGGCCAGCATGGACATCAAACCACTGACACTGAGTGGAGAGACCACCTTCGAATCCATCCCGGACACTTTATTGAACAGATTGAGGGCGAATGTGTTGTTCTTGGCCAAAAGTTCCCTCTGACCGTCCGTCAGATTCAGGAACTCATCCTCTCTGTTATCCATTTCCACACCTCCGCTGATTTCTGCGATGTTACTCTTTCCGCTTTTCTTCGCCGTGCCGCAGGACATCAGCATGACCGCGGCAGCCATCATGGCAAGTACAATTCTTCTCGCTTCCATATTCATTTATCTGTCTGTTACTTTTGTCATAGGGCAGGCAATTGGCCTCTGTGAACAAATCCGCGGGGGGAATACCTGCTCCTCCGGTGCAACCACACTTCTAAGAAACCTTCAAAAAATAACCTGCATCATCTTTTTCATTCTTTTCGGCCTGGATTCCTTTTCTCATCAGTCGTGTACATCCGGTACACTCCTTCTTCCAAAAGAAATCCACTCTCGAAAAATAAAAGACAAATCTGATGCGGTTTATTTTTTTCATGTTTCTAAATCCGGCAATTTCCGTTCCTTGCATCACCTCTGAGCAATTTACGGAAAAATGTTCTTGCCCTCCGGAGTCCGCCGCCTGAAATGATCACTTGATGCGGTAAGGCTGGTCATCGTAGAGGCTGTAGCGTTTGGCCTTGCGGATCCATTTCTGCTCCTCCAGCTTGACGTGCTCGCGAAGGTCCTGGAACGGGAGCTCCCCCTTGAGGTAACGGATCATTTCCGGGTCGGAGATCTTCGGTTCGAAGCCTTCAAGAAACTCGAACTGCGGGTAGCTTTCCAGAAAGTAGCGCATCAGTTGAAGCGTGTGCAGCAGGGAATGGTACTCGGTGCCCGGCTGGAGCATGATCTGGTAGCCGTTGCACCGTTGGCCTTCATAGCGTCCTGTGGACGGGGTGAAGGTGCATGGACGCATCAGGACACCGGCCGGTGCGGGGAGGACTTCCCGGCGGTTGTGACGGATGAACGGGGAGCCGAGATACTCATAGGGTCTCGCGGTCCCGATGGCCGGAGTGACGGTCGTGTTGTTCCAGAGGCCGCCGCCGCTGTACATCTCGCAGGTGAACATCCCAGGGATGTCCGAGGCAGGGGCGATTGTCCACGGAAGCAGCTGACGGGTGGAGTCGCTTGCCAGCGCCGAGATGACGTGCAGGGCGAACGAGGCTCCGATCTCGTTGTACCAGAGGTTGCAGAGTTCCCCGAGAGTGAGTCCGTGCCTGTGGGCGATCTTCGGTGTGTGCGGCTCCACGGTTCCGTCAGGCATCGAACCTTCCACGATTCTTCCGGCGGGGTTGATGTGGTCAACGATGTAGAGGGACGGAGGATTCTCCATTCCGGTCATCACCTCCATCAGGCGGAACACGTCCTTGGTGTAGTTGAAGTACCTTGAGCCGGCGTCCTGGATCTCCACAACGATGGCGTCAAGGTCTTTCAGAGCGTCTTCGTCGAACGAGATGTGGTTGGTCCCGGGAGTCAGTTCCGCATCCCTTGGACTGAACACGGCCTTGAGGTTGCCCCGTTCCATGAACAGATCGTACATGTACCTCCCGCGTGCCGTGTCCCAGCAGTTCTGCGTGCAGAAGCACCCTACCTGTCCGTCCAGCAATGCCTTGTCCAGCTGATCCTCCAGCGCGGTGGTCCTGAATGAAAACATTGTCTATAAAAAATACAAATTCATAACCGTTAGAATATTATTACCTCCTTGCAGCCGTGGTCACCCTCGGCCTCGTGAGCGGTGGGGTCGAGCGCGGCGAGACGTTGCAAGGTGGTAATAATATTCTTTAATTGCTATCAATAATTCTATCAGCTATGGCGATGACCTCCCCCGCAAGCGCTTCCGCAGCGGCGAGGGTAGGGGCCTCGGAGTAGATGCGGATGATCGGCTCGGTGTTGGAGCGGCGGAGATGGACCCACTGACGCCTGGACTCGAAACTGATCTTCACACCGTCGATGTCGTTGATGTCCTCGGCGGCATATTCCTTTTTCATCTCCTCAAGGATCTTGTCAATCAAGGCCTTGTCGCTCAGCTCTATCTTGTTCTTGGCGATGTGGTACTCCGGGTAGGTCTTCTTCAGCTCGCTCACCTTCATCCTCTTGTGGGCGAGATTGGAAAGGAACAGGGCCACGCCGACCATGGCGTCGCGGCCGTAGTGGATGGCCGGGTAGATGACTCCGCCGTTGCCCTCTCCGCCGATCAGCGCTCCGGTCTGGCGCATCTTCGTGGTGACGTTGACCTCGCCGACAGCCGCCGCATGATATTCGCCGCCATATTCCTCGGTCACATCCCGAAGCGCGCGGCTGGAAGAGAGGTTCGAGCAGGAGACCGGCTTGTACGGAGCCGTGACCTCCTCAAGGGACTTGCCTTCCCTTCCGGCGATGTCCGCCGCCCTCTCAAAGAGGTAGCTTGCCACGCTCACGAGCGTGTATTCTTCGACGAACGGCTCTCCGTTCTCGCAGATGAACGCCAGGCGGTCCACGTCAGGATCGACGGAGATTCCGAGGTCGGCGTGTTCTTTGACCACGGTTTCACTGAGATCCGTTAGATTTTTCGGAAGCGGCTCCGGATTGTGGGCGAAGTTTCCGGTCGGATCGCAGTTGAGTTTGACGCACTCGACTCCGAGCCTTTCCAGAAGGCGCGGCATGATGATCCCGCCGACTGAGTTGACCGCATCCAGCACCACTTTGAAATGAGCGTCCCTGACCGCTTTCACATCGACTGCCTCAAGGTCGAGGACAGCGTCCAAATGCTCGTCCGTGTAGTCGTGTTCCGTGATGTGTCCGAGGTCATCTACATCGGCGAAACTGAAATCCTCCGTCTTCGCGAGATCAAGGATAGCCTGACCTTCGGCGGCGGTGAGGAATTCTCCTTTGTCGTTGAGAAGCTTCAGGGCGTTCCACTGGCGCGGGTTGTGGGAGGCTGTGAGGATGATCCCTCCGTCGGCGTTGGCGAAGGTCACGGCCATCTCTGTGGTCGGGGTTGAGGCGAGGCCGATCCTCACGACATCCGCTCCGCAGGCCATGAGAGTGCCGATGACGAGGTTCTCCACCATCTCACCGGACAGCCTCGCGTCCTTGCCGACGACGATCTTGTACCTTTCACCGTTCGGCTGTGGCTTTCTGGAAGGAAGAGTGGCGCAGTAGGCGTAGGTGAACTTGACTATGTCAATAGGAGAAAGCCCGTCTCCGGGCTTTCCTCCAATGGTTCCGCGTATTCCGGAAATTGATTTTATCAGCGACATTTTGTGCCGGTTTTATTGTTTTTGTTGCTTCGGTAAGTCCGGTGAACCTGTGGTCGCCGGGCCGGTCGAAAAACCGATTCTTACACCATGATGGCGCCGACGAGTCCAAGGATCGCATAGAACTCAGGAAGGGCGGCGTAGATCAGGGTGTTGGTGAACACGTCGTGACCCTGGCTGATGCCTACGATACCGTTGGCGCAGACCATGCCCTGACGGATTGCGGAGATGAGGCAGACAAGCCCCACTGACACACCGACGCCGAACATCAGCGGCCCCTGTGTGGCAAGGTCACGGCTCAGCCACATGAAGAAGGCCACGAATCCGTAGATACCCTGGGTGGCTGGGATGGCTGAGAGCACGAGGTAGTTGCCTGACTTTTCAGGGTTGACTTTGAGAGCCCCTTCAGCCGCGTTTCCGGCGATTGTGGTACCGATTGAGGAACCGATTCCGGCGAGGGCTAGCATAAGGCCCATTCCGAGATAACCTAAAATTTCGTTCATGATTTTATGTTTTTAATGATTATTCTGTTTGTTCACTTGTCTTAAGCGGGCTGTAGGTCTTTCCGGCACCTTCATAACCGCTGTTCTTGAAAAATTCGAGGAAGTTAAGCCTCAAAGGATGCACGAAGGCTCCGAGACAGTTCATCGCAAGGTTCAGGACGTGGCCGAGAAGCACGATGAGTGCGAAACAGACCACATTAAGTCCTGGCACATCCATCTCCAGGACACTGCCTCCAAGTTCGTTGAAAGCGTTCCCGAGCATTCCTCCGGCCAGCCCGAGGGCGTACAGACGCAGGTAGCTCAGCACATCTCCAAGAAGTCCGGTGACAGTGTTGTAGGTTTCGTAGAGTCCAAGACCGATGTTGATGAGCGGATTGCGGTGCAGGTCGTTGAGCAGGAATATTCCCAAGGCCGAAACGATGCCTATCGTTATGACTGTCCACTTCGTGGCCGCAGCTCCGATCACGCCGAGAAGGGAGAACCCTCCGACCACCACGCCGCCCACGATGAGCAGAGTCCATCCCAAAGTCCCCAGCGAGCCGAGGAATCCGTCTCGTTTCACCGCATAGACGGCCTTGAGGAGGAGCGCCACACTGAGATGTACGACACCGATCAGGATGGCAAGCGCCATCGAAGGGTCGTAGCCCATGACCGTTCCCTTGAGCATGCAGCACTTCAGCCAGTCAGGGACCCAGGTGGCGGCGTATGTGTC
Organism: Bacteroidaceae bacterium; assembly: GCA_963642565.1. Taxonomy (GTDB): domain Bacteria; phylum Bacteroidota; class Bacteroidia; order Bacteroidales; family UBA932; genus Cryptobacteroides. The sequence continues at coordinate 27,009 of CAVIGZ010000012.1, read as the reverse complement.
CACGCCGAAGAAAGTGTGGAGGATCGTGCCCATGACGAGCGTGGCCACACCGAGAGTGGTGACCAGCGGGGCCATCCGTCCGATGAAACCGTCTTTTTTCCAGACAAGGAGACCAGCGATGGTGAGGATGAGGCCGTAGCCGGCGTCACCGAGGCACATCGCGAAGAAGAGCGTGAAGAAGAACGAGATGTAAGGTGTCGGGTCGAACTCGTCATAGACCGGACGGCCGTACATGTCGGTCAGAACCGTGAACATCCTCACGAACCTGTTCTCTTTCAATTTGATGGGCGGATTGTCGGCTTTCGATGCGTCTTCCTTCATGTAGAAAAGGTCCATCGTGTCGAACTCGGCGCAGAGCCGCGCATCGTTCTCCGAAGGCGCGAAGCCCACGAATGTCGTGACAAGGTCTTCCGCCGCCTTGCCCGCGCCCGCGTCAGCGAGGTAAAGCTGAAGGGCTGCCATCTCCTTTCCGTACTCATCCGACATCGCGGCGGCATATTCCTTAAGCTCAAGGAGTCTTGCCTTGCAGGCGACGGCTTCCTCAAGAAGGGAAACCACCTTCCTCTCCGCGAAGCGGACATCCCCTTCCGGAGCGGCGCACTCCTCGACCGGCAATGAATATCCCGGATCATCCGAAACGGTCACGAACCACACTTTGCTCCCGTTGTCAGCCACTTCCTGAAGAGGGTAGAGTTTCGCCCATGACGGGTCGAACCTCTTCTTGGGAACGCAGTACCAGCGCACTTTGAGGCCTTGCGCCGCAAGTGAGCCGAGAGCCGGTTTGTCGAAATGTCCCCAAGGCCTTCTCGCCTCGACTTCCCTGTTGGCCGTAACCAGCTCACCCTTGATCGTGTCCAGCCTTGAGGCGTACTTCCTGACCGCCTCCTTCGGATTGTCGTACTTGGCGTCGGGATCCACCTCCGCCTCGATCCTCTCAAGGTCGGGATCCTTGCTGAAATCCAATGAATCCAGCAGTTTGATCGCTTTCTTCAGGTCATTCCCTTCCGCCAGAAGCGCGGCGGAACGCTCGTCCACCGGCTTTGAGGACCGGGTGATGTCCACAAGTCCCAGTTCCTGCAGACTCCTGAGAAACTCTTCAGTCTTCCCGCTGAGAAGAATGAAGGAGTATTTTGTCATTTTCTCAATCATCGCCGTTGCCCTCCGATTCTTCTTCCTCAGCGTGACGCTGCTTGACGATCTTGGACGAGGCCTTGCTCAGGTTCTCCTCGTCCTCCATGTAGCGCTTGATCTTGCGGATGGCCTCCTGGTAGCCGGGAATCTGAACCTTCTCGTAGAGGTTCACCTTCTGCGTGGTCTTCTTTCTCTGGAAATCCAGGATGCGGCGCTTCTCCTCATAGACCTCGGATTCGATTCCAAGTCGGGAGAGGTCCTTCAGGATGGACACGCCGTCGATGTACCATGCGGGCTTTATGAACGTGTTGAACGGGCTGATCTCGTAGCGGATGCTCTTGAGCTCGGGACATTTCACGCCCGCGACCTTGACGGTCACGAGGTCGATGTCCGCGATGGAGACCAGACCTGGCTCGAACTCGTTCCACAGGGGGGCGAGGTAGTCGTACTTCATCTGTGCCTCTTCGAGGTCCTTCAGAAGCCGTTCGCTCCTGTCCTTGGCCTTGCGCACCTCAAGCCTCAGCGCGCTCTCCTTGTTCTGCAACGTGGGGAGGGCTTTCTGACGCATCTTGAGCTGCTTCTGCAGGGTGTTAAGCGCGGTCTTGTTGTATTGAAACTTGATAGGCATTACTTACCTTTCCAGTATTTGTCGATCAATGATTGCTTGATTCCGGTCTCGGCCTTGGTGAAGTACTTCCCGAACAGTTCCCATGCCGTGTCGAGCATCTCGGTGATGGAGATGTTGACATCGATGGAGAGAAGACGGGTTGCATATTCCTTGGCGTAGTCGAGACAGCGGTGGTCGTAGTCGGAGAGGTCGAAACCGTTCTCCAGCTTGGTCTTCGCATTCTGGGCGTCGGCGTACAGGCGCACTCCGGCGTTCATCACCTGGCTGTGGTCCTCGCGGGTCTTCACGTTCTGGACCCTCTGCTTGAGTCGGGAGAGGGAGCGGAACGGGTCGATGATGATCTTTCCCGAGTCGGAGTCTGCGCGCAGGAACAGCTGTCCCTCCGTGATGTAGCCGGTGTTGTCAGGAATGGCGTGGGTGATGTCCCCGTCGTTCAGCGTGGTCACGGCGATGATGGTGATGGATCCGTCGGTAGGGAGCTGCACGGCCTTCTCGTAGATCTTCGCGAGATCCGAATAGAGCGAGCCCGGCATCGAGTCCTTTGAAGGGATCTGGTCCATACGGTTGGACACGATGGAGAGCGCGTCGGCGTAGAGGGTCATGTCGGTAAGCAGCACCAGTACCTTCTCGTTCTTGTCAACGGCGAAGTACTCGGCGGCCGCGAGGGCCATGTCCGGAACCAGAAGCCGCTCTACAGGAGGATCTTCGGTCGTGTTGACGAAGCAGATGATCCTGTCAAGGGCTCCGGCGCTCTCGAAGGCCTGGCGGAAGAACAGGTAGTCGTCGTTTGACAGACCCATGCCTCCGAGGATGATCTTGTCCACATCGGCCCTCAGGGCCACATCCGCCATCACCTGGTTGTAAGGCTGGTCAGGGTCGGCGAAGAAAGGGATCTTCTGCCCGGACACGATGGTGTTGTTGAGGTCGATGCCGGCGATTCCGGTCGGGATCAGCTCGGACGGCTGGCGTCTCTTGTAAGGGTTCACGGACGGTCCGCCGATCTCCCTTTCCTCGCCCTCCACCTCAGGACCGCCGTCGATAGGCTTCCCATAGGCGTTGAAGAAGCGTCCGGAGAGCTGCTCGCTGACCTTGAGTGTAGGAGGCTCGCCGAGGAAAGTCACCTCGGCGTCGGTCGGGATGCCTTCCGTGCCGGAGAACACCTGGAGGGTGACCAGATCCCCCTTGGTCTTCACGACCTGCGCAAGTCTGCCGCCGGCCACGGCAAGCTCGTCGTTGGAAACTCCCTTGGCCTTGAGTGAGACGGTGGCCTTGGTGATCGCCTCCAGCTTTGTGTATATTCTTTGATAAGCCTTATTTGCCATAGTCTTCGATGAGTTTATGGATCTTCCTGTCGTAATTCCCGAATTCCTCGCTGTGGAACTTGGTGTAGTTCATCTGGCGGAGGTCATTGATGAGTTCCTTGAAGAACTCTCGGCACTTCTCGAAGTCCTCGAAGTCGAAATTGATGTCGCAGATGGCGAGGACAAGGTCGAGCATGTACTTCTGACGGTCCATCGGGCAGAGGGCGTCGATCTCGTCGAAAGCGTCCTGCTGGAGGAACACGAAGTCGATGAGTTCCGACTTCCAGAAACTTACGTGATAGCCCACCGGAACACCGTCGTCGCCGAGGATGTTGATCTGCTCGTTCGCCTCACGGCCGCGGCGCAGGAGGTTCTTCGCCTTGATGACATTGTCCACCCAGCCGTGTTCCACGTTCTCGTCGAGCCATGAGATGATCTCCGGATATTCAAGATACTTCGAGTATGACTCGATCGGGTTGACGGCAGGGTACCTCTTCTGGTCGGCGCGGTTCTGCTCCAGTCCGTAGAAGCATCTGGCGGCTTTCTTCGTGGATTCGGTCACAGGTTCCTTCAGGTTGCCTCCGGCCGGTGAGACCGTTCCGATGAAGGTGACAGCTCCGGTCCTGCCGTTGTTCAGGACGACCATTCCGGCGCGGGCGTAGAAGTTGGAGATGATTGCCGAGAGGTCAACAGGGAACGCGTCGGCTCCCGGAAGTTCCTCCATACGGTTGGACATCTCCCTCAGGGCCTGCGCCCAGCGGGAAGTCGAGTCGGCGAGGAGAAGACATTTCAGCCCCATCGCCCTGTAATATTCACAAATTGTCATCGCCGTGTAAACCGAGGCCTCACGGGCGGCGACAGGCATGTTCGAGGTGTTGCAGATGATGGTGGTGCGCTCCATCAGATGGCGGCCTGTGTGAGGGTCGATGAGTTCCGGGAACTCGGTGAAGATCTCGACGACTTCGTTGGCGCGCTCTCCGCAGGCCGCCATCACGATCACATCGGCCTCGCCCTGCTTGGCGATGGCGTGCTGCAGCACGGTCTTGCCGCAGCCGAAAGGTCCAGGAATGAATCCGGTACCGCCTTCGGCGATAGGGTTGAACGTGTCGATGCAGCGGACTCCGGTCTCCATGATCTTCTGCGGTCTTGGTTTTTCCCTGTAGGCCTTCACCGCGACTTTCACAGGCCATTTCTGGGTCATGGTGACGGCATGTTCCTCGCCTTCAGCATCTGTCAGCACGGCCACGGTCATGTCTATGTCGTACTTGCCGGCCTCCGCGATCTTCTTGACGGTGTACTCTCCATCGAAGGAGAACGGCACCATGATCTTGTGAGGCAGCCAGCCTTCCTTGACCTCTCCGAGCCAGTCGGCGGCGACGACCTTGTCACCTTCCTTGGCGATCGGGGTGAAGTCCCAGAGTTTCTTGTGATCCAGAGGGTCGGTGTACTCTCCTCTTTTGAGGAACACGGACTCCATCGTGGTCAGATTGTTCTGGAGGCCGTCATAGACACTGGACAGAAGACCGGGGCCGAGGGTTACCTCAAGCATCCTGCCTTCGAACTCCACAGGGTCTCCGTTCTTCAGTCCGCGGGTGCTTTCGAACACCTGGACCGAGGCCTTGTCACCGCTTACCTTGATGACCTCGGCCAGAAGCGGAGTCCCGGCGAGGGTGATGTAGCAGAGTTCATTCTCCGCCACAGGCCCGTCCACCTGGACTGTCACAAGGTTGGAGACAATTCCGATTACCTTTCCTTTTGTCTTCATATTCAGTTATTTCAATTTTCTATTTTGAGGGTTCGTAGTTCACGCCCTTGAAGGTGCCTCTGACTTCGTCCACAAGGCGCCGGAACATCTCGCGGCCGGTCTTCTCATCGAGTGAGAACCATCTGGAGATGATGCGCAGCCTTGCGATGAACCCGAGTACGGCGTCAAGGTCGAAGTAGTCGAATGTGGTGATCTCAAGGACTTTGTCCCACATCAGGGAGTCCAGTCCCCGCTCCCGTGAGAGAAGATCGGGAGCGTTCAGAGCCTCCTCAAGCCTCGGGCCTTCCGCAAATTCTCCGGTGTCCAGCTTGATGGTGTCCTGATCCAGCGGCCTCTCGAAAGCCTTGTTCAGGAAACGGGCCTTGCCGTTGCGGACGTTCAGGTCGAAGGTGAAATATTCCCTTATGAACCTGTCGCTGTCCTTCAGGACCGACTCGTAGAACTTCCGGTTCAGATTCCCGTCCTTGAATCCGTCCAGCAGCCTGTCGACGGTCTTGATGTCGGCGGCGCTCAGCTGGGACTTGATCCAGGCGACGTAGGTGTCGAAGGACGCTCCCTCTCCGAACTTCCAGTCAAGCGAGATCGCCGGAAGACTGGAGATTATGTACTCGTAGTTGTTCATTACTCGCCGAAGAGTATCTTGCGCGTGGCAGGTCTGAGATAGTTGCCTATGAGGTCTTTGAAAGTCTCGTCGGTGAGGCTGATGAAATAGGAACCGTCCTTGGGACCGATCGTGAATCCGCCGGTGACCTTTTTGGAAAACTCCGCCGTGACTCCGCCTTTCAGGATGCCTGCCAGTTCACCGCTGACGAAAGGCTCAAGTTCCTTCCTGAGGTTCTCGGGAAGTACGATGCCAAGATCCACAGCCTCCTCGGCGTTGAACTTCGCGGCCACGGCCTTGATGATCTCCTTGACGAAATCCGCTGACGAAAGGGCTGACGACACCTGGCTGTCGGTCATTCTGCCGACCATGAGATTCTCGATGTCCTTCCTTGTGGTCTGGAGGCTCTGGATGGCTGCCATCTTCACATCCCCCTCAACCTTGGTCCGGTAGTCTTCCGCATCCTTCTGAGCCTTTCTGAGGATGGATTCGGCCTGTTTTTCAGCTTCTTTTATGATTCCGGAGGCCTTTTCGTTGGCTTTGGCGAGGATGGCCTCACCCTCTTCCCTGCCTTTCGACAGACCCTCCTTGTAGAGCTTGTCGGTCAGTTCCTGTAGCTTGTTTTCCATTATAATTATGTGTTGATCTTCCGATTTCACAAATATAATAAAAAATACTCCCGCCCAAACATCTTGCATCAACATTTTTGAATATGTCTGTGATAAAAACAAAAAAGTCGAAGCGATAGCCTCAACTTTTCTGACATAATGTAAGTGAATGTTCCGCAGGGAACGCTTTTTGTAAGCGGATGACCTCCCGTCAGGGCAATTTCATCAACCCAGAAATCCGAGCAGGATTCCGGCGGCGACTGCTGAGCCGATGACTCCGGCGACATTCGGTCCCATGGCGTGCATCAGAAGGTGGTTGTCCGGATCGAATTCCCTGCCGACAAGTTCCGAGACGCGCGCGCTGTCAGGCACGGCGGACACACCGGCGTTGCCGATCAGCGGATTGATCTTCCGGTCTCCCTTCAGGAACAGGTTCCAGATCTTGATGAACAGAACTCCGCATGCCGTCGCGATCACGAAGGACAACAGTCCAAGGATGAAAATCTTGACCGAGTTTCCGCTCAGGAACTTGTCGGCCTGTGTGGAGGCTCCCACCGTGAGTCCGATGAGGGTGGTCACGACATCGATCAACGGCCCGCGGGCCGTCTCCGCCAGGCGTCTTGTCACTCCGCTCTCTTTCAAGAGGTTGCCGAAGAACAACATTCCCAGAAGCGGAAGTCCTGACGGCACGATGAACGCCGTGAGGAGGAATCCCACGATCGGGAAAATGATCTTCTCTTTCTGGCTGACCTGCCGCGCGGCCGGCATCCTTATCAGACGTTCCTTCTTTGTCGTCAGCGCAAGCATGATCGGCTTCTGGATGACCGGCACGAGGGCCATGTAGGAATATGCGCTCACGGCGATCGCACCCATCAGATCCGGGGCGAGCTGCGAGGACAGGAATATGGCGGTGGGACCGTCGGCCCCTCCGATGATGCCTATGGCTCCGGCCTGGTTCGGATCGAATCCAAGGACGAGGGCGAGAAGGTAGGCTCCGAAGATTCCCATCTGGGCGGCGGCTCCGACAAGAAGCAGCCGCGGCTGGGAGATCAGCGCGGAGAAATCGGTCATCGCTCCGATGCCGAGGAAGATAAGAGGCGGGTACCAGCCTTGCTTCACGCCCTGGTACAGGATGTTCAGCACCGAGCCGTCCTCATAGACCCCGATGTTCAGTCCCGGGAACATCGGAATGTTGCCGATGATCATCCCGAATCCGATCGGGACAAGCAGCAGCGGCTCCCATTCCTTTTTGATGGCCAGCGTGATGAACACGAGGCCGATCAGGATCATGACAAGATTCTGCCAAGTCGCGTTGGCGAATCCTGTGAAATACCAGAATTGCTTCAGGCTTTCGAATATGATGTCCATCCCACTATGCTATCTTGACGATCTCGGCGCCCTCGAGGACAGAGTCGCCCTTGTTCACGAGTATGGCCGCGACGGTTCCGTCAGCCGGAGCCTGGATCTCGTTCTCCATCTTCATGGCCTCAAGGACGGCCACCTTCTGACCAGCCTTCACGGTCTGGCCTTCCTTCACGGAAACCTCGATGATCACGCCTGGAAGCGGGGATGTCACCGGTTTGCCGGTTCCTGCCTGAGCCGTCGGCTTTGGTGCGGGAGCCGCTGTCGCCGGACCTGCCGAAGCAACCTCCGTGGCCGCAGGAGCCTGAACCGGTTTTTGGACAGGAGCCGGAGCGTTCTCCATCTCGACCTGATAGGCAGCACCGTTGACCGTCACGTCGGCGATGTTTCCTTCAATTGAATTGATCTCAACGTTGTACTCGTTGCCGTTGATTCTGAATTTGTAAGATTTCATATCCTTTGATCTTTATTATCTTGGTGATTGTCTGAAAGTCTGTGCCTTGCCGTTCCAGTCGCCGCCGAGGGACGGGCGGATCGTGATGACAAAGCTCTCCTCGTCGTGGATCCCTCCGCCGAGGCGGTCGTCAAGCGCCATTGCGATGGCTGCATAGACCTCTCCGCAGGATTCCTGCGAAAGCGCCATCGAGATCGCCGCGGCGACCTCCGGAGTCATGTTCCCCTTTCTTGCGGATTTCGCCGTTTTCTCTTTCCCGGCCTTCCTGTTGGCGTTGCCGATCCAGCCGAAGATGAACGCCAGGATGGTGAGCGCGATGAACACCACGGAGACGGAAATCAGGGTGAGAACCCATCCGTGAGGGTCTTTCTCCTTCATTATCTGGCTGTTGGTCTTTGCGTCCACATCCCCGTTGTAGGATCCCGGAGTCGGTTTGTCAGTGATTCCGATTTCCAGATCCATCATCTTCACTCCGGTCGGAACCTTGACCACGGAGTGGTCGGCGGGCAGGTCGTCCGGGATGTCGATGGTGTCGATGACCGTGCGCCCGTCATTGCTGACGAGATAGACCGTGGAACCTTTGCGCAGGGTGAAATTGGTGTGGTAGGTTCCATGCGAGGCGTTTCCGCTTGCGTAGAAGACAACGCTCTGGCGCGGTGCCAGGACCGTTGACGCATCAGATGCCGGAATATGGTATTTCCGCAGGTTGTCCTTGTCGTCCGACAGGTAGCAGCCGGCGAACTTCACGCTTCCGTAGGAACTGTTGAAGATCTCGATCCAGCCGGTCCTCTGTCCGTAGCCGTCGGTCAGGCCGTCCGTGTTCTCCACAAGGACTTCTCCGATCCTCAGATCCGAAAGGTTCTGGGCTTCAAGTGAAAGTCCGCAGAGCAGGATGGCGGCCGATAAGATTGTTCGTCCAAATCTCTTCATGGCGCTACAAAGGAAGATTGTCGTGTTTCTTGGCCGGCATCCGCTGTTTCTTGCCGGAGAGCTGCTCAAGGGCGCGGATGATGCGGAACCGGGTGTTGCGAGGCTCGATGACATCGTCGATGTAGCCTTTCTCGGCGGCCTGGTAAGGATTGTTGAAGAGTTCTTCGTACTCCTCCTTCTTGGCGTCCCTGATCTTTTTCTGCCCGGCAGGATCCTCGACAGCCTTGATGTCCTTGGCGTAAAGCACGTTGACCGCCCCGTCGGCTCCCATCACGGCGATCTGGGCGGAAGGCCAGGCATAGACGAGGTCGGCGCGCAGATGCTTGCTGCTCATGACGATGTAGGAACCGCCGTAGCTCTTGCGGAGCTCGACTGTGACCTTAGGGACCGTGGCCTCACCGTAGGCGTAGAGAAGCTTCGCTCCGTTGGTGATGACGGCTCCGTACTCCTGCTGGGTTCCCGGAAGGAATCCCGGCACATCGACCAGAGAGACTATCGGAATGTTGAAAGCGTCGCAGAAGCGCACGAAACGGGCACCCTTGCGCGAGGCGTTGATGTCCAGAACTCCGGCGAGCATCTTCGGCTGGTTCGCCACGATGCCGACGCTCCGTCCGTTCATGTGGGCGAATCCCACGATGATGTTCTTGGCGAATTCCTTGTGGATCTCGAAGAACCTGCCGTCATCCACGATGCCGGTGATGACCTTGTACATGTCGTAGGCCTGGTTCGGGTTGTCCGGGATGATCTCGTTGAGGAAGTCGTCAACCCTGCTGACAGGGTCGTCCGTAGGAACCCTCGGGGCCTCCTCCATGTTGTTCTGAGGAATAAAACTCAGCAGTTCCTTGATGGTGTCGATGCCTTCCCGCTCGTTCTCCGCTGCGAAATGCGCAACTCCGCTCTTGGAGGCGTGCACGCCGGCTCCGCCCAGTTCCTCCTGCGAGACAACCTCGCCGAGGACACTCTTCACGACAGCCGGCCCGGTGAGGAACATGTAGGAGGTGTTCTTGACCATCACAGTGAAGTCCGTCAGGGCAGGGGAGTAAACCGCTCCACCGGCGCAGGGACCGAATATTCCCGAAATCTGCGGAATCACTCCGGACGCGAGGATATTCCTTTCGAAGATCTCTCCGTAGCCGGCCAGCGCATCGACTCCTTCCTGGATTCTGGCTCCGCCCGAGTCGTTGAGGCAGATGAACGGCGCTCCGTTGCGGGTCGCCAGGTCCATGGCCTTGCAGATCTTCTCCGCCATTGTCTTTGAGAGGGATCCTCCCGAGACGGTGAAATCCTGGGCAGCCACATAGACAAGGCGTCCGCCAATCGTGCCCTGTCCTGTGACAACTCCGTCTCCGTCGAAGTGCTGCCTCTCCATTCCGAAGTTCGTGCAGCGGTGGCGGACAAACATATCGAATTCCTCGAAGCTTCCTTCGTCAAGCAGCAGAGCGAGGCGTTCCCTCGCCGTCAGTTTGCCTTTCTCATGCTGGGCGTCGATCCTTTTCTGGCCTCCGCCCATCCTGGCCGCGGCTCTTCGCTCGACCAGTTTCTTGATGTTATCCTGCTGGATGCTCATATCTCTTACCTTAATCAAAATTTTTCGGACAACAAATTTATCAAGAATCCCGCTTCATTCAAAATTCCTGCCCGCAAAGCCGTAAATTCGCGTTACTTGTGGTAAAATGGCGCTTGCCGGCCATGACCTATATGATAAAAAGGCGCCACGCCGGAGACGGGGCACCTTTTATCAACCTCTTATTCCGGAATATCACTCCGCCGGTTTCAGCGTGCTGTACACGTTTGTGACATCATCATCGTCCTCAAGGAGGCCGGTGAGCTTGTCAAGCGTCTCGCGCTGTTCCGGAGTGACATCCTTCAGATCCACGTTAGGGATTCTCTCGAATCCTCCGGAGACGAGCTCGTAGCCGTTGTCCTCGATGTACTTCTGGATAGCTCCGTAGGACTCATAGGCTCCGTAGATCACCACGTTCTTCGTGATCTCCCCGTCCTTGTCCTCCTGCTCTTCGATGAAGACCTCGGGATCGTCGTCACAGTCGCAAAGGGCGAGCTGGAGTTCGTCGATGTCAAGGCCTTCCTGGCATTTGATGCGGAACACGCACTTGTGGTCGAACATGAAGCTCACGCTGCCGCTGGTTCCGAGGGAGCCTCCGCATTTTGTGAAGTAGCTTCTGACGTTGGCAACGGTGCGGGTGTTGTTGTCGGTCGCCGTCTCGACGAGGTAGGCGATCCCGTGAGGGCCGTAACCCTCGAACACAACCTCCTTGAAGTCTCCCTGGTTCTTCTCCATGGCTCTCTTGATGGCCTTCTCGACGTTGTCCTTAGGCATGTTCTCGCTTCTGGCCTCGGCCATGAGGGCCCTGAGCCTTGAGTTGCCGACCACGTCGGGACCGCCCTGCTTCACGGCGATGGTGATCTCCTTCCCGATCTTGGTGAAGGTCTTGGCCATGTGACCCCACCTCTTCAATTTCCTTTCCTTTCTGAATTCAAACGCTCTTCCCATAGTCCTTACTTGGTCTGGTTCTCGATGCGGGTGATGTACTTGTCGATGTCGTAGCCTTCAACCGACTGAGGGTACTGGTCCTTGATCTTCTTGTAGAAGGTGAGGGCCTTGGCGTTGTCTCCGAGTTCCTCGCAGGTCACTCCGGCCTTGAGAAGATAACCCGCGGCGAACATGTTGTCGGCTCTCGCGGCGGCCTTCTCGAAGCAGCCCACGGCCTCGCGGTACTTCTCAAGACCCACATAGGCGTCACCGAGACATGCCGTGGCGCGCGCCGACAGGATGGAGTCCTTGCCGTTGTACTTCTTGAGGTAGCCGATGGCCTCCTGATAGTTTCCTGCCTGGAGCTCGCAGACTCCGGCGTAGAAATAGACAGCCTTGCCGCCTTTGGCTCCGAAGTCCTCTATGATCTGTGCGAAACCGAGCGCGTTGCCGTCACCGTTGAGGGCAAGCTCGAACTCTCCGTTGCGGAAGTTGGCCTCCGCCTGGGCCATCTGGGCCGCCGCCTCCTCGCCCTTAGGCTGAACATAGAACTTCTGGTACGCGGCAAATGCCAGTGCGATCACCACGAGGGCGGTCAGGATACCATAGATTGTCTTTTTGTTCTCGCGGAAAAACTGGTCGGTCTTGGACACGGTCTCGATGACCTTTTCCTCACGCTCCTGCTCTTTCTCCTTTAAAATTGCATCTTGCTTTGCCATTTCTATAAAGTTTTTGTTATTATCTGGTAACAAGCCCACAAAATTAGGAAAAAATGTTCAATCCTGCAATTATTGGGGTTCTATCTCATGAAAATGACTATCTTTGTCAGGTCAGAAAAATCCAGATGCCGACGCTCAAGAAAATAGCCGTCCAGAATTTCAGGAACATAGCGTTTCAGGAATTGTCGTTCTCTCCCAACATCAACTGCATCTCAGGCAATAACGGGGAAGGGAAGACCAACCTGATGGACGCCGTGTGGTACCTCTCGATGACCAAGAGCGCGTTCTCCACGTCGGACAGGTTCAACTTCCGGCACGGTGCGGACTCGTTCGCCGTCTCGGGGACATATTCAATGAACACCGGGCCGGACGCGCGGTTCTCGGTCCAGGTGGACGGCAAGGGCGAGAAGAAGGTGCGGAGGGACGACAAGGCATATTCGAAGATCTCGGAACACATAGGGGTCCTGCCTGTCGTGATGGTCTCGCCGTCAGACATCTCTCTCGTCAGCGAGAGCGGAGATGACAGGCGCCGGTTCGTCAATTCGGTGCTGTCGCAGATGGATCGGGAATATCTTGCCGCAGTCCAGCAGTACAACCGCCTCCTCTTCCAACGGAACAGGATGCTCAAGGACGGTACCTTCGACGAGGCGCTGTTGGACGTGTTCGATGAACGGATGAATGAATATGCCGGCGTGATCCACGTCAGGAGGTCCGCCTTCGTGAAGGATCTTCTTCCGCTGGTGGCCGATCATTACGCCACGCTTTCGGGCGGCCGCGAGACGGTGTCGATTGGCTACAGGTCGGATCTTCAGAAGGGTTCGCTGGCGGATCTGCTGAAGGCATCCAGAGAGAAGGACCGCCTGTTCAGATACACCACCGCCGGGGTCCAGAGGGATGATTTCCTCTTTGAGATGAACGGGTTTCCGATCCGCCGGTGCGGCTCGCAGGGACAGCAGAAATCGTTTCTTGTCTCGTTGAAGTTCGCCCAGTACGAGCTGATGAAGCGAAGGTGCGGCTTCCCGCCTATGCTTCTGCTTGACGATGTGTTCGACAAGCTGGACATGGGCAGGATCTCCAACCTTCTGGGAATGGTTGCGGGGAGCGACTTCGGCCAGATCTTCATAACCGACAGCAACAAGGTCCGCATGTCCGGAATTGTGGACGGTCTGACCGCTGACAGGGCTTATTTCGAGGCTGTCGGCGGAGAATTCAGGGAGATTTGACGATGGCGGAGTTTCAGAAGATCAAGGGTACGCCCCGCAAGACGGCTTTGGGAATGGATCAGTTGATTCCGTTGTACATCAGGGCTTTGAAACTGAGTGCAGGACTCAACACACAACGGGTTTTCGCGGCCTGGGACGCTGTGTCCGGTGTCTCCGGCCAGACGCTTCGAAAGTTCTACCGGGACGGGAAACTCTATGTGACGATGTCATCTTCGATGCTGAGAAGCCACCTGGAGTTCCAGAAGCCGGCTTTGATCCAGGCCATGAACCGGTTTCTGAGCGAGGATGAGCTCTTCGTCAAGGACTATGACAAGGTCGGGTATGTCAAGGAACTTATTCTTAAATGATTGAGAAGCTGTTTTGATTGTTGGAAGGTTATGGACGGCAGGATCAGAATAATAATAGATCAGGCGATCCCGTTTATCGAAGGGATTTTTGAACCGTATGCGGATGTGCGTTACATGGAAGGCCGTGAGATCACCCGTGAGGATGCCATGAACGCTGACGCGCTGGTCATCAGGACCAGGACGAGGTGTGACGCGGCGTTGTTGGAGGGAACGCCTGTGAAGTTCATCGCCACGGCCACCATCGGGATGGATCACATAGACCTGCCGTACTGCAACGAAAGGGGCATAGTTGCCAGGAACTCCGCCGGCTGCAACGCCGGAGGAGTGATGAACTATGTGTTCTCGGCACTGTACGGCGTGGCCGCCAGAAAGGCAATCCGTCTTGAGGGCGGCAAGCTGGGGATCATCGGTGTCGGCAATGTCGGCCGCCGGGTCGATTCCGTGGCCGGCTCACTTGGCTTCAAGGTGCTGAAGAACGATCCTCCCCGCATGGCCGAGGAGGGGATGGAAGGCTTCTGCACTCTGGACTATCTGCTTTCCACTGCCGACATCGTGACCATGCACGTGCCTTTGAACGAGACGACAAGGGGGATGGCGGACGATGGCTTCTTTGACATGATGAGGCCAGGAACGATCTTCATCAACGCCTCCAGGGGCGAGGTCGTGGATGAGGCCGCCCTGAAACGGGCGATTCCGAGACTTGGCCCCGTGATTCTCGACACATGGAACAACGAGCCGGACATCGACAGGGAACTTCTGGACATGGTGGACATAGCCACACCCCACATCGCCGGCTATTCCTACCAAGGCAAACAGAACGGCACGACGATGGCCGTGCGCGCCCTTGCCCGCTTTTTCGGCATCGAGCCTCTGTACGAGTTCTTCCCCAGGACGGAGATCATCGACCTTGAGTCGATCCGTCTGGAACTGAAAGGCAAGTCCCAGGGAGAGGTCGCCTCCGTCCTCCAGTACAACTACCCGATCTTCACCGACGACTTCATGTTCCGCATGGCCCCCGAGACCTTCGAGTCCCTCCGCGCCAACTACCAGTACCGCCGCGAGTTCTACATCTTCTGACCTTCCCGGATTCAGTTCTCCTGAGTCGTTACGCTTTTGGCTTTCAGCCCGCTGGCGTCCATGTCCCCCGAACCTGTTGACGTTACAGACAGCGTGCCGACATTCGGGTCGCCATCTTCGGAACGCACCGAATGGAACTCGCCGGGATTGTAAGTCACGGTGTCGGCTTCTCCTTCGGGGTATCGCCGCAATTCATTTTTGAGCTGTTTCTTCGCGTCATCGCTGAGTCTGAAGTAGCAGGATGACAAACCTGTCGCCATGAGGGCCAGTGCGGTGGCGGTCAGGATATTCTTGGATAGTCTTATGATATTCATGAATATATTCTTTTTAACACTTGATTAACAATTCCTTCGGGTCGAGACCCAGAAGTTCCATCTTCTTTATGACGGCGGGCAGTTCGACTTCCAGGAACTCCTTTCTGTCGTTCTCCAGCACGATGTCCTTGGCTCGTCCGCTGATGAAGTAGCCGATGCCGCGCTTGTTGTAGATGATCCCCTCGCCAGTGAGCTTCTCGTAGGTGCGCATCACCGTGTTGGGGTTCACGCCGATCGAGGCGCCATATTCCCGCACGGACGGGATCCTGTCATCGGCCGCCAGTTCTCCGGAGAGAATCTTCTCGCAGATCATGTCGCTGATCTGCAGGTAGATCGCCTTGTTTGAATTGAATTCCATAGTCAAAATACATTAGTGTTGAAGCCTTCCTATCCTGAACCAGGACCATGTCCCGCAGACTGCCAGAATCAGCAGAAGACAGAAGTTGATGAAGGCGTTCAGCCAGATGTCGAGACTGTCGGCATGTCTGATTACCCAGTCCTCGAACCACTCTCCCCAACACTCAAAGTCGGCATTGGCGATGAAAGCGCTTAACAGACCGGAAAGTATCAGTTGGAGAGCGAAGATCACAAGCAGAGTGCCGATAACCTTCCATTTCTTGAACATCAGGCCTCCAAGAAGGAATATGATCGCATTTTCCGCGATTGTGGCTGTCAGGATCCAGAACCCGTTGACAGCCACAGATGAATCATCGTACATGCTCGGATTGATTCTGAATGACATCAGAGAATCGCCGCAGGATCTGTCAAGCAGGCAGACGAAAGCGTCGCTGAGGAGATAGACGGCAACATAGGCGAGCGGGATGACAACCAGAGAGATCAGCAGCATCGACACGAATTTCTCAAGCCTTGAGGCCGGAAGCATCAGCCACTCAGCCCCCTTGGCCTTGTCTGTAATCTCGCCGTAGGCTCTTGAAGGGAAGATCATCACAAAGACAGTGGTCATCGCAAAGAACACTCCGAATCTTGTCCATATCGCGGGGCCGTTGATTTCAATCCCTGTGAACACTTTCACCAGGCCTCCGTCGAACAGCGCCGCGAAGAACATGTACAGCATGTAGAATATGATCGGGAACAGCGCGAAGATCAGCATCAGCATGCCGATATTCCTCCATTGTCTTTTGAGATCGTAAACGAGATATTTCCCGAACCTGCTTGTTTTAAAATTATTGTCCATAGTCATTTCTCCTTATTTATTGCTGAACATGCCTTTGACCAATGCCTTGTTCCTGTGGACGGCGTTGAAAAGGGCTTCCACATTGATCTTGCTGTCCTCGCCGGTCGTGTTGGGATAGACTTGGATGAACCCGCCCGGAAGCTGCTCGCTGTAGAGGGATTCGGGATTAAGCCGCGTACCGTAGTCAAAGTACAGCTTGCCTGTTATCTCCTCCACGGATGCGTTAAGAAGGACATCCTGACGGTTAAGGATGATGATCGGGTCGATGATGTTCTCCAGATCCCTTACCTGATGGGTTGAGATCACGATTGTGGAGTCCTCCGAAGTATATTTCATGATGGCGCTTCTGAACTGCGTCTTGGAAGGGATGTCCAGCCCGTTGGTCGGCTCGTCCATGAACAGGTACTTGCAGCCGCAGGCCAGCGCCAGCGAGATGTAGGTCTTCTTAAGCTGCCCGGCTGACATCCGGTTCATTTTTTTGTCCGGATCGTTCTCGAACTCCTTCATGATCTCAAGGAATCTGGAATGGTCGTACTTCGGCCAGAAGGCACCTCTTTCCCTGGCGAAGCATTCGGCCTTCATGGAGACCGGAAGAACTTCGTCCGGGAGGTAGAACTGGTTCCGGAGCAGGGTGGGAGTGCGGTCGAAAGGGTTTTCCCCATCGGTGGTGATGCTGCCCGAACTTACTTTCTTCAGGCCGCACAGAAGTGTCAGCAAGGTGGTCTTGCCGACCCCGTTCTCACCCAGAAGACCGTAGATACGGCCTTCCTCAAGTGTTGTCGTGATGCTTTTCAGAACGGGCGTCTTGCCGTAGCTGAAAGCCAGATCTCTGATTTCAATCATATCTTGTCGGTGTAATAGTTTATTAATACACCGCAAAGGTAATAAAGTTTTTTGAAATCCAAAGATTTTTTTCAGTGATTGTCAAGATTTCTTTCACGCCATTCGGTCGGAGTGCAACCCACGGCATTCTTGAACTGTTGTCTGAAATTGGACTTGTCGCTGAATCCCACCGCATAGCCTATGTGGCAGACGGGAGCTTCCGGATGCTTGAGCAGAAGCACTTTGGCCTCTCTTATCCTCAAATCCTTACGCCATGTCAGGAATGGTTTCTTCAGTACCCGCGAGCAGTAGAATGAAAGTTCCTCGCCGGTCAACCCGAGTTCATCGAGTATCTTGTCCTTCGAGATGTCCTGCTCGTGATGCCGTCCTTCCTCTATCCATCGGTCAAGCCTTGCACTGACTTTCTCGATGATTCTTTTTGAGCTGACATTGTTCCGGATTCCGGTGAAACTGTTTTCCTTGATTCTCTTGAGTCTGCTGGAAATGTCGGCAAGCAGCGAATGGCTTTTGTCTGTGTGTTTTTTCATCTGTGGTCTTGTCAATTGGATATTATGGTTTTTAAAGAAAAAGTGATGACCGGAAATCATGATCCGGCCATCACCTTCTGAAAAGTCGGAAATGGAAATCTACCATCCGAGCACGTAGGCGAAGATCAGCGGCGCGACGATCGTTGCGTCACTCTCCACGATGAAGCGCGGAGTCGTAGGGGAAAGCTTGCCCCATGTGATCTTCTCGTTAGGAACGGCTCCTGAATATGAACCGTAGGATGTGGTGCTGTCGGAGATCTGGCAGAAATAAGACCAGAGCGGTGTCCCCTTCCATCCGAGATCCTGCTCCATCATCGGCACGACGCAGATAGGGAAGTCGCCGGCGGTGCCTCCGCCGATCTGGAAGAAGCCGACTCCGGCTCCGGTGGCGTTGGCCTTGTACCAGTCAACAAGGAACATCATAACCTCGACTCCTGTCTTGACGAGGTCGGTAGGGAACTCGCCGCGGATGCAGTGGGCCGTGAATATGTTGCCGGTGGTGCAGTCCTCCCATGCCGGACAGATGATAGGGATGTTCTTCTCGCAGGCGGCCATCACCCAGCTGTCCTTGGGGTCGATCTCATAGTACTGCTCCAGAACGCCGCTGCGGAGAAGCTGGTAGATATATTCATAAGGGAAATACCTCTTCCCCTCGTTCTTCGCCTTCGTCCACACGTCAACGAGCGCACCCTCAAGGCGGCGGAACGCCTCTTCCTCCGGAATGCAGGTGTCGGTCACGCGGTTGTAGTGGTTGTCGAGAAGTTCCTGCTCCTGCTCCGCGGTCAGATTCCTGTAGCCTGGCACCCTGTAGTAGTGAGAGTGGGCGACGAGGTTCATGATGTCCTCTTCAAGGTTGTTGGCCGAGCAGCAGACGAACGAGAACTTGTCCTGGCGGATCATCTCCGCGAGGGAGAGTCCGATCTCGGCGGTGCTCATGGCTCCGGCCATGGCAAGGAACATCTTTCCACCCTTGTCGAGAAGGTCGCAGTAGGCCTTCGCGGCGTCAACCACGCACGCCGAGTTGAAGTGGCGGTAGTTGTGGGTGATGAATTGTGAAATAGGTCCTTTTTCCATTTTTTGTCCTGGTGTTAAAAGTGTTTTTCAATCGCTATCTCGTGTCAGAAAACCCCTCTGAACGTACAATAGTGTGCGAATTTAGAAATTTTGGATCACTTTTGCAATCCTTGGAGGCCTACCTCCTGAAACCGCGGAGCCTCTGGGCGAGGTTCCCGGTCAGAGCGGTCTTCATCATCTTGCGGGTGGTCTCGAACTGCTTCAGGAGCTTGTTCACCTCGGCCACGTTCGTGCCGCTTCCGTCAGCGATCCTCTTGCGGCGGCTTCCGTTGATGATCTCGGGATTGTCCCTCTCCTCAGGGGTCATGGACATGATGATCGCCTCGATCCCCTTGAAGGCCTTGTCGTTGTCGATGTCAATGTCCTTGATGGCCTTGCCGACCCCCGGAATCATTCCGGCCAGGTCCTTGATGTTGCCCATCTTCTTGACCTGCTGGATCTGGTTGTAGAAGTCCATCAGGCCGAACTTGTCCTTGGCGAGTTTCTTTCTGGTCTCTCGCGCCTGTCTCTCGTCGAACTGCTCCTGAGCCTTCTCGACGAGGGAGACGACATCGCCCATTCCGAGAATCCTGTCGGCGATCCGTCCCGGGTGGAACACGTCCATCGCCTCCATCTTCTCTCCCGAGGAGATGAACTTGATCGGCTTGCCGGTGACGTACTTGATTGAAAGCGCCGCTCCGCCTCTGGTGTCGCCGTCCATCTTGGTCAGCACGACTCCGTCGAAGTCGAGCCTCTCATTGAAGACCTTCGCCGTCTCAACGGCGTCCTGACCGGTCATCGCATCGACCACGAACAGGGACTCTGTCGGTTTCACCGCGCTGTGCAGGGATGAGATCTCATCCATAAGCTCCTGATCCACGGCCAGACGGCCGGCGGTGTCTATGATGACCACCGAATATCCTTCCGCCTTCGCCTTGGCGACGGCGCCCTTAGCTATCCTGATAGGATCCTTGACTCCTTCCTCCGTGTAAACCGGGACCTGGATTCCTTCTCCAAGCACCTTCAACTGCTCGATGGCGGCGGGACGGAACGTGTCGCAGGCGGCAAGAAGGACATTCATCCCTCTCTTGCTCCTGATGTTGTTCGCCAGCTTGGCCGAGAACGTGGTCTTGCCGGAACCGTTCAGGCCGGCCACCAGGACTATTCCCGGATTGCCCTTGATGTCGATGTCCTGAGAGGCGCTGCCCATGAAATCGGCGAGTTCGTCGTGGACGATCTTGACCATCATCTGCTGAGGCTTCACGGCTGTGAGGACGTTCTGTCCCATCGCCTTGACTTTCACCTTGTCGCAGAAGTCCTTGGCGACGCGGAAGCTCACATCGGCGTCCAGCAGCGCCCTGCGGATGTCCTTAAGCGTCTCGGCGACATTGATCTCGGTGATTTTTCCCTCGCCCTTCAGAATCTTGAAGGATCTCTCAAGTCTCTCCTGTAAGTTGTCGAACATATTCAGAGTTCCGTTAATTTCTTTTAAAGAATCTTCTACAGACCGCAAAGATAATCAAAACCCTCGGAAGAATGAAAAACTTTATTCTCCGGCTACTCCGGCTGCGGTACCGACGGTGGTCAGGCAGTAAGGTCCGGCATAGGAGACGTTGCCGTGACTGAAGAGTTCCTTGAGTTCCGGGCAAACTTCCAGCTTGGATGTCTTCGTGATGACTGTAAAAGGCTTGCGGGAGGTTGAGATCATCTCGGGGAGCCTTCCGGCCTCATTCCCGCAGTCGGTGATCCGGCGGCCTATGTAGGCATCGATGTTCTCGGGTCTGTGCAGAAAGACCGTGACGACATCGGAGCCTTCGGGAACCTTGGCGCAGATTGCGCCGTAGCCGATGTAAGGGTTGATGTCCTTGATCACCGCTGAGGCTGAGAACACGGCCAGAAACAGACCGGCTCCCAACAGAAGTGCCGGGATGTTCCAGAGTTTCCGTCGGATCAGGAACCACAGTCCAAGGATGTTCGCCAGGGTCAGCAGGATGACACCGTTGATCACCGGCGCTTCGCGGGCGAAGGAATATTCGGTCAGAAGGTCATCCACAGCCTGGATCCGCACCGCTCCAAACAGAATGGGCAGTGCGGCCAATCCGATGACTATGAATATGATCGGGAATATTCCTACAGACCATCGCATCCAGTCACGCTCCCCGATGCGGTCAAGCACTACGGGGAAGAGGTAAACGCAGAACGGAAAGACCGGCACAAGGTAGATCGGCAGTTTGGAACTGAACGAGGACAGCATCGCGACGGTGGCGATGATCGTGCAGAGGAAGAGCACCTCCGTGTCGGAACGTTTGTCAATTTTCCGCACCGGCAGCAGGGAAACCACAAATGTGCCGAGCAGCAGCAGGCAGTACGGAGCCAGACACCAGACAATGGTCACGAGATAGAACCAGAACGGCCTGGCATGGGTGAAGGCGTTGACGGCGCGTCCGACTGTCTGCTTGAACAGAAGGTTGTCGATGTACTCGGCTCCGCCCTCGAACCACACGCATGCCAGCCAAAGGGCGGCGAGACCGGCGATGATGCCCCATGTCTTGAATCCCAGGTACTTGCCGAAACCTTCCCGGTCCCGTTTTACCGCAAGGAACACGGCGATCGCAAGCGGCGGCATCAGAAGACCTACCGGTCCCTTTGTGAAAAGGGCGAGGAAAATCCACACCGGCAGCATCACCGGATCGGACCTCCGCGCGCCTTCTCCCGTGTACATCCGGTAGAACGTCCGCAGGGCCAGCGTGATGAACAGGCACATCAGCATGTCCATCCGCAGCACTATCATGGTTCCGAGAAACATCGCGCAGGTCAGCGTCATCCCCGCCACGGCCATCCGGTCCGTCGCCGGGCGGCCTTTCATCACCCATCTGTCCATGATTCCGACGATTCCGAACGCCGGAAGGAGCGAGAACATCGAAAGCGCCATGCAGCTGTGGTGTCCGAACAGAAGCCGGCACAGCATCACTATCCAGAAATAGAGCGGAGGCTTGTCGGCGTAGGGAATGCCGTGGTTGCAGAACGCGAAGATGTGGCCGTCCGCGATGGCCTCGTCCGCTATGCTGAGGTACCTCAACTCGTTGGACGGAGTGAAATCCCGCAGCAGCATCGCCGGGAAAAGGCAGATGAGGGTGAAGATGAAGACCGTCATCATCGGATGGCGGGTGAGGATGTTGCCGTTCCCCGGCCGGCTATTCCTTGCTGTCATTGTCCTTTGTGTTTTTACCTGGCCCCAGGACCAGATTCCTTATGTAAACCACGAAGCCGAACACCTGGCCGAGAATCAGCACCGGGTCGAGCCTGATGATTCCGTAGATGATGATCATCCCGGAGCCGACAATGCTGATGATCCAGAATCCGGACGGCAGCACGGACACGTGTCTGCGGTGCGAGAAGATGAACTGATAGACGAACCGCAGCGTGAACATCAGCTGCCCGGTCGATCCGAACACCACAAGCCACAGGGGGATGTCGCTGTTGCTGAAGAAGTTCCGGGAATATTCCTGCGCATCTTTCAGCAACAGCAGCGCCGCCACGAACGGAAGGGCCGGAAGCAGGATCCTGGCGAGAGTCCTCATCCGGTCCCACAGTCCGTTGGCGTTCAAGTTCCAAAGGTAGATGAAGTAGGCGATGAACTGCCCGAGGATGATTGAGAAATCATCCCTCAGTACGCCATAGACGAACATCAGGCACGCCCCGATCACACTGAAGATCCAGTAGGACACCGGCGAGACCGATTTGTGGGCCATCTCTGATTTAAGCCACTGGAGAGCTGTCCTAAGTCCGAAGAACAACTGGGCGGAGAAACCCAAGGTCAGGGTCAGCCAGACGGGGATGTTGTCAAACATATTCCGGAAAACTTTTAACGCTCATCCTCGACATTGCCTTTGCCCACGGAGTAGTTGATGTACCGCGGCTTCATCCAACGGTAGGCGAAGCAGTCCGCGAACGGACCCCAAAGCCTGTTCCAGAGGTGGAACTTGGATGTCCCGGCATTGCGGGGAAAGTGCCTCACAGGCACCTGGCCGAAGCTTCCTCCTTCCTGGAGCAGCACCAGAGCCGGCAGGAACCGGTGCATCCCCTTGAACATCGGGATTCTTTTGGCGGCATCAGTGCGGATGATCTTCAGGGGACAGCCGGTGTCCCTGGCTCCGTCTCCGGTCATCATATTCCTGAACCCGTTGGCGATTTTGGACTGGATCCGCTTGAACGCCGTGTCCTTGCGGTTCGCCCTGTAGCCGGTCATCAGGGTGTGGTCCTTCATTCCGTCCAGCAGGAGGTTGAAGTCTTCCGGAGCGGTCTGGAGGTCGGCGTCCATGTAGCCGACATATTCAGAGAAAACGTGGTCGAATCCGGCCTTTATGGCGGCGCTGAGGCCTGCGTTCCTCACGAAACTGATGTAGAACATGTCCTTGTTGCGGGAGCAGACTTCCTGGATCAGAGGGAGGCTGTCATCCTTGGAACCATCGTCCACGAACAGCACGCAGGTCGGGACCTTGCTGTGGGGGATGAACTCAGACAGAGCCTTTTCCAGATTGCGGACATTGGCCTCCTCGTTGAAGACCGGCACCACAATGGTCAGGGCATATTCAGATGTTCTGTTCATATTTGAATGTTACTTGATTTCCTGTAACTGATGATGGCCCAGCCTCCGAACGCGGCCGCGAAGCCGCACAGCGCCATGAACTGAGGGATCATGTCCGCAAACCTTAGATTTGCAGAATGGTTTACTGACATCAAGGTTTGTGGTGCAAAAGTAATATTTTTGTGTCGTGAATCAAAACAGCTTCTCAGAACCCTTCCGGAGTCAGCAGCCCAGCCAGCCGAGGAAGTCGTCCGCCCGGGAGCGGCTGACGGTCAGGTCGGGTGCGGGCCCGAGATTGGCGGAAAGGTGTACCTTCGGCGTGATGCGGAGCCGTCCGCCAAGGAGTTTCGTGACACACTCCACGGCGTCCTTTGCGAAGATGCAGCCGCGCGAGACCCTGAAGAAACGCGCCGGGTCGAGTTCGGCGACGAGCGTGTCCATCGTGGAATCGACGATATAGACCGC
This sequence comes from Bacteroidaceae bacterium, assembly GCA_963642565.1. Classification (GTDB taxonomy): domain Bacteria; phylum Bacteroidota; class Bacteroidia; order Bacteroidales; family UBA932; genus Cryptobacteroides. The sequence continues at coordinate 3,387 of CAVIGZ010000012.1, read as the reverse complement.
TCCGCCGTGTGTCACGACGTGATTGTTCTTGTCCTCAGAGTAGAAAAAAGCAATCTCGTCGGCCTTCACAGGCACTATCCTGTCGTTGAACTGCACCAGGAAACGCCCCTTGTACCCGTGATCCGGTTCCTTCTGCGAGATCGCCCCGAGAATCTTCTCCACATCCAGTCTCCCGGCCGAAAACTGCCGGCATCTCTCCACGGCCCTTTTCAGCGCAGAGGCGTCAATCGGCTTGAGAAGATAGTCTATGGAACCGGCCTCGAACGCCTTGACTGCATAGCTGTCGTAGGCGGTGGTCATCACCACCCGCGGCTTCACGGCCACCTGACGGAAAATCTCAAAGCACTCTCCGTCGGAAAGCTCGACGTCCATGAAGATCAAGTCCGCGTCATCCGGCCTGTCCTTGAGCCAGGCGACCGATTCGCTCACCGAGGCGCATTCCCCGGCAATCTCGACATCCGGGAAATTGTTCTCCAGCATCTTCTCAAGGCTCCTGCGGGCCATCATCTCATCTTCTATTATAAGCACTTTCATAAGAGCGGCAGTTTGACCGTGTAGAAACCGTCAGTCCGGAGGATTTCGACCCCTTTGCCTGAACGGTCCTGGTACTGTTGGCGTATGTAGTTGAGTCCCAATCCGCTGGACTGAGCCTCTGTGATTTTCGGAATGAGGTTGTTCGTCACCCTCAGCGTCTCTCCGTCGGACACCACGGTGATGTCCAGCGGCCTGGACGGCGACACGGCGTTGTGCTTCGTGGCATTCTCGATGAGGAGCTGCACGGAGCACGGAACCACATGCCGGGACAGATCCTCGGGCAGGATGCGGACCTCCACGTTGAAACCATTCTGAAACCTTACCTTCAGCAGGTCTCTGTACATCTCGACGTAGGTCATCTCGTCCCGCAGCGTGACGATGCTTTCCTCCTCGTTGCGAAGCATATAGCGGTATATTCCCGCCAATTTATGAATATATTCGCTCGCCTCCCTGTCCCGTCCGTCCAGCACAAGGGCGTCCAGAATATTCAAGGAATTGAAAAGGAAGTGCGGATTGACCTGCTGCTTGAGGTTCAGGTACTGGAACTTGGCAAGGTCGGCGCGGTCCTTCTCCTTCTCGGCGTTGCGGCGGGCCGTGATGGCATGTTCAATCATGTAGATGACTGAATAGATAAGCGCCTCGGCGATGAATGCGATCAGTGTAAGTTCAAGGAAACTCTTCGCGGAGAAGGATCTGTCGAAATGGAAAGGCAGACCGTAACCGACCATTGCCGCGGATGCCGCTGAAATTCCGGCCAGAAAGGATGCTGAAGTGAGTACATGGCTTGCGGTTGATTTATTTCCGGACAGGTCTTTTGTCTGTTCCACGAAAAGAATCGTCACGCAGACCATCACCAGCAGGATGAAAGAGTTGTCCACAAACGCCGAAACCGCCATCAGAACAGAGCCGCCCTCGAAGATGGTTGAACTGAAAATGTAGATTATGATCCTGACGATCAAGATCATCGCGACCGCTATCGCAAGCCAGGTGATCTCAACGCCGCGTGTTTTGGGCTCGTTCCCGCTCTTGTCGGCGAAGTGTCTCATAAACAGCACGAGACCCCAGCCCATCGCCTCTGTGGTTGTGAATGTCGCGATGGCAGGGGAGAGCAGCGGATGGTCTATGAATATCCCGACGAGGGTGGCGATTCCGTTGCCGAGGATATAGCCGAGGATGTTCGCGATGATGATCACGATGGAGGAGAACTCGACACTCTGGCGGTACCTAAGGCAGAGGATGACGGTCAGGATGATCGTCAGCGTCGTGAGGATCAGCTCGTCACCGAAGTCCCACATTCTGCACAGCACCGCCGCCGCCACGTGCAGCAGCGCGAAGAAGTGGATTATGGAAGAAGTCCTCGGTGTTATCGTCATCGTGCGGTTATTTCTTGCAATTTAAGAAAAATATCTTTCATTTCGTCGATAAAAGTAAGCTGTTCGCCACGTTTTTCTCTCCGTTCGTCCTCCGGATAATGATTAATCTGCCCATTTAACCTATATTTATCGACAAAATGACACTAAAATCAGCTGATAACTGACAATGCAAAAGAATAAACTCACTTTTTGGGAGATGTGGAATCTCAGCTTCGGATTTTTCGGAGTGCAGATCGCCTATGCTCTTCAGAGCGCTAACATCAGCAGGATCTTCGCCACGCTCGGAGCGGATCCGCACCAGCTGAGCTTTTTCTGGATTCTTCCCCCTCTGATGGGGATGATCGTCCAGCCGCTCATCGGCAAATGGTCGGACAGAACATGGTGCGGGATGGGACGCAGAAAGCCTTATCTGCTGATCGGTGCGTTGGTCTCCGTCCTTGTGATGGTCTTCCTGCCGAATGCCGGAAGCCTGAGTTTCTCCTCCAGGCTGATCCTCGGACTCAACGGGGCGATGTGGTTCGGACTGTTCTCGCTCATATTCCTTGACACCTCGATCAATGTCGCCATGCAGCCGTTCAAGATGATGGTAGGAGACATGGTCGGCGAGGAGCAGAAGGCGCAGGCATATTCAATTCAGTCGCTTTTGTGCAACGCCGGCAGTCTGGTCGGGTATCTCTTCCCGATCTTCTTCACCTGGATCGGCATCGCCAACATCGCCCCGAAGGGACAGGTTCCGCCTTCCGTTATCTGGAGTTTCTGGTGCGGAGCCGCGATACTTATTGTCTGCGTACTCTACACTTTCTTGAAAGTCAAGGAGATGAATCCTCAGGAATATGCCGAGTTCCATTCCATCGATCCTGAGCGTCAGACGGAGGAGACGAAGGAGAATCCTGGGCTGTTCAAGTTATTGTTCCACGCCCCGAAGACATTCTGGACCGTCGGGTTGGTGCAGTTCTTCTGCTGGGCCGCATTCATGTACATGTGGACATATTCTGCCGGAGCGATCGCCGCGAATTGCTGGAACGCCACAGACACGGCGTCCGAAGGCTATCAGGCCGCCGGCAACTGGGTGGGGGTGGTCTTCGCCGTACAGGCTGTGGGATCAATCCTATGGGCCATCGCACTCCCTAAGTTCCGTTCCTTGAAGCTGGCTTACGTGGTGAGCCTTCTGATCGGGGCTGTGGGTTTCATTTCCGTGGCGTTCATCCACAACCCGTTCCTCCTTTGCGTGTCGTATTTCATGATCGGAACAGCATGGGCCGCGATGCTCGCCCTTCCATTCACACTTCTGACCAATGCTCTCGACGGAGAACACATGGGCAGCTACCTCGGACTCTTCAACTGCACAATCTGCCTTCCGCAGATTGTGGCCGCCGCCCTTGGCGGAGTCCTTCTGAAAGCGTTGGGCGGAATACAGTCCAACATGCTGGTCGCCGCCGGAGTTCTTCTGGTGTTCGGAGCGCTGAGCGTCCGTCTCATC
>CAVIGZ010000011.1:0-41840 GCA_963642565.1 Bacteroidaceae bacterium | reverse complement strand
CCTCTCTTAGTGTATAGAGTGCTGTGCCATATTTTACGGTTGCGGAAGTGACTTTATCCGCTCAAGCGACAGCCCTGCGATCTGGGCTATCTGCTCGATTGGCATGCCGAGCGCCAGCAAAGACTTGGCAACATCTGTCATGGCCGCATCGCGACCTTCAGATCTACCTTCTGCCTTACCTTCTGCCTTACCCTCTGCTTTACCCTCGATCCTGCCTTTCTCTACTCCGTCCTTAAAGCCCTCTTGATGGCCAATTCGGTAGCCTTGCTGCTTCGCTCCCTCAATGTAGGGGCGCATCTCCTTCTCTGTCAACATAACGCTGAAATAGTTATCAATCTCCTTGTCGTCAAGGCCGCTGACGCGCATCGCCTTCTCCAACCTGCCAAATCTATCATCATCTTTCGACCTCGATCTGGCAAAGATAGCGAAATTCCTGAATATTCGACACCATCCTGCAACCGGGCTGTCATATTCATCGGTATAGTGCATGATCCTCGGCAATTCAAGAAGATAGAATGAAATTTGATTACCGAATGGTTCTGAAGTATCAACCTCCTGAATGCGGTAATGGTAGAGTATCTTATCCTCGGGAGAATCCGTATGGGCATCCTCGTAGTTCATGATGCAGATCACTTTGACAGGAGTCAGGACATATTCATCATCGCCTTCCTTAACCTGCCGGTTGACCAATCTGGCACCATAAAAGAACAGCCTGTCCCGTTGGTCAGACCTTGAAGCCCTCTGCATCTCGACAAGAATGGTTCCGGTAGAGGTCTTGCAGAGAAGGTCAAAGAGTATCCTCTTGTCATGCCGGGCATCCTTGGCCAGTTCGGTATTCCTGAACTCAATAGACGTGATGTTCTCCTGCAGTATGTCATTAAGGAGCAGAATGAGCATGTCCGGGTGGTTCTGGAACAGGTACTTGAATGCCCAATCGCAAGTCAGGTCAAGATACTCGGGTATGGCAAGACTTTGAGCGAATGTGTCCTTCTCTTCCTCGCTCATTCCTTTGAATCTGGGGTCATTGTCAATCAGTCTCCGGCAATGACGGTAGCGTTTGCTATAGAGGTCAAGTTCGGACATGCCCACAGGGTTAATGGCTGTTTTGGTTTCAGAACAATTCATAGTTTAAATAAAACTGATTATTGGAAATAGGTGGTCTCGGAATCCCTTCCGGAACCTGCCCGCAATATCAGCATTGTAAACGTAAATAATGAAAAGAAATGCATACGATTCAAAAGAAACAGAAATAGTTTTCTTTCATAGTGGATGTATGAGGTATTTTACGAATGGCAAAAAAAGCGTGGCCGCGGGTTGCGCGGTCACGCTTTAGTAATCAGATTGGAATCCTGTTACCAGCCAGGGTTCTGGGTGAGGGTCTTGCCAGCTGCCGTATAGAGGTCTATCTGTCCTGATGGGATAGGATAGAGGTACTGGCGGGACTCATAGAGCCTTGACTTGCCGGATGAGAAACTGATGTAGCCATCAGAGTCAACCGTAGCGCAATCATCTGTGCCAACCTTCGGCTCTGCCGCTATGTAGGCTCCCTTCGTCTGCTCCGGGTACTTGCTGGTGTCGAGCTTGTCAAGCTGATGCCAGCGGATGAGGCACCAGTACCTGTCATCGTTGTCGTACATCAGCTCGACACGGCGCTCGCGGCGGATCTCCCAGATCAGGTTGCTTACGCCCATGTTGTTGGCAGGGTCGGCAGCCGGTGAAGTTGTGAGATGAGGCATTCCGACACGGTCGCGGAGCTTGTTGATGGAGGCGTTGAGGTCGGCATCTGTGCAGCTGCCAAGTTCGGCGCAAGCCTCGGCGTAGTTCAGATAGATGTTGGCGAGCCAGAAGATAGGAGCGTCTGTCTCATTTGAACCTGTCTGGTTTCTACGGGCTACCTCGATGTCATCGTTGTCAAATTTATAGACACCGTAGCCAGTGCTTGATGTTGTCTCCATGCCACCGGATCCGACAGGGTCAAAGCGCGCGTAGCCATTACCTTTGTACATGAGGACCGGGTCAACGGCAGCCGACAGACGAGGGTCGCGGACGGCAAGAAGATTCTCGATGCTGAGATGGCCGTTTTCGAGGACCGGATGGTCGGTCTTGTCCAGAGAGGTGGTTGAAAGTGGCTTGCCATCAGTGAACAGATAAGAATCAAAAGCTGCCTTTGACATTCCGTTCTGCATTGTGGAAGAACAGGTGTAGTCAATGGTTGAGTGTCCGTACACGCCATAGAGATACTTCTTGTAAAGAATCATCTCTGTGTTTTTTGCAAGGTCGACAGAGTTGTAATTGCCCTGATAGCTGGCGTTGAGCGAGTACATGGAGTTGTCCATGATGGCCTTGCTGGCCGTCTTGCTCTCGGTAAGGAACTTCTGCGCGCGGGTGTTGTCCGCGGCTTTCTGTCCGTCAGCGGTCGAGCGATACTTGCAGAAAGTACCTTCGTAAAGGCAGATTTCGGACTTGATGGCCTGGGCTACAGCGGCGTTGAACGCTGTTCTGGAACTTGAGTTGATGTTGATGTTCGCAACGGCAAAGTTGAGGTCTTCAAGTACCTTGTCCATGACGGCGTCACGGTCCTGACGTTCCCCGTAGAGGTAGAGATTCTTGTCCTCATCCGTAACGTCCAGAAGCTTGTCAACATAGATGATGTCGCCGAATGCCCTGACTAATTCATAGTGCTTGAGAGCCCGGTAGAGCCTTGCCACTCCGATCCAGTTGTTCTTGCTTTCTTCACTCATGGATGAAATGTTAGGGACACGTTCAATCATGAGGTTGGCTCTGCGGAGCGCCTCGTAGTTGCCGTTCCAAAGCGAGCTGGATGCCGGAACTGTCTTGTAGTTCCAGTCGCTGAGTCCGACCACACCCTGATTGTCATTCAGGGTAGGGAAGTAGAAAGCTCCGCTGTAGCCGGAGAACGTGTCGTAGAATCTGTTGGCGAAAGCCTCGACATTGGTCTCGCTTGACCAGAAGTTTCCGTCAGTGAACTGGTCGATCGGCTGCTTGTCCAAAAGGTTGTCACATCCTGAAAAGATCAGTGTGGACAGCGCTATTGTTGTGATTACTATTTTTTTCATGATTCTTTGCAGTGTTTGAAATTAGAAGGTGATCTGGATACCACAAGAATATGTACGGAGCATAGGGTCGGTACGTCCCCATACGCCATTGCCCGCAGAACCCTCGCCTTGGTTGATTTCAGGGTCAAGACCATATTTTTTCGTGTGGTCGATAATGTTGAACGCATTGTAGATGCTGGCGTAAACCCTGACTTTGCTGATGCTTGCCTTCTGGGTCAACTGTGTAGGAAGCGTGTAACCGACTGTGATGTTCTTAAGACGGAGGTAAGCCATGTTGACAAGGTACTTGGACTGAGGGTAGAAGTTAGTGCTACCGTTCTCAATGACAGAGATTGTTCCTTTGGCCGCGCTGCCTGAACTGAGCCTAGGATAGGTTGCGCTCTGGTCTATCTTACCTGCGGCGGCATCTTCATTAGTGATGTAGGATGTCTGATTTGAATAGATGGCGTCAGCTCCCCGCATGAAAGGCATCACGAAAGCGGACTGTGTCCACATGCTTCTCTTTCCAACTCCCTGGAAATACAGGTCGAGGTCGAAGCCCTTCCAGTCACCGCCGATGCGGAGGCTGTACTGGTAGCGAGGCTGGGTGTTACCGATAACCACCAGATCACCATGGTCGTCAGCAGTTCCTTTTCCACCGTCAATCACGCCGTCATTGTTCTGGTCGACGAACTTGATGTCACCAGGGCCATAAATGAACTTGCCGGTTTGGAGGTTGACCTGACTGGCTACGCCATCTACAGGAATATAGTTGCCTTTTTCGTCAACACCGGAGAAGTCGGAAGCCTCAAAGTAGCGGTCTGTCTCAAATCCCCAGATGTCGCCGTAGCGTTTGCCGGAATAGTTGGAGTTCAGCAATCTCGAGTCATTGTTCCACTCTTTGATTGTGGTTGTGTAGTCCGCAAGGTTGGCTATGGCATAGACATTGATTCCGTTGAAGTTATGATGCCAGTCAAGGGTGATCTCCCATCCGCGCGAGCGGAGTGTGCCGGCATTTTCGTAGGCTGCCGATGCTCCGAGAACCTGAGGCATTGTCTGACCCGGGGCAAGCATGTCCTTTGTGTCCCTCTGGAACCAGTCGAACGTGGCGTTCAGCTCACCGTTGAGGAAACCGAGGTCAACACCGAAGTTGGTGGTGGCAAGTGTCTCCCAAGAAAGAGTTGAGGAAACCATCTTAGGCATGCCGAATGTGTTCATTTTGGTCGAACCGGTTCCGAGCCAGCTGACAGCCGCTCCCTGGCGCGCTATGGTGGCGATGTACATGTTCGAACCCACTTCCTGGTTGCCTATCTCACCGTAAGAGGCACGGATCTTGGCGTTGTTCACAACGGTTTTTGCAGGAGCGAAGAAAGGCTCCTCGGAGATTCTCCAACCGGCGGAAGCCGATGGGAAGAATGCCCAGCGGTTGTTCTCAGGGAACTTGGATGAACCGTCATAACGTCCATTGAGTTCGAGGAGAATCCTGTCCTTGTAGTTGTAGTTGAGTCTCCCGAAGAAACCGGCCGATCCTGTCTCGTTGTGAGAATGAGCGAAGATGTTCTTGTTGTCGCTGTCGAGAGTAAGGGCGATTTCAGGAAGGTTGGTGTCAAGGATGTTGTTGTAGGTTCCCCTGAGGTACTCGTAGTTGGACTCATCGGCGTTGAAACCCGCCATAAGGTTGAAGTTGTGTTTTCCCGCAAGGCTGAACTCGTAGTTGCCGTAGATGTTGGTGTTGTAGCCTCTTGTGTAGGAACGGCGAGCATCGATGTAGGTGGTCGTGCTCATCGTTGCCTCGGAAGGGGTGATTGACCATGTGTTCATCAGGTGGACAGGAAGGTTGACCTGCTTGTACCTCATATTGTTCTGGAGGTAGGTGAAGTCCGCGTTAAGAGTCAAGCCTTTGGTGATGTTGATCTTTGTGAAACCGCCAAGACGGAGGTTGTCGGTCTTTGTCCATCCTTCTCCGGCCTGCTTGCGGTAGGAGATGGCGTTGCGTCCGTCAAGACCGTTGCTGAAGTAACCCCAAGGCCCGAAGAATGAGCCCCAGCGCCACATGTACTGATATGTGCCCTGACGAAGCGCGTCGGAGCAGTCTTCATAGTCTTTGTTGACGTAGTTGACTCTGGCTCCGATTTGGATCCAGTCGTTCACCTGGGTGGTGAGGTTGACGGTGGCGTTGTACTTTTTGAGTTTGTCCGGATTGAAGTTCATCAGACCCTGCTCCTTGTCGTAGCCGAATGACATGTAGTAGTTGGTCTTCCCTACGTTGCCCTGTACGGAGATTGTGTGGTTCTGTGATGGAGCGGCGTTGTTGAACATAATGCCGGCGACATCCCAATCAGCGACATAACCGACACCTGGGATATAGTCATCGCCCTCGACCATCTCGCGATAGCCGGACTTTCCTCCGTGCTTTGACTGCCAAGTCTTGACTGCGTTGATGTAGGCATCGGTGGCAAGGTACATGCCGAAGAGTTCGCTCTCAAGGCCATATCTGGCGTTTACCTGATTAAGTCCGGTAATCTGCTCGAGCACTGACGGATAGTCAGGAAGAACGGTGGCCTGGCTCCATGCGAAGTTGTTGGTGTAGCTTACCTGGATGTTCTCTGTTGTCTTGGCTGATTTGGTGGTGATGAGAACGACACCGAAGGCTGCCCTTGTACCATAGATGGAAGAGGAGGCCGCATCCTTGAGGACGGAGATGTTCTCGATGTCCTGGGTGTTCAGGTAGGAGATGTTGTCGATCGGCACGCCGTCAACCACGTAGAGAGGTGTGGAGGTGGCGCTGTTGGAAAGGGTGCCGACACCACGGATGACAACGGTCGGCTCGGCACCGATCTTACCGCTTGTGTTCAAGACAGTAAGTCCAGGCACGGCTCCCTGGAGAGCCTTGCCAAGGTCTGCGGTGGACCTTGCTTCAAGAGTCTTGCTGACATCTACGGTGGAGACGGAACCCGTGAGGTTGGCCTTCTTCTGAGTGCCGTAACCGACGACAACTACATCACTGAGCATCAGGGCATCCTCGTGGAGGACGACCTTCATGCCGTTCCTGGCGTTGACCGTGACGGTGGAGTAGCCGAGGCAGGCGATTTCGACCTTGGCACCGTCGGCGACGTTGAGAGAGAATGTTCCGTCAACCTGGGTGACTGTTCCCGTCGTGGTGCCTGGAATCATCACGCTGGCTCCCGGAATCGGGTTGCCGTTGACATCGACGATCGTTCCCTTGACGGGCTGCTGCTGAGCGGCAGCCGCAGGCAGTAAACCGGATTCACCGACGGCTGCGGCGGCGCTGAATGACAGCGATCCCGCAAGCAGCACCATGAGAATGGCGTTTACTCTGTAAGTGCGATTCTTTTTCATTTACTAAAAGGTTTTGTATTAACTAATTGTTGTTAATGTCCCCGTTTGGCAAAAAAAATATGTTGTTTCCGACCGTTTGGTCTCGGAAATCTAAACCACAAATTTAATCTTTAAATGCAGATAAACAAATTTTCGGACTCCTTTTATTATCTTTTTTGTCTTTTTGCCATTGCCCTGTCCCGCCTTGCCGGCGATGAACGCTTTGGGGGCGTTCCGCCTATTCGTGGATAGGGCGGTGCCGGGAGCGGAGAAGCTTTTTCTGACGGTCTTCCAGTTCCGGAAGCTCGGCGGCGGGGACGGCGAAATCCACGAATCTGGACCAGATGTAGTCCACGGCCTGGGCGGACGGGTGAACCATGTCGGGGGAGTAGAAGCGGTAGTCGCGGAGCTCGTCAAGCACGATCTCGTAGGCTGGGAAGTAGTCACATCTCCGGGGAAATCCGGCGAGGACATCTTCCAGGGCAAGGAGGAGCGTGGCCTTGCTGAGCTGGTTGCCGTGCGCTCCGTCCTTCAGGTGGCGGATGGGTGAGACGGTGAAGATGAAGGACTTGTCCGGATGCCGCGCGGACATGTTCAGGAGCAATGCGGCTGTCTCTTTGACTGAAAGCCGCCGGCGGGTGAATTCCTTCGCATCGATCTTGAGGCAGTTCGAGACGGTCTCGCCCGTTCGGGAATATTTATGGATCCATGCCGTGCCGAGGGTTATGATGACCTTCGTGGCGGATTTCCATCGGCGCGAGGCTTCCTCCAGCGACGCATTGGCTGCATCGAGGAACTCAGGGGCGGTGCGGCGAGCGAAGGAGGTGTGGTGGCTGAACGAGCAGACAAGTCCCGCTCCGGCTCCCATCTGAACGCATTCGTCCCCGGCGAACGGGATGCCGGAGGAGAGCCTGGCGATGGAGTTGCAGACGGAGACCGGGTTGTAGATGGTTCCGAACGGATTGGAACAGACATCGAAACCGAGGTCGGCCATCTTTTGTCCTATGTTGTCCGCGAAGCAGCTGCCCAGAATGAAGATCTTGTCACTCAATGAGATGCTCACCCTGCTCCGCCCGGCATCGACGGGAGTCTGTAGTCTGAGTTGTTCCATACAGGTGCGAAATTACAAAATAATTAAGTAAATTTACGGAATATATGAGGAAAGGCATAATCATAACGGTACTTCTGCTGGCGGTGTCCTGCGCCTGTGCGGCCCAGCGGAAGGCGACTCTGACCTACGGAGCTGATTTTCAGTACTATTTTGACAATAAGGAATATGGCCGCGGCGGCAACCTTTACGAAAGTTCGGGGACGATCCATGCCGCGAGGCTGACTCCCACCGTCGGGGTGACGGTCGGAGGGGGGAGGGCATCCCATAATCTTGCCCTCGGAGTGGATGTGATGAAGAATATGGGGGAGTCCCCGACTTCGGGTGACAATGACGACCTTCAGAACAAGGAACTCATCAGGGAGATGATTTTCTGGTACGGCTTTGAGAATCAGCGCAGAAGCGGAAAACTCTCATTGTATGCGGGGATATTCCCGCGCCGCTTCTCCGTTTTCGGCGGACAGTACCCCTATTGGGAATATTCCTCATTCGAGAACATCCCGACGGTCTTCATCTCCGAGTCCAACAGGTTCTACGACAACAACATCGAGGGCGTCCTTCTGAAGTACAGAACCCGCCGCGGCTACTGTGAGACCGGCCTTGACTGGATGGGCATGATCGGCCATCAGCGCAGGGAACGTTTCCAGATCTTCACCTACGGTGACTTCGGCGTGGGCGGAGACTTCTTCCATGCGGGGTGGACCGGCACAATGTACCATTTTGCCAACACCCTTGAGTACAAGGGCGTTGTGGATAATGTACTCGTCTCTCCGTTCGTTATGCTGACCTCTGACGCCAGGAACTTCCGTTGGAGCGCGAAGCTCGGTTACATTCAAGGAATCCATCAGGACAGGGAGCGGGACACGGGGCTGGACTTGACTTTCGGCGGGCAGTTTACACTGAATCTGGCCTACAGGACATTCGGCTTGTTGAATGACACCTACTATGGCACCAGCCAGATGCCCTACTTCGACTGGCTTGACGCCGGAGGCAATGTCTATGGCTCGGATCTTTACCCCGGCAGCCGGTTCTACCGGATCCGTGCGGACGGGACGAGCTGGAGGCATTCCGGTTGCTACGACAGGGCGGAGGTCTATTGGCAGCCTTACATCGCTGACTTTGTCAGTCTCAGGCTTTCCGCGGTCTTCCATTTCACCGGATCCGGGTTTCATGGCAGCCAGCAGAAGTTGAGCGTCGTTTTTGATCTGGGAAGAGTCATGAACGGAAAGGATTCCGGGGGGCTGGGGACATCATCCTCCGGGTCTCGAAGGAACAGGAATATCGAGATATACCTATAATTATATTATATGCGAGGAACATATTCGTCAATCGTCGTCACCGTCGCCGGCCTTCTCATGCTTGCGGCGTGTTCTCCGGGTCTCAAGGACGGGGATTATGTCCTTCAGCTTCTGACCACCAATGACGTGCACGGGACCTATTTCGATTCCACTTACGTCGGCGGGGGAGTGAAGAGGTCTCTTTATGCCGTGAAGCCGGTCGTGGACAGTGTGCGCGCCGCGTCCGGTGCTGACAATGTGGTCTTCATCGATGCCGGAGACTGCCTTCAGGGTGACAATGCGGCGTACTACTTCAATTATGTGGACACGCTGTCCCCTCACGTCTATCCGCGTCTGGCCGCCTGCATGGGCTACGATGCCGTCACTGTCGGCAACCACGACATCGAGACCGGCCACAGGGTCTATGACCGGATCGCCCGTGACCTTGAGTCCTACGGGATTCCTTTTCTGGCCGGAAACGCCGTCCGCACGGACAACGGCAAGCCGTATTTCCCTGTGTACAAGGTACTCAGAAAAGGCGGACTGAAGGTTGTCGTGCTTGGCTTCACCAACGCCAACATGAAGAACTGGCTGTCGGAGAAACTCTGGAGCGGGATGACGTTCGAGAGCCTTGTGCCTCTGGTGCAGGAGGATGTGGACAGGGTCGCGGCCAAGGAGAAGCCTGATGTCGTGATCGTGTCCGTGCATTCCGGAACAGGCCCTGGAGACGGCTCCGTTCTGGAAAGTCAGGGACTGGATCTGTACAAGAGCCTGCGGGGAGTGGATTTCGTGGTCTGCTCCCATGACCACAGACCGTTCGTGACCTGCTGTGACAGCATAGGGCTCATCAATTCCGGAAGCCACTGCCGTTTCGTGGGACACGGAACGGTGAACATCACAGTGAAAGGCGGCAAGGTCGTTTCCAGGACTCTCTCCGCGGAACTCATTCCGGTTGACCCTCACAGGATCGATGCGGAGATGGAGGCCATGTTCCACGGGGACTATCAGGCCGTGCAGGTCTTCACAACCCGAGAGGTAGGCGAGCTGAAGGTTGACATGCGCACCCGGGATGCTTACAAGGGCATGTGTGACTATGTGAACCTTGTCCACACGCTTTGTCTCGGATGCGCTCCGGCTCAGGTCTCGATTGCGGCGCCGCTGACCTATGACGGCATCGTGAAGGCCGGAACCCTGATCTACAAGGATCTCTTCACGATCTATCCGTTCGAGAACCAGCTTTATGTCATCACGATGACCGGTCAGGAACTCAAGGACTATCTGGAGGCTTCCTACAACCGTTGGATTGTCACGGTCTCAAAGCCGACGGATCACGTTCTGAACATCGTCCGGAAGGATGATCCCCGCACCGGTCAGGAGGGATGGTCGTTCATCGAAAGGACCTACAACTTCGACTCCGCCGCCGGAATCAACTACACGGTGGATGTGACGAAGCCTTCCGGCTCCAGAATAGCGATCTCCTCTATGGCTGACGGAAAACCTTTCAGACTCGATGAGACCTACAATGTCGCGATGACCTCCTACCGCGCCAGCGGTGGCGGCGGACTGCTCGCCGAGATCGGAATCGACACGGAGAGGATCGCCGAAAGGACTGTCGAGTATTACCCGGAGATCCGTGAGATTCTCTATGACTATCTCAAACATAACCGCATGATAGACCCTGCCGTCATCGGCGACCCTGCCGGGATCGGTCACTGGTCATTCGTGCCGGAGAACATCGCCGGTCCGGCTATTCAGCGGGACATTGACTTGATATTCAAGAAACAACACTAAAATATCCAAAGATGATAAAAAGAATTTTGACCGCATTCGCGGCATTTGCCGCCGCTCTGACAGTTTCCGCCGCTGAATATGACGGAAAATGGATCGGCTGCAACTATGAGGGTGACGTGTTGAAGGGCAGCACTGTCCTTCCGGCCCGCTATCTCCGCAAGGAAGTGACTCTTGACGGCAAGGTGAGGGAGGCGATCCTCCGCATCAGTGGTCTCGGAGTTTATGACACTTGGATCAACGGGGAGTATATCACCCGTGACCAGGAACTTTCCCCGACCGTGTCCGAGTACAGAACCCGTGTCTATTTCAATGAGTTTGATGTAAAGTCTGCGTTGAAGAAAGGGCGGAACGCTCTTGCCGTGAGCCTTGGCTGCGGACGCTACACCACGATGAGGGAACCGGGCATGAAAGGTTTCGGCGTTCCGAGGCTCTGGTACAGGCTGGACATAGTCTATGCGGACGGCCGCACGGAGACCGTTGTCAGCGACGAGAACTGGAAGATCACCTGCGAGGGTCCGATCCGCGCCAACAACGAGTTCGACGGGGAGACCTACGACGCCCGCAAGGAACTGACAGGCTGGACAAAGGCCGGCTATGACGACTCCTCTTGGGCGAAGGCTTCCTTGATGGAAGCTCCGGGCGGAAAGCTGGTTCTCCAGCCGAATCCTAACATCGCCGTCCAGGACATCGTGAAGCCGGTTTCCATCACCAAGACCGACCATGGCTATATTCTGGACATGGGACAGAACATGGTGGGCCGTCTTCAGATCAAGGCCAAGGGACTCCGGAGAGGGGACACCCTTACCATGAAATTCGCCGAGATTCTTAACAATGACGGCACACTATACCTCGCCAACCTTCGTACCGCCAAGGTTCTGGACACCTACATAGCCAAAGACAGCAAGCCGGTTGTCTGGCATCCTGAATATGTTTACCACGGTTTCCGTTTCGTGGAGGTCAAGGGCTTGAAGAAAGAGCCGAAACTCAGCGATTTCGAGGGACAGGTGATGTACGACAGGATGGCCGTGACAGGGCATTTCGAGACTTCCGACGCCGTCATCAACCGGATCTATCACAACGCTTTCTGGGGAATCCGCGGCAATTACCGCGGCATGCCTACCGACTGCCCGCAGAGGGACGAGAGGCTGGGCTGGCTCGGCGACCGCACTATGGGCTGCTACGGCGAGTCCTGCATATTCGACAACCACGCCCTCTACTCAAAGTGGCTGACCGACATCCACGACGGGCAGAACGAGGCTGGAAGCATCTCTGACGTGTGTCCTACATATTGGACTCTCTATAATGACAACTTCACGTGGCCGGGAGCGTTTTTCACGGGCGCGGACATGGTTTACCGCCGTTTCGGCGATGACCGGTCCATCAAGGAGCATTACGGCGCGATGAAGAAGTGGCTTGAGCACATGAGGTCCAAGTACCTCAATGACGGCATCATGACAAAGGACACCTACGGCGACTGGTGCATGCCTCCTGAGTCGTTGGAACTGATTCACTCGCAGGATCCGGCGAGAAAGACGGCAGCACCTCTGATCGCCACTCCTTTCTATTATTTCCTTCTCCACAAAATGGTTGAGTTCGCGCCGATCGCCGGTCATCCGGAGGACGTCGGGACATTCAATGAATATGCCGATGCGGCCCGTGAGGCTTTCAACGCCAAGTATTTCGACGCCGAGGAAGGATTTTACGGCAACAACACGGTGACCGCCAACCTGCTTCCGCTTTATTTCGGTATGGTTCCAGAAGGCCGTGAGGGTGACGTGTTCGAGCATATTGTACGCAAGACCGAAGTGGACTGCGGAGGACATGTGAGCTGCGGGGTTGTCGGCATGATGGTTCTTATGCGCACGCTGACCGAGTTCGGCAGGCCCGACCTTGCGTTGAGGATCGCCACGAACGAGACCTACCCGAGCTGGGGCTACATGGCGAAGAACGGCGCGACGACGATCTGGGAACTCTGGAACGGCAACACTGCCGATCCGGCGATGAACTCCGGCAACCATGTGATGCTTCTTGGAGACCTTGTGACCTGGTACTATGAATATCTTGGCGGCATCCGTCCGGCCGAGCCGGGCTACAAGTCAATCGAACTGAAACCGTATCCTATCAAAGGGCTTGACTGGGTGAACTGCTCTTACGATTCTCCGTACGGCAGGATCGTCAGCAACTGGAAGCGTACCGGCGACAATTTCGAGTGGACCGTAGAGATCCCTGCCGGCACCACCGCCACGGCCCTCGTTCCTGGCCCCGGCGATTCCCGGGAGACCAAGACCCTCGCTCCCGGCAAGCACCGCTTCGTGACGGAACTGTAATTCTCTGACGCTGAACTTGTCGAAGCTACATAAGTTATTGGCGGCATAGAAAAAAAGCAAATGGTGGATTTTGCACGTTACCAAAATCCACCATTTGATTTTTTCGATGCAGTTTGGTTTCTAAACCTATTCCCCTAAACAAGAGTCCATCAGTTCAGAGATGGCCGAGCGGTCAAGGTTCTGCCCGATGAAGACGATCTTGACCATCCGGTCGCCATAGACCGGATCCCAGTCCTTGCGCAGGTTCTTGTCCCTGCGCATCATCTCCTGGAGCTGGTCCTCCGGCATCGTGGCGAACCAAAGGCCCGCGTCCTTGATGGATTTCTGGACTCCGGACTGCTCGAAGAGGTAGCACTTGTCCTTCTCGTCGGCGAAGTAGCACAGACCTTTTGCCCTGATGACATTCTTCGGCCACTTCTTTGAGACAAGCCAGTCGAACTTGTTGATGTCCAGTGGCTGACGGCGATAATAGACGAAAGTGCCGATGTTGTATTCCTCGACCTCACCGCCCTCGTGGCCGTGATGATGGTGATGTTCGTGGCCGTGGTGTTCTTCCTCATCATGGTGATGATGCTCGTCATGATCCTCGTCGTGGTCATCGTCATCGTGTTCCGGCTCGTTGCCTTCTCCCTCGATGGCGTTGATCCAGGCGGCTGATGTGGCGGTCTTGTCGAAGTCGAACATCTTGGTGTTCAGGATCTTGTCAAGATCGATGTCACCATAGTCACACTCGAAGACCGTCACTTTCGGATTCAGAGCCTTCACTATGCCGCGGATTCTGCCAAGTTCCTCTGTCTTCACCTCGGAGGCCTTGTTCAGGAGCACGATGTTGCAGAACTCGATCTGCTGGATGACAAGGTTCTCAAGGTCATCCTCCTCCAGATCGCCCTTCTTGAGGGCATCTCCGCAGGCGAATTCGCTCTGCATCCTCAACGCATCCACCACTGTCACGATGCAGTCGAGTTTCGGGACATTCGATTGGGCATATTCAGGGACAAGCTTCGGAAAGGAGCAGATGGTCTGCGCGATCGGCGCGGGCTCGCATATTCCGCTCGCCTCTATGACGATGTAGTCGAAGCGGCCCGTGCGGCAGAGGTCGTTCAGCTGGGCGACCAGATCCATTTTAAGCGTGCAGCAGATGCAGCCGTTCTGGAGAGGGACAAGGCTGTCGTCCGTGGTGTCGACAACGCCGCCTTTCTGGATGAGGTCGGCGTCGATGTTCACCTCGCCGATGTCGTTGACGATGACTGCGAACTTGATGCCTTTCTTATTGGAAAGTATTCTGTTGACCAAAGTTGTCTTGCCGCTTCCGAGGTATCCCGTCAGGAGCAGCACCGGTATTTCCCTGTTCTCCACTGTTATTGTCATGATGATGAGATTATTGTCATGTGGCCGCAAAATTATGATTTTTACTTAAGTTAAGCAAATCGTCCGGATTCCGCGCGTGGAATCCGCTTGTGCGAATGAAGATATTTTACTAAATTTGCGATCAGGCAGGTGATTTTAGGCCTAAAGAAATGCTTGAAGGTATAAAAACGGATATCGAAAAGTTGATCGCTCTGTATGAGGCGGAGAGACTGGAGCGTGAAAGACTTCAGGAAGAACTTCAGCGGAGCAAGGCCGGCAATGAGTCCTGCAGGAAACGGATTGAGGATTTGGAACAACAGGTTGACAACCTTCATCTGTCAGAAGCTTTCGGCGTCGCCGGCGACGGTTCCGCCGCGAAGGAAAAGATAGAGAGACTTATCAAGGAGATTGACAGGAGCATCGCCTTGCTTGAGGACAGGGAATGGGACAGAACATCAAAATAAAGATTGCGGGCAACGAGTATCCCCTCGTGGCGTCTTCTCCGGAGATGGAGAGGATGATGAGACTCGCCGCTGACGCCATCAATCAGAAATTGACGGCCTACGATGCCAAGTACCCGAACAAGACCCTTTCCGACAAACTTTCCTTTGTCGCTCTGAACGAGGCTGTCGGCAGATTGGCCTACCAGAAGAGACTCGCTGACGCTGACGCCGAGGCGAAGAAACTTCAGGAGGATGTTGAGTCCTACATCAGGAATATTGGAAAAGACGGCCGTTAGTCCCACGTGCTCAAATCAACAAGTTCTACGGAACCGAGTTTGCTCGAGCCGGCCATGACGGACCAAGGTTACCTTCGGGGATCGCGCATTTGGCGTGACGATGGATTTCTGAACCGGCGCGGATCTCAAATCTTATTCATTAAGATTTCTGACAAGTGACTAACGGCTTTTTTAATATTTTCGGGCGATCGGTCAGTTTCCGTTCCGGACTGCCGGTCGCTTTTTCAATCGGCCCATCCGGAATGACAGGAGGAGGGGGCTGTGAGCCTGACGGATTGGGGAAATTTTGATTTGAATACTTAAAATATTTATTGGCATTATGTTGTTGCAGTTTTTTATAGGAGTCCTGATCGGTGCGGTAATCGCACTGGGGACATACATCGTCATTCAGAGGATAGTTCTGAAAGGACAGAAGAACGAGATCATCGCCAAGGCCGAGATTGAGGCCGAGGGCATCAAGAAAGACAAGATCCATCAGGCCAAGGAGAAGTTCCTCCAGCTCAAGAGCGAGCATGAGCAGTACATCAATGAGAAGAACGGCCAGATCAAGGATGCCGAGAACCGCATCAAGCAGAAGGAGAACTCTCTGAACCAGCAGAATTCCGAACTTCAGAAGAAGATGCGTGATGCTGACAACGCCAGGGCAAGTCTTCAGGCGCAGCAGGAGACTCTTGCCAGAAAGACAGAGGAGTGCGAGAGGCTGAGCGCCCAGGCGAACAAGCAGCTTGAGACCATCGCCGGGATGAGCGCCCAGGAGGCCAAGAACATCCTTGTCGAGAACATGAAGGCCGAGGCCAGGACTGAGGCGCAGGCCTACATCAACGACACGATGGACGAGGCCCGTCTGAACGCTTCCAAGGAAGCCAAGCGGATTGTCATCAACACCATCCAGAGGACTGCCACGGAGACTGCCATCGAGAATGCCGTGACGACGTTCCCGATCGATAACGATGAGATCAAGGGACGCATCATCGGGCGCGAGGGACGTAACATCCGTGCGTTGGAGGCCGCCACGGGAGTGGAGATCGTGGTTGATGACACCCCTGACGCCATCCTTCTCTCCGCCTTCGATCCGGTGCGCAGGGAGGTCGCGAGACTCGCCCTTCACCAGCTGGTCATCGACGGACGAATCCATCCGGCGCGCATTGAGGAAGTTGTCACGAAGGTTCAGAAACAGCTTGAGGATGAGATTCTTGAAACAGGCAAGAGAACCTGCATAGATCTTGGGATTCATGGGCTTAACATTGAACTTGTGAAGATGATCGGCCGGATGAAATACCGTTCTTCTTATGGACAGAACCTGCTTCAGCACTCCCGTGAGGTGGCCAACATCTCCGCGATCATGGCCGCCGAACTTGGACTGAATCCGAAGATTGCCAAGAGGGCAGGTCTCCTGCACGACATCGGAAAGGTTTCCGAGGATGAGCCGGAGCTTCCGCACGCATTGCTTGGCATGAGGCTGGCCGAACAGTACAAGGAGAAACCGGAGATCTGCAACGCCATCGGAGCGCACCATGAGGAGATAGAGATGACATCCATAATCTCGCCTATCGTGATGATCGGTGATGCGATTTCCGGTGCCCGTCCAGGTGCCCGCCGTGAGGTCATTGAATCCTACATAAAGAGGCTCAAGGGAATGGAGGATCTTGCCGCCGCCTACCCTGGAGTCACGAAGAGTTACGCCATTCAGGCCGGCCGCGAGCTTCGCGTGATTGTCGGTGCCGAGGAGGTCAGCGACGACCAGGCAGGAAGACTCTCCGCTGACATCGCCCAGAAGATCCAGGATGAGATGACGTATCCGGGACAGGTGAAGATCACTGTGATCAGGGAGACCCGCTCGGTTGCATACGCAAAATAATCAATTACTTGCACGGAGATAACACTCCGGCGGATTCTTGACGCTCTATGACGAATATTCTTAAAAGAACTTTTGCGTTGGCGGCTGCGTTCCTTGCAGGGATCGCGGTCTCTTCCGCACAGGCTCCTGAGGCGACCGCAAAGTGGTCGGTTTCCGGCGAGGCTGTCTCCGGGAATGTCTTTGAACTGACATTCAAGGCAGAGATCGTGGACGGATGGCACATCTACACGATTGATCATGCCTATAACCCGATTGTCATCGAGTTCACTCCCGGTGAAGGCTATTCATTGGAAGGGGAACTGGTGCAGGTTACGGAACCGTCTGATTTTCGTGGCGAGAAGGTTTTCTATGGCTCCGTCGAGCTTACCCGGAAGGTGAGACTGACCGGAAGCGGGGCGACGGTTTCCGGAGAAGTTTCTTGGAGCGGGTGCAACGACCGGTTCTGCGCGGCTCCGGAGTCGTGGGCGTTTTCCGTACCGCTTGGAACGGATGCTTCAGCGGTGGCTGCTGTGGCCACTGAGGAGGATAAGCCGGCGGAAACCGTCGCTTCAGCGGACACTGAAAGCGACGGGTCATTGTGGGCTCTTATCATCGAGGCCATCCTCTGGGGATTCGCCATGCTGATGACCCCGTGCGTGTTCCCGATGGTCCCGATGACGGTGTCGTTCTTCATGAAGCAATCCGCGACCGCCGCCGAGGGACGTTTCAAGGCATTCATCTACGGGCTGTTCATCGTGCTTCTTTACACGGTTCCGATCAGTGTCATCATCGGCCTGACCTGGATCATCGGAGGCAACGCGGTGACCGCCGACATATTCAACTGGCTTGCGACGCATTGGCTGCCGAACCTCGTGTTCTTCATCGTGTTCATGATTTTCGCCGCTTCATTCTTCGGTGCGTTCGAGATCGAACTGCCGTCGAGCCTCGCCAACAAGAGCGACGCGAAGTCCGGCGGAAAGGGGCTCGGAGGCATATTCTTCATGGCTCTGACCCTTGTGCTGGTGTCATTCTCCTGCACAGGCCCGATCGTGGGCACAGTTCTGATCAAGTCCACCCAGGGAGAGTTCTGGACCCCTATGGTCACAATGCTGGCGTTTTCCGTGGCTTTCGCCCTGCCGTTCACGATTCTGGCGATGTTCCCGTCGCTTCTGCAGAAGATGAAAGGCAAGTCCGGCTCATGGCTCAACAGCGTCAAGGTCGTACTTGGCTTCATCGAGGTCGCCCTTGGCTTCAAGTTCCTGAGCGTCGCCGACCAGACCTACCATTGGGGGCTGCTCGACAGGGAGGTTTATCTTGGGATATGGATTGTGACGTTCTCGATGCTCGGTTTCTACCTTCTGGGCAAGCTGCGCTTCAGGAATGACGACTCGGTGGAACACATCTCGGTTCCGAGACTGGGCCTTGCGATCGCCGTGTTCACGTTCGTGGTCTACATGATCCCCGGGATGTGGGGCGCGCCTCTGAAAGCTTTGTCGGGCTATCTCCCTCCGCTGGAGACGCAGGATTTCGTGGTCTATAACTATGCGGACACTCCTGCCCTTTCGGTCGCCGAGCCTGTCGAGGCGACCGTCGCTGCCGGAAATGCCGCTTCGGCAAGTTCTGCTGCCGGAACTGATGGGGTCTGTAGTTCGGCCGCCGAGCCTGTCGAATCGGCCGGGATTTCAGAATTCGGCCGGAAGTATGACCTCAAGATGCCTCTCGGCCTCACCGGCTACTTCACCTTGGAAGAGGGTCTCGCCGCCGCCAAGGCCCAGGGCAAACCCGTCTTCGTTGACATCACCGGTCACGGCTGCGTCAACTGCCGCGAGATGGAGCAGCGTGTCTGGAGCGACCCGGGAGTCCTGAATATTCTCAGGAATGAATATGTCCTTGTGGCCCTCTACGTGGATGACAAGAGCAAGCTCGACGAGTCAGAATGGATGACCACTCCGGAAGGCAAGGTCCTGAAGGAGATAGGCCGTGTCAACTCCTACATCGCCCGTACCCGTTTCGGTGTCAACGCTCAGCCGAACTACGCACTTCTGGACGCCGACGGCAACCAGCTTGTCCCCGTCCGCGGCTACAACCTTTCTGTTGAAGGGTTCATCAAATTCCTGAATTCCGGCCTGAAGAAATAGAGGTCTCCGACGGCTGTCAAGGATCATCATTTCCCGTCCGGGATGATGATCTTGTAGGTGTGTCCGGCTTTGTTGAGCAGTTTGCCGTCCCGGAGCCAAAGATTTGCCTCTTTCAGCTGGTAATAGGTCACTCCGTGCTCTTCGGCGAAATCCACCAGGCTGGCGATCGCCCCGCTCACCGTGACCACTTCTTTAGGAGAACGGCACGGATACTTCTCGAAATCCTTGACATTGAATCCGAAAGCGGCCGGGTTCTCGAAGAACATCTTCGCCGAGAGAACCCTGAACATGTACCGTGACGTCTCCTCGACCAGCCAGAGGTCAAGGGCCGACTTCTGCCTCTGGTCGGAGAGACGGCGGGAGATTCCTCCCTGTCCGGCGTTGTAGCTTGCCGCCACCGTCATCCAGTCACCGTACTTATCGTAGGCTCTGCGAAGGTACTTGCAGGCCGCCACGGTCTCCTTCTCGATGTTGTAGCGCTCGTCCACTTCGGTGTCGATGACAAGACCATATTCCTTGCCCGTGGTTCTGGTGAACTGCCAGAGACCCGCCGCCCCCGCCGTTGAATATGCCTTCGGATTGAGGTTGCTTTCGATCGCCATTAGGTACTTCAGATCGTCAGGGATGCCGTTCTGCCGGAGGATAGGCTCGACCATCCTGAAATAGCGGTCGGACTTCTTCAGCATCAGGATCGAGTTGGAGTGCATGTAGGTGAACGAGATGAGTTCCCTGTCCATCCTCTCGTAGAGGTCGCTTCTGTCAAACCGCACCGTGTCCCCGGCGAACACCATCTGCCGAGGCACTGCCGGAGCCTTGAAATGCAGTTCTTCCTGCGGGTAGATCTGCGCTGTGGACATGAAAGTCCCGACGGTCAGGAAAGTGATGGCCAGCGCGGCGTTTCGGAAAAGTCTTTTTTTCGGAGCTTTCATCTGCTGCCTGCTTTGCGAGCGGGAATAGACTTATTGGTTGAACCTTCTGGCCTGCTCCGCGATGAGATCCTTGTCGTTGAAGTAGTCGATCCTCATCGCCTTCTTGACTTCGTCGAGGGTCGCGGCGGCCACAGCCTCGGCGGCCTCGCTGCCCTTCCTGAGAATCTCATAGACGGCAGGGATGTCCTTTTCGTATTCCTTCCTGCGGGTTCTTACCGGCTCAAGTTCCTCGTTGAGGATCTTTTCCAGGAATTTCTTTACCTTCACGTCTCCGAGACCGCCCCTGCGGTAGTGGTCCTTCAACTCGTCGAGGTTGGCATATTCAGGAAGATAGAGGGAGAAGTGCTCGTCGCGGCAGAACGCGTCGAGGTAGGTGAAGACAGTGTTGCCCTCCACGTGGCCGGGGTCGCTGACATTGATGTGCTGAGGGTCGGTGTACATCGACATCACCTTCTTGTGCATCTCGTCGGCCGATTCGGCGAGGTAGATGCAGTTGCCCAGGGACTTGCTCATCTTCGCCTTTCCGTCTGTCCCCGGGAGCCTGAGGCAGGCGGCGTTGGAAGGCAGGACCGCCTTCGGCTCCACAAGGGTCTCCCCGTAGATCCTGTTGAAGCTGCGCACGATCTCCACGGCCTGTTCAAGCATAGGCTTCTGGTCCTCTCCGACAGGCACGTCGGTGGCCTTGAAAGCCGTGATGTCGGCGGCCTGTGAGATAGGGTAGCAGAAGAAGCCCACCGGTAGTCCGCTTCCGAAAGCCTGCTCCTCGCCATCCTGGCTGAAGCCGCGCATCTGGATCTCCGCCTTGACGGTCGGATTGCGCTGGAGCCGGGCCACCGTGACAAGATTCATGTAATAGAACGTCAGTTCGGTGAGTTCCGGGATCATGCTCTGGATGAAGATCGTCACCTTGTCAGGGTCGAGTCCGACGGAGAGGTAGTCGAGTGCCACCTCGATGATGTTCTGACGCACCTTCTCAGGATTGTCAAAATTGTCGGTAAGTGCCTGCGCATCAGCGATGAACACGAACATCTTCTTGTAGTCGCCGGCATTCTGGATAGCC
Organism: Bacteroidaceae bacterium; assembly: GCA_963642565.1. Lineage (GTDB taxonomy): Bacteria > Bacteroidota > Bacteroidia > Bacteroidales > UBA932 > Cryptobacteroides. The sequence continues at coordinate 20,892 of CAVIGZ010000011.1, read as the reverse complement.
ACCCTGTTCCTCAGGGATCCGACGTAGTGGCCGATGTGGAGACGTCCGGTAGGACGGTCGCCTGTCAGTATTATCTTGTTTGACATATCAGTGGGTTTATTTTTTTGCATTGATCTCCGTCAGGTTCCGCTACTGTTTTATCAGATTCAAAAACTCGTTCCGGGTTCTGGCCGACGTCAGGAACGCCCCGGAGAATGCGGAGGTAGTTGTCACCGCGTTGGCTTTCTGTACCCCGCGGATCGACATGCAGGTGTGCATCGCCTCGATGACCACCGCCACGCCCAGCGGATGCAGGGCGTTGTCTATGCAGTCCCGGATCTGCACGGTGAGCCTCTCCTGAACCTGAAGCCGCCGCGCGAAAGTCTCCACGACCCTCGCCACCTTGCTCAGCCCTGTGATCTTCCCGTTGGGAATGTATGCCACATGGCACTTGCCAAGAAACGGCATCATGTGATGCTCGCACGTGGAATACAGCTCGATGTCCTTCACCAGCACCATCTGCCGGTACTCCTCGTCGAACATGGCGGACCGGATCAGCTTCATCCCGTCCTGTGAATATCCCTGCGTGAGGAACTGCAAAGCCTTGGCCACCCTCTCCGGAGTCTTTACAAGCCCCTCTCTGTCAGGATTTTCGCCTAATAGCTTGAGGATTTCCCTGACGTGGGCCGCGATCCGGACGGTCGTCTGCTCCCCGTATGTTTCCTTTTTTTCGTATGACATGTTTCCTCGCCGTTCTTTTGGTACAGTTGTTGAGACTGTGTCAGCCCCGGAAGCCGCCAAGCTTACGGGGTCACAAAATTAGGCAAAAAATACTTATTGTTATGATTTTTTGCATATCTTTGGGGCAAATGGCGGAGAAATTTGCCGTATAAATGTTTATTTTGTTGATTGTTAACAATTTAATTGTTCGAGAATATGTATTGGACACTTGAACTTGCCAGCAGCCTGGACGATGCTCCGTGGCCGGCTTCAAAGGAAGAACTCATCGACTACGCCAACCGCTCCGGAGCTCCGGAGGAAGTCATAGAGAACCTGACTGAACTTGAGGACGACGGAGAGGTCTATGAATCCATCGAGGACATCTGGCCCGACTACCCGACCAAGGAGGACTTCTTCTTTAACGAGGAGGAGTATTAGTAAAGTAACCGCTTAAATATTAAACTTTTACGAGCTTACTTAAGCCTGCCCGGTTTCGAGCAGGCTATTATTTTGGCCGCCTTCGGCCGCATCTGATCGCCTTTGCAGTTTCCTTAGGAGCTACCTTAGAAGCTGTTTTGATTTGTTTGAAATGTTCTTTGAGGTGAAAAATCTTCATCTTCTTCCCGCTTCTTCAGTCAGATAGCACCGCTATCTTCCTTGGAAGAAGCGGTCGAACCTGAAGTTTTTCACTCTCAACCCGGCGCCCGAACCGAGTGCAATCGAACTTGTTCGGATTGCCGAGGTGAGTAGCAGGGAAAGAGCTTGCTCTTACCCTTCAAACAAACAAATCAAAACAGCTTCTAAAAGAGTTTCCGAATATGACAAGCCCCGGAAGTCGACCGACTTCCGGGGCTTTCCGGTTATATGTCCGAATCCTTATAGGGTCGGAGGGGTGCACTGGGCATCTGTCAGGACTCCGGTTCTGTTGTCCGCGACATCCCACCATACCCTGTTGCTGGTGTTGTCCTCTCCTCCGGAGAGCTGTTTCACGGCCTCAAGGTAGTTGTCCTTGTTGTAGGCGATGTCGGTGTCTGAGTAATAGCCGATGCGGTACGGGTAGTGTAAGTTCCCGAGGGTCACGGCTCCCGGACCTACCGGAAGGTAAGGGATGTCCAGCCTTCTCCAGTCGGACCAGGCTTCGACACCGTCCGACAGATAGCTGGCGATCCAGCGCTGGATGGCTATCTGCTCAAGTCCTTCTGAAGGGTTGTAGGCCACAGCCTCGGAACTTACATATTCATCCGCTCCGGCCGCGTTCCATTGTTCGAACGAAGCCTTGATGCCCTTCTCGTACAGGCTCTTGGCATCGGCGGAGATCCAGCCTCTGAATGCCGCTTCAGCTTCTGTAAGAAGCACACGCGCGGTCGGGATCACCGGGAAGGTGGCATCCACAGCCAGCATGCTGCTGTTCACACTGCAGCAGCAATTGCTGAAAGCCGACACTGCGTTGTTGTCGGAGAGTCCGAACGGAACTCCATAGAATGAACTGTGCCGGTCTCTCGGGAATTTGGCCTCGTCACGCGTCCCCTTGTAGCCCTCGATGTCGAAATATTCGAACATCCTGTTGTCTTCCAGAGATTTCATCTGCTCCACTATGAAATAGTTCGGCACAGCATTGAATCCTGCCGCGGAGTAGTCAGGCGAGCACCAGTAGTAGAGCCGGTTCCATGTGAGTTCGTCGTAGCTGTAGCAGAAGCCGTCGGAGACGCTTTCCATGCCTCCGTCGTTGTAGGCGGCCGCGAACCGGGTCTTGCCCACAGCCGGGGCGACATCGCAGAGTTTGATGGCCAGCAACATTCGCAGGGATGCGTTGAACTTTTTCCATTTGGAAATGTCTCCGTTGTAGAGGATGTCTGCGGAAGAAAGAGCGTCGCTTTCGTCAAACTGCCTGTAAGCATCTGACAATGACTCGTCGAGCTGGGTATAGACGGACTCCTGGGAGTCATAGGCGGGTTTCCAGTTATCTTCCGAGGCGCCCTTGAATGCTTCGGAAAGGATGATCGGACCATAGATGTCGGTCAGAGACATGTAGTAGTAGGCCGCAAGCGTCTTTGCCGCCGCGATCTGGTTGGCGTTGGATCCGAATGATTTTACATTCGACAGATCCTTCTGTGCCTCGTCCTCATTCATTTCCACGATCAGATTCAGATTCTTAAGCGGGTAGAGGTATAGCGTGCTTGCGGCGTACTGTATGGTGGTTCCAAGAGGGCCGTACTGATTGTTCTTGGACTCGGACAGGTAACCGGCCCATTCCTGCTGCCAGGGGTCGTAGCCGTTTGTGGTGGATCCGAGGACAAAATACGGCACGTACTGGCAGGCGTAGCTGAACAGGTATTCAGTGAACGCCGTGGACGGTTTGTTCGGATCCTCGTTGATGTCTCCGAAATCCGTGATGTCATCGCATGAAGGCAATGTGACGGCCAAGGCCGCCGCCGTGAAAAGTATCTTGTGTATGGTTTTCATAATGTTCATCTCCTATGCTTTAGAAAGTAAGATTGATTGAGAATCCGAATGACCTTGTGGACAAAGCCTGCCCTCCCTCAAGGTAGTTGTACTCGACACCTGCGATCTCGGAAGGGTCGATGTTCGGACATGCCGAGTAAACGAGCCAAGGATTTGTGGCGACAAGGGCCACGCTTGCGTTGGTGAGGCCTATCCCTGCTTTCTTGAGGATCTTGCCCGGAATGTCGTACCGGAGGGAAACCTCGCGAAGTTTGACGTAGGTCTTGTCGTAGATCCAGTTGTCGTCATTGTAGTAGGCCAGATAATGATAGTACCTGTAGGCATCGACGTAGCCGGACAGAGGATTGCCGTCGGCATCAACTCCTTCCATGTAGACACCGCCGCCGACAGCCACAGGCTCGCGCTCGTTCACACCCCTGTTGTTGACCTTGGCCGTTGAAGCGAGTACTCCGGAGCCGGTTCCCCACATGTTCGTCCAGGACACGAGCTGTCCGCCGATGCTGAAGTCAAGTGAAGCGGCGAAAGTGATGTTCTTGTACCTGAATGAGGTTGAGAATCCGCCCGTGAAGTCAGGCTGGACATTTCCGACTTCCTTCTCGACGCCTCTCTCCCACGTAGGCCTGACATCGCCCCAAGCGGCGCTGCCTTTCTGAAGAATCGGTTTGCCGTCCTCATTGGTTGCCCAGCGTGAGCCGGAGGTGATGACACCGATAGGCTTCCCTTCAATGGCCTTGAGGTACCAGGCATCGTAGAATTTTGTCCAGTAGATCGTGTATTCGGACTGATCCGGAGCAAGGCGGATGAGCTTGTTGTTGTTCTTGGTGATGTTCCCTGAAAGGGTCCATTCAAAGTCGCGTGTGCGCACAGGCGTTCCTCCAAGGACAACTTCTACGCCCTGATTGCGTACCATTCCTGCGTTAAGCTTGCGGTAGGCATAGCCGGACTGAGGCAGCACGTTGGCCGAGATGATGTCGTTCTTGGTGTCCTTGCGGTACACGTTGATGTCGCCGAAGAGTCTGTTGCCGAACAGTTTGAACTCCGTTCCGACCTCATAGGATGTGGAGATGGTCGGTTTGATTGATGAGTTGACCTGTGTCTTAGGCTCGTACATTGTCGTGAGACCGTGCGCCTTTGTGCCTACGGTGTAGGTAGGGTAGATGTTGTAGGCGCTGAGCGTGGAACCGACCTGAGCCACGGAACCTCTGATTTTCCAGAAGTTGAGCCAGGAGGCATCAATCAGCTTGCTGGCCATGAAAGACACGGAACCGCCGCCGTAAAGGAACGAGTTGTTGTCATTGGCCAGACGGGAGTCAATGTCGTAACGGATCGATCCGTCGAGATAGACGAGATCGTCCCAGCCTACAGTCGCGGTGCCGAAGAACGAGCGGGTCTTGAAGTGAGACTCTTCGTTGTTGGTGCTGTAGGTGCTTGCGGACGCTGCAAGATTGAAGAACCCGGGTACAGACAGGCCTCCGTTCGTGTAGCTGTTGAGGTAGAAATAGTCGTACTTTCTCGTCTCCGCGAACACGGCGGTCTCCACGGAGAGGCGGTTGTCCACGAAGTGGTCGCCCCATGTGGCGTAGGCCTGGGCGGTGAAATCATTGGCCTGGGTGTGATAGGTCCGGAAGTATGGATCAAAGACGGTAGAACCGTTGCCGTACTTGGCTTCGTAGCGGCTGGTGCTTATGTTGTTGTTGACGCGGACGCCGACGCGCACGTTTTTCGGCAGCAGTGAATAGACATCAGCGGTGACAAGATGGTAGTTGTTGTAGGAGAAAGTGTTGTAGTTGTACAATGTACCGTACGGATTGTCGTGGTAGTTGGCGGCCAGATTGTCAGGATCGACAATGTTCCATGTGCGCCAGCTCCCGTCAGGTCTCTGGTAGTCTTTCAACTCCGCCAAGTCAACGTTGGTCTGTCCCCACTGCGTGAATTCGCAGACCACGTTTCCCGCCGCTGAATATCCTTCAGTGGCCGCGTTCTTGTCCCTGCGGTAGCGGTAGCGGTAGCTGACATCGGCATTGAGCCAGTCGGCCGGCTTGAATGATGATGTCACACTGAATGAACGGCGTGTGGCATTCGAGTTGTACATTATTCCCTGACGCTCGACATTGTTGAACGCCACCCTTGTCCTGAAACCGTTTCCTGCCTTTGAGAACGCCACGTTGGTGTTGTTCGACCATGCCGCTCGGGTAAGGTCGCGCAGGTTCAGGCGGGATTCCCATGCGTCGGCCTTGCCGTACTTGCCGGATGTCGGATCCCATGAAAGGCCGGAGCGTACAAGGGATGTCCCGTCGTAACGTGGCCCCCAGTTTTCATCATTCGCATTGTCAAGAAGATAGCTGCCGTCATCGAGTTTCTCAAGAAGATTGCCCGCTGATGTCCAGTCAACTGATTCCGGATTTTCAGAGTTGGCCGCATAATAGGAGACGTTGGCCGCACTTGAACCGCCGCCATAGAGTTTGTTGACATCGATATGGTTGTAGTACGTCTCTACGGATGTCGTGGTTGAGAATTCAAGTGTGCTCTTTCCGTCAGCCGCTTTCTTTGTCGTGATCACCACCGCTCCGTTGGCTCCGCGTGAGCCGTAAAGGGCTGTGGCGGAAGGGCCTTTCAGGACGTTGAGGCTTTCCACGTCCTCCATGTTCACGGAAGCCCTTGAGACAATAGCTCCGTCAACGACGTAGATAGGCTCGCTTCCCTGGGCGTTGCTGTAGGAGGTGGCTCCGCGCAGGATGATCTTGCCCTCATTGAATGTGGAACCGCCGGCACCCCAGAACTGCGCTCCCGCGACTTTACCGGCGAGGGAGTTCCCGAGATCCGCGCTGTGTACGATGGTCAGATCCTTCGCCGTCACCGTCTGTGCGGAGTAACCGATCGCCTTCTGCTTTCTCGTGAGGCCTTGCGCCGTGACGACAACTTCGTCAAGAAGTTCGTTGTCAACAGTCAACGTGGCGTCAACAACTCTGTCCGCGGTTTTCTTGACGTCAATCATTCCGATGCAGGAGAACACGAGGGTGCTGCCCGCCGGAACTTCCCGGAGCGTGTACTGCCCGGAATTGTCGGTGACGGTTCCATTCTTCGTCCCCTGGACAAACACGGAGGCCCCGATGACCGGGGATCCGTCTTCCGCAGATGTGACCGTCCCTTTGACGGTGATGTTCTGCGCGAGCGCCGTGCCTATGCTCAAGCAGAGGCACAGCAGCAAAGAATACATTTTTTTACTCATAAAACCTAAAATTAATTAGTTGTTGAACTTTGACATTTAAACATGAGTTCACTCAGGAGAGTCCTTCTTGTCAAGACTCGCGGTTGACTTGCAATAATCTGATGGGTAAAAAATCATGTTTTCAGACTTTTTCAAGTGAACTCAATATGGTGTGTACTAAGCATTTGTCTTGACATAAAAAGGCCGGAGCCATAACTTTAAAAAATGTAAGTTGTCAAACATTGTAATTAGCATGAAAAAGCGATACTCAACAAGTTGATAGCACAAAATATGTAATTACAATGTTTAACAAAAATCGGCACGTAAAATTAGTTCATCCCTTGCCCGAAATCTTCAGGCCGGCGAGACGAAGACGTTATTTTTACGGATTACTTTGCCTAACTTTGCGGCATGAGCGACAAACGATTTCTGGAGTGCTGCTGCACTGACGCGGCGGAGGCCGTCGAGGCCATGAAAGGCGGAGCGGGGAGGGTGGAACTCTGCGAGGATCTGCCTTGCGGGGGAGTCACCCCGAGCCGAAGCTGCATCGAGGCGACATTGAAGGCTGTGAATATTCCCGTGAACGTGCTGATAAGACTCCGCGGAGGGGACTTCACCTACACCGCCGACGAGATCGACGGGATGGCCGGCTCTGTCAGGATGTGCCGGGAACTGGGCGTGAACGGAGTCGTGGTCGGAGCGTTGAGGAAGGACGGAAGCATTGACACGGAGGCGGTTGGGCGGCTTATTGCGGAGGCGGACGGCCTTCACGTCACCTTCCATCGGGCCTTCGACGAGTGCTCTGATCCGTTCAGGGCGTTGGAGGACATCATCTCGCTCGGGTGCGACAGGCTGCTGACCGCAGGACACGCCCCCGATGTCAATGACGGCGAGCCTGTCCTCAAGGAGCTGAATGAAAGGGCCGCCGGGAGGATCATCATCCTTGCCGGCTCCGGAGTGAGGCCTGGCAACATCGGACGGCTGGAAGAATCGGCCGGAATCTCCGAGTTCCACTCTTCCTCCCACGGCCCGGACGGCAGAACCTCGCATGAGGTCGTCGCCGCGATGGTCAATCACAATCAATGAATATGTCAAAAGAACAAACAAATACCCCTGCGGAGGAGGCCTCCCTGTGGCACATCTTTCTGGTCTTCGCGAAACTTGGAGCCTTCACCATCGGCGGCGGCTACGCCATGATCCCCCTGATCAGGGACGAGATGGTCAAACGGAACTGGATGACCGACGAGGAACTGCCGGACATCATAGCGATGGCCCAGTCCGCCCCCGGAGTGCTTGCCGTGAACATGTCGATTTTCGTCGGCCACAAGCTCCACGGAGTGAAAGGCAGCGTCGTGGCAACCCTCGGCTCGGTGCTGCCGTCGTTTGTCAGCATCCTGCTGATCGCCATGATATTCACAGGCTTCCGTGACAATCCCGTGGTGGAGCGGATCTTCAAGGGCATCCGCCCTGTCGTGGTCTCGCTGATCGCCGTGCCGATGATCAACATGGCCCGGAAGAACAACAGGACCTGGTGGGCGTGGGCGATCTCCGCGGCGACGCTCTTCCTGGTGGCGTTCCTGAGCTTCTCGCCGGTTTACATCCTGCTCGTCCTGATTGTCGTCTCGGCCGGCATCGCCGTGCTCAGAAACAGAAAGGAGGCGGAAAATGACTGAGGCCGCAATCATCCTCCAGCTTTTCGGAGTGTTCTTCGTCATAGGTCTGTTCACGTTCGGAGGCGGCTACGCCATGCTCTCCTTCATCCAGACCCAGGTGGTCGTGGCTCACGGCTGGCTCACTGAAAGCGCTTTCACCGACATCGTCGCCATCTCCCAGATGACTCCGGGGCCGGTGGGGATCAACTGCGCCACCTACGTCGGCTACGAGGTCCTGCATCAGGCCGGAGCGAGCCATCTGACAGGGATAATCGGCTCCCTGTCAGCGACTTTCGCCGTGATCCTGCCATCCTTCCTGATCGTGCTGGCGATTGTCAGGTTCTACACGAAATTCAAGGACAGCAGGGTCTTCGCCAGCGTTCTGGGGAGCCTGCGTCCGGCGGTGGTGGGCCTGATAGGGGCCGCAGCCCTGATCCTGATGTTCTCCGTGGAATGGAACGGCGTCATGCCCCGGATCAGCATCGTCGGGGAGAACTTCCCGGACTGGATCAGCTGGGGGCTGTTCGCCGCCGCGGTCGTCGCCTCGATGGTCTTCAAGGTCGGCCCCGTCAAAATCATAGTTGCCGGCGGAATCCTTGGGCTGCTGTTGTATTGACGGACGGAGAATTATTCGTATCTTTAACGCTCGGAATAATTTTTAACAGTCAGTCAATCATGAAAAAAATTGCCAGCATCGTCACTCTTGCTCTTCTCTTGGCGTCCGGCGCGATTAATGCCAAGAAGACGGAGACCGTGATCAATGTCATCCCTTACCCTCAGAGCGTCGAGGTCGGAAAAGGCACATTCAAAGGAGCCGGCGCCAACTTCAACTGCGATCAGTCCATTGACGCCAGGACCCAGAACGCCATCAGGGAGTTCGCCGACAGAATCTCGCTGGTCAGCGGCAGGGTCAGCTCCTACGCCACTCCGGTAGGCTTGGGAAAGAACTGCGACAAGGTGAAGGGTTTCATATTCCTTAATGACGCCGGTCTCGCCGGGGAGGAATATTCCATCTCCATCTCCAAGACCAGCTGCACCGTCCGCGCCTCGTCGTACAACGGCTTCCTCTATGCGCTCCAGACGCTCAGGCAGCTGACAAGCGTCAGCATATTCAGCGGGAATCCCGACCCCGCCGAGAAGTTCTTCTTTCCTTGCGTGAGGATTCAGGACAAGCCTCGCTTCGGCTACCGCGGCATGCACCTTGACTGCTCAAGGCATTTCTTCTCCGTAGAGGAGGTCAAGAAGTACCTTGACATCATGGCGGCCTACAAGCTCAACCGTTTCCACTGGCATCTCACCGATGACCAGGGCTGGAGAGCGGAGATCAAGAAGTACCCTAAGCTCACCGAGGTCGGCGCGTTCAGGAACGGCACCGTCATCAGGAAGGACTGGGGCAGCAACGACGGAGTCCGCTACGGTGGCTACTACACCCGGGAACAGATGAGGGACATTGTCGCCTATGCAGGCAAGCTTGGCATCACCGTCATCCCTGAGATTGACCTTCCGGGTCACATGATGGGAGCCCTCGCCGGCTACCCTGAACTCGGCTGCACGGGTGGCCCTTACGAGGTTTGGACCACATGGGGCATCTCCGACAAGGTTCTCTGCCCCGGCAAGGAGGCTATGTTCACTTTCCTTGAGGACGTGTTCACGGAACTGATGGACATCTTCCCTTCCGAATATATCCACATCGGCGGAGACGAGTGTCCTAAGTCCGAATGGGAGAAATGCCCGGCCTGCCAGGCCAGAATCAAGGAACTCGGCATCAAGGGCGACGGCCGCCACACCGCCGAGCAGTTCCTCCAGAGCTACGTGACCGCCCGCGTCCAGAAATTCCTGAACGACCACGGCCGCAGGATCATCGGATGGGACGAGGTCCTCGAAGGCGAGCTTGCCGAGGGAGCCACCGTGATGTCGTGGAGAGGTACCGAGGGCGGCATCAAGGCCTCCGCGATGGGCTTCGACGTCATCATGACCCCTAACACCTACTGCTACTTCGACTACTACCAGTCACAGGATCAGGACAAGGAGCCTTTCGGCATAGGAGGCAATCTCCCGCTTGAGAAGGTTTATGGCTACGACCCTCTCGACGGACTTGACGCCGGCCAGCGGAAGCACATCCTCGGCGTGCAGGCCAATCTCTGGACAGAGTACATCGCCACCCCTGAACACCTTGAGTACATGCTCCTTCCGCGCATGGCGGCCCTGAGTGAAGTGCAGTGGTGCGCCCCCGAGGCCAAGGACATCGAAAGGTTCAAGTCAGCCCTGCGGGCCGAATCCTTCAGGATCTACGACACCCTGGGCTACAACTACCGCAAGTTTTAATTTTTATGAATATGCTGAAGAACATTCTCACATCCCTGCTCTGCGCCGTCGCCGTCATCGGCATGATGTCAGGCTGCGGAAACAAGGCCCGGAAAGCCGAGGCCGCCGCTGCCGCCGAGCAGGCACGTTTGGACTCAATCGCGGCCGTTGAGCAGGCTGCAAAAGAAAAGACAGCTATGGACATCATCGCAACACTGCCGGAAGAACCGGTTTTCGACATCGTGACGAATCTCGGCACGATCAAGGTCAAACTCTACAGCAAGACTCCGAAACATCGTGAGAACTTCGCGAAACTGGCCCTGACCGGCTACTATGACAGCCTCCTTTTCCACAGGGTCATCAACGGATTCATGATCCAGGGCGGAGACCCTCTCACCCGGGACACTTCCGCCGCCGCGGTGGCGAAGTACGGACAGGGCGGCCCGGGCTACACCGTACCGGCCGAGTTCGTGCCTGAATACACCCACAGGAAAGGCGCCCTCGCCGCCGCCCGCAGGGGTGACGTAGCCAATCCGATGAAGGAATCCTCCGGATCCCAGTTCTACATCGTCCAGGACGCCGGAGCGTGCGCCCAGCTTGACGGAGCCTACACCGTCTTCGGAGAGACCGTCAGCGGACTTGACATCATCGACAGGATCGCCCAGGTCGCCACCGACCGGAGGGACAAACCTTTGATGGACGTCCGCATCAAGACCGTGAGACTTGACGAAACCTGTTTGCCGAAGCCTCCGGTTTCCGAAGAAAATTCGAAATAGATTCAGAAGCTGTTTTGATTTGTTTGAGGTTTTTCATTATTAACCTTCAAACAAATCAAAAAACTTTTCAAATAAACAGAGTTATTCTTGCATGTTTGGTAAGAAAATTGTAGATTTGCATGAATAGTTTTTTCATAGGTTAAGTTTTAGGTTAGAATTGCGAACGGGGTCTGCTGCGACAGCAAACCCCGTTCATCATAATGAGAAGCGGCTCTTCCGTTTACTGATAATTGGTGATTCCTCCTGTCCCCACATACCAACTGTTGGCGATTGCGGAAATCTTGCAAAATGAATATTTTTGTGGCGAAATTGGGAGTATAATGAAACTTTCTGAACTAAAGACTGGAGAGGTTGGCGTCATAGCCAAGGTGAACGGCCACGGAGGCTTCCGGAAAAGGCTCATAGAGATGGGCTTCGTCACCGGGAAGCGGGTCGCCGTCGTGCTCAACGCCCCTCTGAAGGATCCCATCGAGTACGAGATACTCGGCTACAAGATTTCTCTGAGGCGCTCCGAGGCCGGACTCATCGATGTCATCGGTGAGGAGGAGGCCAAGGCCGCCGTGGATGCGAAGCAGGAGGTCTCGTCGATTTTCGACGACGACTGCGACGAGATCGCCGCCTTGAACCTTGAGATGGAACGCCTTGCCAAAGAACGGCACCACGTCATCCGCGTCGCCCTTGTCGGCAACCCGAACTGCGGAAAGACCTCGCTGTTCAACATCGCCTCCGGCAGCCATGAGCACGTCGGCAACTACAGCGGCGTGACCGTCGATGCCAAGGAAGGGCATTTTGAATATAAAGGCTACAGGTTTGTCCTCGTCGATCTGCCGGGGACATATTCCCTGTCCGCCTACAGCCCGGAGGAACTCTACGTCCGCAAGAACCTGATAGAGAACGTCCCGGATGTCGTGGTCAATGTCGTGGACGCCTCCAACATCGAGCGGAATCTCTACCTCACGACCCAGGTCATCGACATGAACCTCCGCGTCGTGATGGCCCTGAACATGTACGACGAGCTTAAGGCCAAGGGCGACAGCCTTGACATAAAGCAGCTCGGCTACCTTCTCGGAATGCCCGTCTGCCCGACCGTCTGCCGTGACGGCACCGGGATTCCTCAGCTGCTGGACACGGTCATCAGGATCTACGAGAAGCACGACGAGAGGCTTGCCCGCCACATCCACATCAATCACGGCCAGGAACTGGAAAGGAGCATCGACCGTGTCAAACTCCTGATTCAGAAGAACCAGGACATCCGCGGCAAGTACTCCACCCGCTATCTGGCGATCAAGTGCCTGGAGAACGACAGTCAGGTCGGACACGTGATTGAGACCCTGCCCAACGCCGGGGAGATCGCCAAGGCCCGCGCCGAAGAGTCCGACCGCATCGGGAACCTGCTCCACACCAATCTGGAGTCGGCCATCGTCGATGCGAAATATTCATTCATTCACGGAGCCCTCGCGGAGACTTACGTCCGGAACGCGGATTCCAGACCGAAGAAGACCGTTACCGACAGGATCGACGCGGTCGTCACCAACAAGTGGGCGGCGTTCCCCATATTCATCCTCCTGCTTTACCTCATCTTCCAGTCCACCTTCACGCTGGGGGACTACCCGATGAACTGGATTGACTTTCTTGTGGCGAAGTTCGGGGATTTCGTGGCGGACTTCATGAGGGAGGGCTGGCTCAAGGATCTTCTCGTGGACGGCGTGATCGCCGGAGTGGGGAGTGTCCTCGTGTTCCTGCCTAACATCTTGATCCTGTACTTCTTCCTTTCCATAATGGAGGACTCCGGGTACATGGCCCGCGCCGCCTTCATCGTGGACAGGCTGATGCACCACATCGGTCTCCACGGCAAGTCCTTCATCCCGATGGTGATGGGCTTCGGCTGCAACGTGCCGGCGATCATGGCGACCCGCGCGATCGAGAGCCGCAAGAGCCGTCTCATCACGATAGCCATCATCCCCTTCATGTCCTGCGCCGGCCGGCTCCCGATCTTCGTGCTGCTCGTCGGAGCCTTCTTCCCGCACAATTCGGCCCTCGCCCTTTTGGGAATATACTTTCTCGGGATCCTGCTGGCGATCCTGTCGGCGGTCATCCTGAGCCGTTTCATCAAGGAGGATGACCTCCCGTTCGTGATGGAACTGCCTCCTTACAGAGTCCCGACCGGAAAGGCGATCTGGAGGCACACCTGGGAGAAAGGACGGCAATACCTTGAGAAGATGGCCACCACGATCCTGATAGGCTCCGTGGCGATCTGGTGCCTCGGCTACTTCCCGCGCTCCGACAAAGGCGCGGAGTACCAGCAGGAGCATTCCTACATCGGACAGCTCGGCAAAGCCGTCTCCCCGGCCCTTGACCCGCTCGGATTCAGTTGGAAGATGGACATCGGCCTGCTGACCGGAGTTGTCGCCAAGGAGTTGGTCGTAAGCACATTGGGCGTCATGTACGCTTCCGATGAGCCGGAAGTTTCCGATGCCGTCGAGGCTGCGGACGCTGACGCTCTCGCGGCCGACACCCAGCTTCAGGGCACGCTGGCCCGCTCGGTGAGCCTGCCGGCGGCGGTCGCCTACATGATCTTCATCCTGCTTTATTTCCCTTGCATCGCCACCTTTGTGGCGATCAGGAACGAGACCGGAAAATGGCGCTGGGCCATAGCCGTCTGCGCCTACACGATGATCGTCGCCTGGCTCGCCGCCTTCATCGGCTTCCACATCACCGCCATGTTGATTTAGAAAAATGAAAAAAATAATTTGAAGGTTTCTTAATATTTACCCTCCCGGAGCCGCTTCGGAGCCGAAAGATACATGAATATGAAAGAAAAATACACCACAGAGATGTCCGTGTCGGACCTCATCGACATCGACTACAGCCTTCTTCAGGTGATTTCCAGGATCGGACTCGACCTGAAGTACGCATCGCTGCCAGTGTCCGAAGCCTGCCGCAGATGCGGAGTAGATCCGGACACCTTCATCCTGATCTGCAACGTCTATTCCTTCCCTGGCCACCGGCCTTCGGATTCGGATCTCGGGAAGGGCGACATCCGCAGCATCATCGCCTACCTGCATGCGTCCCACCTCTACTACATGGGACAGGCTCTCAGGGTTCTTGAGAACTCGTTCGACAAGCTTGTGGCTCCGTTCGACGGGAAGCAGAAAAAAGTGGTCCTCAAGTTCTTCAACGACTACAAGGCGGAACTCGACAAGCATTTCGCCTACGAGGAGGAGGTCGTCTTCCCGTACATCGAGGCCTTGAGGCGGGACGGAACGAGGGTTTCCGGGTACTCCATCGAGCAGTTCGAGGCGCATCACGAGAACGTGGAGGAAAAGCTGGAGGATCTGAAGAACATCGTGATGAAATACCTCCCGGGCGACTGCTCCAACGAATTGAGGATCATGGTGCTGCTGTCCATCTATCATCTGCGGGATGACCTGAGGCGGCACACCTACGTCGAGAACAACATTCTGGTGCCTGTTGTGGGCGGACTTGAGCGTGATGGAGAATAGGAAGACAGTGACATTGATCGTGCCGTCTGACATAGTCGCCAGAGGGCTGGAGAGCATTCTTTCCGAACACGGAGAGTTCCGGGTTCAGGAGAATCTGGTTGACTGCTCCAGAGCCGTCGAGGCCAGGCTTCGCGCCCTGGCTCCCGATGTCGTCATCATCGATCCTTCGGTCTTCGACTTCCGGAGCCGGAAGGAAGGCCGTCTGGCGCTTGCGGAACTCTGCGACGCTGCGGTGATCGCCCTTGAGGGGCCGGCCGTGACTGAGGACATCCTCAAACAGTACGACGGGGCTGTCTCCCTGTACGACGACTCCGCCGTGATCATCAGGAAGATCCGTTCCGCGATCGACTCCAGGCAGCCGGACACCGCCTCCTCTGACGGCAACGAACTCTCGGCCCGCGAGAAAGAGATTCTGGTCTGTGTCGCGCAGGGAATGCTCAACAAGGAGATCGCCGACAAGTTCAGCCTGTCCATCTACACCGTCATCACCCATCGCAAGAACATCACCCGCAAGACAGGCATCAAGACAGTCGCCGGCCTGACCGTCTATGCGATTCTCAACAATCTGATCGACATCAATTCCGTTCAGTAAGATCGATCCGCGCGAACGGCCGGAGGAATGAACCTGCCGCCCCGAAGCCCCTTCCCGCTCATCGTCTGTCCGAGGGTGTCACCTTCTCCAGAGTTTCCCGGACTTCTTCCAGTAGAGAAGCAGCAGGAAGGCGAACAGCATTCCGCCCAGATGGGCGAAGTGGGCCACGCCGTCCAATGTCCCGGTCACTCCGGTGAAGAGCTCTATGACGACGAACAGCAGGACGAACCACTTGGCTTTCAAAGAGACCGGAGGGAAGATAAGAGTCCAGACGTCGTTCGGGTAGAGCATCGCGTAACCGATCTGTATTCCATAGACCGCACCGGAGGCTCCGAGTGTCGGAGTCCGCAGGAGGTTGATCTGTCCCGCCGTGAGGATGTCTGAATTGGCGGAGGCCAGAGCCTCCATCTGGCAGTATCCCACAAGGGTGTGTGTCAGCGCGGCCCCCAGTCCGGCCACGAAGTAGAAGATGAGGTACTTCCTTGAACCGATCGTCCTCTCCAGCGCCGAGCCGAACATCAGGAGACAGAACATGTTGAAGAACAGATGCCAGAAGCCTCCGTGCATGAACATGTACGTGACCGGCTGCCAGATGCGGAAGAAAGGGGAGTCCGGGTGGAACAGCGCGAAGGTGCTGACCATGAAGTTCTGGTTGATCAGGGTCGCGACGAACATCACGATGTTGATCAGAAGAATGTTCCTTGTCACCGAAGGAAGCCTGCCGAGGAATCCGCCGATGCCCGGTTGTCCGTTGTCGTAGTAGTATGCCATAGTTATTCTCTATTCAAAAATATATTCACAAAACCTCTTTGTCAAATCCGTGGCGGTAAGAAACCTTCAAAAAATAACCTGCATCATCTTTTTCATGTTTCTAAAATAACTTTTCCACCTGTGCGGTGGTTATTATTGTCATGATTCTTTTCCCGTTTCCGGTCAGTTCGGCGTTGCCGCTGGAGAGCAGGGTGTCCAGCAGGTTCCTCGCCTCCGCCGGGGAAGTCAGCGGCGCGCACCCGGATGCCCCCAGAAGGGCGATTTTTTCCGCCATTGATGACTCCATCACTCCTGGCAGCGAGTTGCTGTCGTCCGAGAGGATCAGCAGCAGGTCGGAGACCATCGTCCGGACCTTCCCCTCCTCGCATGAATATCCTTCCGGCACCCCGTTGACCACAATCGTGTCCGTCCCGAACGGCGAGATGTCGAACCCGAGCCTTGCAAGCAGCTCGGCCTTTCCGTCGAACACGGCCCTGTTCGCGGCCCCGACCTCGACCTTCACCGGGAACATGCCCGCCTGTGTGACGTGTCCGTTCCGGGTGAGAGCCGCCAAAGCCCTGTCGTAGAGGATCCTTTCCCGGGCCCTCCGCACGTTCACGACCATCAGCCCGTCCTTCACCGGCGAGACGATGTACCGCCCGTCCAGCACGATGGTCTGCGAGACCGGCAGGGTCCTCTCCTCGAAAAGTCTGCCATAGTCCTCCCTGCGGTCAACGTATTGCCCGAGGCCTCCGCTGTTTGGCCCTTTCCATCCGCCGGCCTGTCCGCCCCATCCGGCCGCCGAGCCGCCCCATCCGGCCGCCGAGCCTGTCGAAGCGCCAGGTGAATAGGGGTTCTCAGTGACCGGTTCACTGATCGGGTCAAACGGATTGTACCCGCTGTCCACCGCCACCTGCGGAATCGACTCGGGCTGATATTCAGAGAAATGCTTCCCCAGCACCGGCATGTCCCTCGCCTCCGGATTGCTGAAATCAATCCCTCCCGCGAATGAATTTTTCCCCAGCGTCTCCTTCACCGAAGCATAGACCACCTGGAAGATGAACGAGTCGTCCTCGAACTTCACCTCCGACTTGGTCGGGCTGATGTTCACGTCCACGCTGTGCGGATCCACCTCTAAATAGATGAAATAGGACGGTGTCACCCCGTCCGCGATCATCCCCTCGTAGGCCTTCATCACGGCCTTGTGCAGGTACGGGCTGCGGAAATAGCGCCCGTTGACGAAGAAGAACTGGTTCCCCAGAGTCTTCCTCGCAGTGTCCGGCCTGCCCGCGAATCCCCGCAGGCTCACGACCGAAGTGTCCGCGCCGACATCCACCACGTCTCCCGCGACTGATGCCCCGAGCAGATCCATAATTCTGAATTTCAGGGATTTCGCCGGCTTCAGCACAAAGATGTCCTTCCCGTTGTGGCTCAGCGTGAACTCGATTTCCGGCCTTGTCAGCGCCACTTTCGTGAACTCCTCGACAATATGCCTGAACTCCACATTGTCCGACTTCAGGAATTTCCTTCTCGCAGGCACGTTGTAGAACAGGTTGCGCACCGCTATGTTTGTTCCTTTCGGAGTGGCGGCCTCTGTCGTCGAGTTGTGCGCGGATGCGGCGAACTCCACCTGACAGCCTGTTTCGGAATCCTCCGTGCGGGTCTTGAGCGTCACCTCCGCCACGGCCGCGATCGAGGCCAGCGCCTCGCCCCTGAATCCGAAGGTCGCGATGTTCTCAAGATCCTCCGCCGTTGCCACCTTCGATGTGGCGTGCCTTTCGAAGCACAGCACGGCGT
The DNA here is from genome assembly GCA_963642565.1 of Bacteroidaceae bacterium. Classification (GTDB taxonomy): domain Bacteria; phylum Bacteroidota; class Bacteroidia; order Bacteroidales; family UBA932; genus Cryptobacteroides. The sequence goes on along the minus strand of CAVIGZ010000011.1, from coordinate 3,148 downwards.
CGTCCGGAGTCATCCCCTTGCCGTTGTCTATCACCTGGATCAGAGTCCGCCCGGAATCCTTGACCACCACCGAGATCCTTTCCGCCCCGGCGTCCACCGCATTCTCCACAAGTTCCTTCACCACGGAAGCCGGCCTTTGGACGACCTCTCCCGCGGCGATCATGTTCGCTATGTTTCCAGGCAGGATCCTGAGTTCCATCCTAAAGTATCGAATAGAATTTCGTGAAGTAGATCAGAATCACCGCCAGAAGGATCAGACCGACCATCCCGATGATTCTCTGCGCCTTTGTGGACACTGTGGCCCTTCTTTCGTAGTTGCCCTCGCGCAGCGCCCCGCGGATGTACGACCCCGGCTTGTACTCACCGTTCTCCTTTTCCTTCTCGAAGGTCCCGTCAACCTTTCCGAACTTCTGACGGCGCTCCTCCTCGTCCTTGTCGTAGTAGATCGGCTTGTAGTTGAACCTCCTGTACTCCTGTTCCCCAGGGAAAGTAAAAAAGCCCATATTCGTTCAATTACCTTAATATTACCTTAATAATCACTTAATGAAAACAAATATAATTAAATTTTCACAATTGTCCATTCCCCGGTTTGTGCCGACAGAAAAGAATAGGTATATTAGCGGGACCGGTAACATCCGGTCAATCATCAATGAAAGCGACAGTGATCCCATTTCTCGCCGCCCTCTGCGTTGCGGCGGCCTGTTCTCCGTCCGCAAAGGATCGGGAGGACTACACAAGTTATGTCAATGTACGGATCGGCTCGGGCGGCCACGGCCACGTCTTCGTCGGCGCAGGCGTGCCTTTCGGAGCCGTGCAGCTCGGCCCCACCAGCATCCCGCAGTCATGGGACTGGTGCTCGGGCTACCATTCCTCTGACTCCACGGTCATCGGATTCTCGCACACCCACCTCAGCGGGACCGGCATCGGAGACCTCTTCGACATCACGGTGATGCCGGTGGTGGGAAAGGTTGAATATTCAAGAGGAACCGGACCGGAGAATGACTTGCCTGAGGCTGTCGCCGCCGCGCAGGCCACCGGGATGTGGTCCTACGCCGACAGGACGAAGGAGATCGCCGCCCCCGGCTACTACAGTGTCCCGCTCACACGCTACGGCATCACCGCCGAGATGACCGCTACCGCCAGAGTCGGCCTGAGCCGCTACACCTTCCCGGCCTCCGACAGCTCCGCGGTGGTCTTCGACCTTGAGAACGGCGGTTGCTGGGACAGAGCCTATGACACAAGATTTACTGTGATAGACAGCTGTACCATAGAAGGTTACAGATTCTCCACCGGCTGGGCCAAAGACCAGAAGATCTACTTCCGCGCCCGGTTCTCGAAACCGTTCGACTCCATCGACGAGGCTGCGGTGAAGGAATATTCACGTGACGGGCGGAAATGTTCGGTGAACTACCTCCGCGCCGGTTTCCGCACCGCGGAAGGGGAGCGGGTGATGGTGAAGGTCGCGGTTTCCCCGGTCAGCGAGGAAAAGGCGGCTCTGAACATGTCCGCGGAACTCCCCGGCTGGGACTTCGAAGCCACCGCCGAGGCCGCCCGCAAGGCCTGGAACTCGGAACTCTCCAAGGTCAAGCTGACCACTTCGGACTCCGATGCCAGGACTGTCTTCTACACAGCGCTTTACCACACGATGATCGTGCCTTCCGTCTTCAGCGATGTGGACGCTCCGAGAACTGACTACACCACCTTCTCCCTCTGGGACACCTACCGCGCCCAGATGCCGCTGATGACGCTCCTGCACCCAGACCGGGAGAATGACATGGTCGCCACCATGCTGGAGATCTACCGGAAGCAGGGCCGTCTTCCGGTCTGGCATCTGGTCGGCAACGAGACCGACTGCATGGTCGGCAATCCCGGAGTCATCGCCGTCGCCGACGCCCTTGTGAAAGGCTTCGACGGCTTTGACCGCGGTCTGGCCTGGGAGGCTGTCAAGACCACGATGCAGGACACCGTCCGAGGTCTCGGCCTCCGCCGGCGGTACGGCTACATTCCTTCGGACAAGATGCTTGAATCCATAGCCTATGACATGGAATATGCCATTGCGGACGCCGCCGTGGCCTCCGCCGCCGACCACCTCGGCAGGACTGAGGACGCTGAGCTTTTCCGCTCCCGCAGCCATTCCTACCGTAACTACATGGATTCCGTGACGCTGTTCGCCAGAGGCCGGCTCTCCGACGGCAGCTGGAGGACCCCGTTCAATCCATATTCCTCGGAGCATCGAGCCAATGACTACTGTGAGGGGAACGCCTGGCAGTACACCTGGCTCGCTCCGCACGACTATTCCGGCCTTGTGGAGTTCTACGGCTCCCGGCAGAGGTTCGTAGAGCGGCTGGACTCCCTTTTCGCCGCCGATTCCAGGATTGACGGCGAGGACGCCTCTCCTGACATCTCAGGCCTCATCGGGCAGTACGCCCACGGCAACGAGCCGAGCCACCACGTCATTTATTTCTACACGATGGCCGGAGAGCCGTACAAGACCGCCGACCTTGCCCGCCGGATCTATTCGGAATTTTACAGGAACGCCGATGACGGCCTTTGCGGCAACGAGGACGCCGGCCAGATGTCCGCCTGGTACGTCCTTTCCGCCTTGGGCTTCTACGAGGTCGAGCCGGCCTCGACCCGGTACTGGTTCGGAGCACCTGCCTTTGAGGAGGTCAAGTTGAAAGTCGCCGGAGGCACATTCAAGGTGAAGGCCGCCGGACTGAGCGCCACCAACCGCTACATCCAGAGCGTCACCCTCAACGGCAAACCGCTTGCCGCTCCTTTCATTGAACATTCCGACATCGTTGGTGGCGGCGAGCTTGTCTTCCGGATGGGATCCGAGCCTGCGGTCTGGTATTAGAAGCTGTTTTTTTACTTTGGAGACAGTCTCCTCAGGACATTTCGTGACAACCCCTGAAAGGACCGGGGGATCAAAACAGCTTCTAAATTTTATTCAAAGAAATTTTGACATACTTAAACAACTTCTTGGAAAGTTTTTGAAAAAAACGGGGAAAAAGTTTGGCGGGAAAGAAAAAGTCGCTATCTTTGCAGCCCGTTTCGGAAAGAACGGCAGTTCATTGACAATATTGAAAGATTAGTACAACAAGTACCGAGAACGAAAGAAGAGCGTTGATTTCTTTTATTCAGTTGA
>CAVIGZ010000010.1:0-42123 GCA_963642565.1 Bacteroidaceae bacterium | reverse complement strand
TTCCGGAGCTCCACGGCCATAAAACAGACTGCAAATTTATGCAAAATCCTTTAATACGCAAAATATTTCGGCACCGGCCGACAACCGCCTCGGGAACACCCTGGAAAAAGACACACAAAGATTACCAAGGTTTTAAGGATTACTTGCAAAAGCAACTTGATGAACTCAAGTCCGCTGCGTGAAAGATTAGAGTTAAGTGACATTGAGGCAGCCGCTGACAAAGCCGGAAGTTGTGGCCAGGGAGGAGAGAGGCTGACAGCCGCCGACGGAGATCCCGACCTTTCCCTTCATCGGGACGGACTCGCCGCGCAGGTCCACCACGGTAAGGTCATCCTGCGTGAGGATGAATGTGACCTCCCTGGACTCGCCGGCCTTCAGGAACACCCTCCCGAAGCCTTTGAGGGAGCGGACCGGGGTGACGAATGTGCGCCTGTTGGAGACGTACAGCTGCACGACCTCGTCTCCGTCGCGCCGCCCTGTGTTGGTCACGACCGCCGTCACGCGAAGCCGCCCGTCCGCCTCCGGAACAATCCGGAGGTCTGAATATTCAAAAGTGGTGTAGCTGAGGCCGTAGCCGAACGGATAGACCGGGGTTCCGCGGAAGTAGCGGTACGTCCTGCCCTGCATGCTGTAGTCCTGAAAATCCGGAATGTCCTCGACATCCCGGTAGAAAGTCACGGGAAGCCTTCCGGACGGGTTGCAGTCTCCGAACAGGATGTCGCACACGGCCTCGCCGGCCGCCTGTCCGCCGTACCATGCGTTCAGGATGGCGTTCAGGTTGGAGTCCTCCCAGTCAAGACCGATGGCGCTGCCGGTCATCATCACGAAGACCACCGGTTTCCCTGTGGCCTTGAGGGCTTTCAGCATTTCCCGCTGAACCTTCGGAAGGGCGATCGAGGTACGGTCGCCGCCATAGAACCCGTCAATCTTCACGGACAGCTGCTCCCCCTCGACCGCGGAGGAGATTCCTCCGGCGAAAAGGATCACATCCGCATCCTTCACCTCATCGGCAGTCCGGGCGTAGTCAGCGCGCGAAAGAGTCCCGAAGTCAAAGAAAATTTCGGCATTCTCATTGTTCTGGCGGTAGCGGACCTCGATCTCGTAGGGTCTGCCCTTGACCGCGTCCAGAAGGTAGTAGTCATTGACAAGACCGACCTTTTCAGGAGCTTTTCCGTCAATCAGAAGCTCGGCCCTGTCATCGGCCCGGAGCTCGAAACAGAACCGTCCGCTCCGGGACGGTCTGAATGTGGTTTTCCAGACCGCCGACATCCCGGCGGCCCTGACTCCGGGAGCGACGCTCTGCCCGTCTCCCCAGCGATAATCCGGACGGGACTCCACCCTGGAGAACACCGGAGAACCCTCCCTGCCGGTGTTCGTCCAGTACTCGGCCTTGAAGCCCTTCCTGCCTCCGGTCTTGAACAGAGCGTCATCATAACAGGAAGTGAACACATAGTCGTCCACGAGATTGACACCCTTCCGGCAGATGATCTCCACATCGTCGCCAAGTTTGGCCCGAAGAGCCTGACGGAGGGTCTTTATCTCCGAAGGGAAGCCGTAGTAGTTGGCAAGCAGAACCTTCCACTCATCGGCGTTAGGCCCCACAAGAGCGATCCTTCTCACCTTGCTTCTGTCCAGAGGAAGCGTGCCGTCATTCTTCAGCAGCACCATCGACTCCCGCGCCATCTTCAGGGCATGGGCCTTATGCTCGGGACTTTCCAGAACCGAAAGCGGGATTCTTGAATATGGATTCTCATCGTCCGGGTCGAACATCCCGAGACGGAACCGGATGCGGAACAGCCTCCGGAGTGACTCGTCGATCTGTCCCTCTGTTATCAGTCCTTCAGCCACAGCCTCGGCAAGCCTGCGGTACGAGCCGCCGCACTCGCAATCGGTTCCGTGAAGGACGGCGTCGGCGGAGGCGGAGGCCGCCCCGTCGTACAGCCCGTGGGTCATGTAGAAATCATCCACAGCTCCGCAGTCCGACGTGACATAGCCGGTGAACCCCCATCGGTTCCGCAGGATGTCCGTCATCAGGATGTCGTTCCCGCAGCAGACCTGCCCGGCGAAAGCGTTGTAGGCGCACATCACCCCCGTCACTCCGGCCTGCGTCACAAGTTTCCGGAAAGCCGGCAGATAGGTGTCCCACAGATCCCTGTCGCTGACGTGGGCGTCGAACGTGTGGCGGTTCCATTCCGGCCCGCTGTGGACGGCGTAGTGCTTGGCGCAGGCGGAAGCCTTCAGGTAACGCGGGTCCTCCCCCTGGATCCCTTTCACGAAAGCTGCGCCCATCTCCCCGGTCAGGTACGGATCCTCACCGTAGGTCTCCTGTCCCCTTCCCCAACGCGGATCCCTGAATATGTTGATGTTGGGACTCCAGTAAGTCAGGCCCTTGTATATTCCCGGATCGCCGCGGCGCTTGCTGTCGTTGAAAATCGCCCGGCCCTCGTCGGAGGCATATTCCCCCATCAGACGGATCGCCTCCCGGTCCCAGGTCGCCGCCATAGCGATGGCCTGCGGGAAGGAGGTGGTGTTGTAAGGGCTTCTGGCGACTCCGTGAAGACACTCGTTCCACCAGTTGTAGGCGGGGACTCCCAGCCTGTCGATCGCCGGAGCGTTGTTCATCATCTGGGAGATCTTCTCGTCCAGAGTCATCCTTCCGACAAGGTCCTCTACCCTCTCGCCAACGGAAAGGCTTGTGTCAAGATACTTCTCATTCTGTCCGGACGCGGCTCCGCATCCGATCAGCAGGCAGACGCCCGCGGCCAAACACTTTATGTTCATTCAATTCAATCTATGTGGATGTGGTGTAAAATACTATCTCACGTGTTATGGTGAAACTGCCCCGGCATCATCCGTCCGTCCCGAATCCTTCCTCCACAGACGCGACATGTCCTCAAGGGTCTTGCCTTTGGTCTCCGGGACCAGACGCCAGACGAAGACTGCCGCGGCGACGCAGATCGTGCCGTAGAGGCCGTAGGTGAACCAGTGGCCGAAATCATCGCCCGGCGCGAGGTGCATGTTGAACATAGGCACGAATGTCGAGCTGACGATGAAGTTGAAGATCCACTGGAAGGCCACGGCGATGGCGACAGCGGCCCCGCGGATGGTGTTCGGGAATATCTCGGCGATCAGCACCCAGCATATAGGCCCCCAGCTGAACATGAAGGACGCGCTGTAAACCATGATGCTGACCAGCGTGACGAAACTCAAGGCCTCGTTGCCGAAAGTCAGGGCCACCCCGAAGGCTCCGGCGGCCATTCCGACCGAACCGCAGATGAGCAGCGGACGGCGACCCCACTTCTCGACGGTGAACACGGCGAGCAGGGTGAACGCGATGTTCACCACTCCCATGATCACGGTCTGCACCATAGGGTTGCTCATTCCCATGTCCTGGAATATTCTCGGAGCATAGTAGAGGACCGCATTGATGCCGACGGCCTGCTGGAAGACGCTGAGCATGATGCCGATGAATATGCACATGAAGCCGTAGGAGAAGAGCCTCTCCTTCTTTTCGGTGAGCGTCCCCTGGATGTCGGCGAGGATCTCCTTCGCCTTCCCGAGGCCGTTGATCCTGGCCAGTACTCCAAGCGCCCTGTCCCGCTGGCCGGTCATCACAAGATAACGCGGAGTCTCGGGAACAAGGAAGATGAGTATCGAGAACAGCGCCGCCGGAACGCACTCAGAACCGAACATGTAGCGCCATCCGGTCTCGATCGTCCACTGCGCGTCCAACGCGTTGGCCAAAGCCCCCGCTGCATCGTAAATCGGGTTGGCGTGGCTTCCAAGGATCAGGAAATTGACAAAGTACACGACCAGCTGGCCGAAGATGATCGCGAACTGGTTCCAGCTCACAAGCATTCCTCGGATGCCGCTCGGAGCGACCTCCCCGATATACATCGGGCAGATGGCCGAGGCTATTCCCACTCCTATTCCGCCAAGGATCCTGTAGAGGTTGAAGACACACAGGAGGGTGAGGGACGGCTCGCCCACCGGCAGGATTCCGTACATCTCCGGGCGCATGCTGCCCCAAGCCGAGACGAAGAAGCATATTCCCGCTATGATGAGGGAACGCTTGCGGCCGAATCTCGTGGCGAAAAGCCCCGAGAAGGCGCTTCCGATGACGCAGCCGATAAGGGCGCTTGAGGAAGTGAATCCGTGCAGGAAGTTCGTGTAGGTGAAGTCAGAGGCTCCCCGGAAGAAAGCCTCAAGGCCTTTCTCCGCACCGGAGATGACCGCCGTGTCGTAACCGAACAGCAGCCCTCCCAGCACGGCGACCAAAACTATTGAAAACAGGTAGGCGCGGCTGCCTTTCTCGGGACAGTCCATCGCTTACCTGCTGTAGATGTTGACCAAAGTCTCGTAGAGTTCCTGCTGACCGCTGGTCTGCTTAGGCTCTCCATGTTCCTTGGCGTAGGCGACAAGTTCCTCAAGGGACATTTTCCCTTCCTCGAAGCGTTTGCCCTCGCCTGAATCGAAGGAGGCGTAGCGCTCCCTGACCATCTCAGGGATAGGAGATTCCTCGACAATGGCTGCGGCGTTCAGAAGGGCGCGGGCCATCGAGTCCATTCCGCAGATGTGGGCGATGAATATGTCCTCAGGATTGGTCGAGTTCCTTCTCAGCTTGGCGTCGAAGTTCGATCCGCCGTCGCCCAGCCCGCCGTTGCGGATGATCTGGAGCATGGCCTGGGTGAGTTCAAATATGTCAACAGGGAACTGGTCGGTGTCCCAGCCGTTCTGGGCGTCGCCCCTGTTGGCGTCGATCGAACCCAACATCCCGTTGTCAACCGCCACGGCGAGCTCATGCTCGAAAGTGTGGCCGGCCAGAGTGGCGTGGTTCACCTCGATGTTGACCTTGAAGTCCTTGTCTAGCCCGTGGGCGCGGAGGAATCCGATGACCGTCTCGGTGTCCACGTCGTACTGGTGCTTGGTAGGCTCCATCGGCTTAGGCTCAATGAGGAACGTTCCCTTGAACCCTTTGGCGCGGGCGTAGTCGCGGGCCGCCCTGAGCATCCGGGCAAGATGGTCCTTCTCCCTCTGCATCTGGGTGTTGAGAAGGCTGGAGTAGCCCTCGCGGCCTCCCCAGAAGACGTAGTTCGCGCCTCCGAGCTTGATCGTCGCGTCGATCGCGTTCTTGATCTGCACGGCGGCGCGGGCCACGACATCGAAATCGGGGTTCGTGGCGGCACCGTTCATGTACCTCCTGTGGCCGAACACGTTGGCGGTCCCCCAAAGGAGCTTGATGTCCGTACCTTTCATCTTCTCAAGGGCATAGTCGGTGACGGCTTTCATCCGGGCTTCATATTCCCCGATTGTCGGAGCCTCCTCGACGAGATCGACATCGTGGAAGCAGAAGTACTCTATGCCCAGCTTGTCCATGATCTCGAAGCCGGCGTCCATCTTGTCCTTCGCCCTCTGAAGCGGGTCGGAGGCCTTGTCCCACTCATAGTCCCTGGTCTGTCCGCCGAACTGGTCTCCGCTCGCCTGGCCGAGGGTGTGCCACCAGGCCATAGCGAACTTGAGCCAGTCCTTCATCTTCTTTCCGAGGACGACTCTCTCGGGATCATAATAATGGAATGCCAGCGGATTTCTGCTTTCCGCACCCTCGAACGGAATCTTGCCGATCTGAGGGAAATACTCTTTTGCCATAATGAATATCAATTAACAGTTTATCACTTTCTCAAGGTCTTCTTTCCAGCGGGCGTAGGCCTCGCCGTATGCTTCCCGGCAGGATGGTTCGACCACCGCGAGGCGCTCCAGGGTGGAGAAAGCCTCACGGCTGTCTTTGAATATCCCCGCTCCCATTCCGGCGCCTTTCGCCGCACCTGCGGCACCGTCGGTGTCGTGAAGCTCTATCGTCGCCCCGGTCACTCCGGCAAGGGTGTCACGGAACACGGGGCTGAGGAACATGTTCGCGTTGCCGGCGCGGATCACGCTGACCTTCATCCCCATCCCGGCCATTATGTCCATTCCGTAGCGGAACGAGAAGGCGACCCCCTCCTGGGCGGCCCGGACGAGGTGTCTCCAGCTGTGGATATTGAAGTTAAGTCCCGAAAGCCGGCATCCGGTCTCCTTGTTGCCGAGCATCCTCTCGGCTCCGTTGCCGAACGGAAAGACCCTTAGACCTTCGCTTCCGACAGGGATGCCGGCGGCGATGTCGTTCATCCCGGAGTAGGAGATCCCCTCAGGGACGACATTCCTGCGTACCCAGGAGTTGAGAATCCCGGCTCCGTTGACGCAAAGCAGGATTCCGAGCCGTGGAGCCGCCGCCGTGTGGTTGACGTGGGCGAAGGTGTTCACCCTTGACAGAGGGTCGCAGCCATATTCCCCGTTCACTCCGTAAACCACGCCGGAAGTACCGGCTGTGGCGGCGACTTCGCCCGGATTGAACACGTTCAGGGACAGTGCGTTGTTAGGCTGGTCTCCGGCCCTGTAGGAGATCGGGATCCCGGCCTCAAGGCCGAGTTCCGCGGCAGCCGAAGCCGTGAGCCTCCCCTGCTCCGAGAATGTCGGGACAATCTTCGGCAATATGCTCTCGTCGAATCCGAACCAATCCATCAAGAAAGAGGCCGGACGGTTCTCCTTGAAATCCCAGAACATCCCTTCGGACAGGCCTCCGACGGTCGTGCACGTTTCTCCCGTCAGTTTCAGGGCGATGTAGTCTCCGGGGAGCATCACCTTGTCGATCCGGTCGAAGATCTCCGGCTCGTTCTCCTTGACCCAGGCCAGCTTGGCGGCGGTGAAGTTGCCCGGAGAGTTCAACAGGCGACTCAGGCATTTTTCCGGGCCGACGCCCCTGAAGGCGGCCTCTCCATAAGGCACGGCCCTTGAGTCACACCAGATTATGGCGTCGCGGAGAGGCTCACCGTCCCTCCCCACGCACACGAGTCCGTGCATCTGGTAGGATATTCCTATGGCCTCGACCTTCACCTTCCCTGCCTTGGACAGCACTTCCGCCGTGGCGAGTTTGATGTTGTCCCACCACATCCGGGGATCCTGCTCCGCCCAACCTGCCTTCTTCGAGACGATCGGAGCCTCGCGCTCAGGAAAGAACGCCCCCGCCGCACTCTTCCCCGTGGATATGTCCACGAGGCAGGCCTTGACGGACGAGCTGCCCACGTCATAGCCAAGCAAACAACGTCTGGTCATCATATTCTTGTCTTTTTGAATATCTTGGAGTCAAACCGGTAGAATCTCGCCGCCCTGTGGGCGACTCCCTTCTCCTTCTCCACGAGCGGCACGACATAGGGCATCACCGCCAGTTTCTTGTAGAAGTTCCGCGCGTCGATCTCATTGCCGGTGACGAACCGGTAAACCTTGCGGAGCTGCGCCGCGGTGAACTTGCGCGGAAGCAGCTTGAACATGCACTGGGGGTCGCGCACGGCGTACAGACTGACATATCTCTCCGCCTCGCGGACGATGGCGTTGTGGTCGAACGCAAGGGTCGGCACCTCATCGAGAGGAACCCAGCAGGCCTCGAACCCTTTGAACTCCGCCAAAGCCCTGTCGATGCGGATCAGAGCGACGTAGGCGACGGTCACGATCCTGTCAATCTTCAGTTTCTCCGCTCTCTCAAGCCAATGCACGTCCTTGGGATCTTTGGTCCTGTCCTTGGATCCGAAAGCCTTGAACTGGAGAAGAGGGATCTTCTTCAAACCGGTCAGCTCGGCCAGGACACGGGAGGCCGCCTCGTCGAGATTCTCATCCATATAAATGAGACTGCCGGGCAGCTTCATGTCGTGAAAGACCTGGCCGTTCTCCTCACCCGCTCTCTTTATGAGCAGGACACTCATTCTCTCACCGTCAAATCCCAGAACCACACAATCCACCGAGATGTGGTTGTTGGCGACGGGTCTGGTCTCTGTACTTATTGCGGAAGCCATCGTTTGCTGCGTGTTATCAATTACGTTCCGCAAAGATACGAAACATAATCACGAATAACAAAATATTTATTTCAATATTTCACATGCCACTCTTTATAAACACATTACATATCATAACAAAGATGATTTCACACCGTATCTTATCATAATTAATATGATAAGATTTTGAATAGAGGGAAAATATGAGTACCTTTACATGGATCTTATCCACACTGAACTATTGACCATTTTTGTTATGAGAAAAACAATCTGCATTATAGCAGTCCTGCTCGCAGCCGGCTTGACAGCCGCCGCGCGGGATACTGAATATGGTCTTCACATAAACACCTACCCAGCCGCTTTGGAGCAGATCACAAGTCTGCTTCTTGACGGAGGAAAGCCCCTGCAGACAAAAGGCAAAACCATAAAATTGAGTTTTCTTGCCCGCAACAGACCGGAGAACGTCTTCGGTACGGTGTTTCGCATCATCACCGACGGCGGAGAGAACATCGACCTGATGTACACCATTGACAGAGAGAACATCCACTTCCCGATTCTCGTGACCGGGGAATCTGTTACAAGAATTGATTCCGACCTCAGGACCGGGGAATGGTTCCCGGTCTCGATAAGCCTGAATCCCAGGGACGGAGGTGTCGAGATTGATTTCGACGGAGTTGTCACCTCCGTCAAAGATGCCGGAACCAAGGGAGCCGGTGGGTTCAGAATCGCTTTCGGGAAATGCCCGCTGACCGGATACACACTTAACGATGTCGCATCAATCGACATAAAGGACATCGTCATCTCCCGGAACGGGAAGAAGATCCGCCATTGGCCTCTTTCACTGCATGACGGTCAGAACTGCCGCGACAACCTGCACGAAAGTGTCGCCATAGGTTCAAACACCGCTTGGATAATCGACCAGTACATCACATGGAAGCCGCTCACAGAAATCGGGTTCACTGATTACCCGTCCGTAGCGTTCAATCCTGACGGCATATTCTTCTTGACATCAGACGGCAAAAACCTGAAGGTGTTCGACACCCGTGACAACTCGCTGACCGAAATATCCGGGATAGGCGGAGAATATCCCGGGAACGCACCCAACCAGCTTACGTACGACAAGGAGAGAGAGAGGTTGATCGCCTACAATCTCGATGAAGGCACAGGGGCCTGCCTTGATTTCAGATCGAGAACATGGGAAGGCGGCAAGGCGGCGACAAGAGACCATGACTTCTGGAACAATTCATCGAGTTTCGACCCCGAATCCGGAAGAATCATCAGTTTCGGAGGATACGGCCATTACCACTACAACAACCGGCTTGTGATTTTCAATCCGTACAATGAGGCGGACAACTCCACCGGAATCATTGAAGACATCACTCCAAGATACGGATCCGCGTCAGCGATTGTGGATTCGCTGATGTACATTTTCGGAGGGAGGGGCAATGCGTCCGGAAAACAGGAGTTGTCTCCAAGATACTATTTCGATCTGTACACCATCAATCTCAAGAACCGCAAAGCGGAGAGAATCTGGAGCAAGGAGGACATGGACGAGCACTTCATCTGCGGAGAGAACATGATCTACGACAGGGAGGCGGACTGCTTCTATGTGATGACAAGCCTGGGTGGAGGCTCATTGGTCCGGATAGGCAGGACAGCACCGGAAATGGACGATATGTCGCTGGACTGCGAGGCTGACTACAGCTCACAGTACACATGGATAAACCTGTTCCTTAACAGCGAAAGGAACAGGTTCTACTCGGTGATCACCAAATCACAGGTTGACGGAAAGTCCAGAGTTCACATATTCGAGATGAATTATCCTCCGATTCCGGTAAGCGAGCTTCATCAGGCCATGGAAGACAAGGAAAAGACACGCGGCGCGGGAATCAAGGCTCTCCTGTGGGCGGCGATTCTGCTCCCGGTTCTCCTGGCCGCACCGGCAGCCACCCGCGTCATCAGGAAACGCAAGGCGAAAGCCGATGGGAAAAGAGGAACTCAATGTCCGGAATGCGATGAATATGTCCCCGAGACTTCCTATTATGACATGAGCCGGGGTTGTGTCCGATTCTTCGGCGGTTTCAAGGTGACAGACAGGAACGGAAACGACATCACGCCACAGTTCACACCGACCCTGAAAGCCCTGCTCGTGCTGCTCATCCTGTTCACGGCAAAGGACAGCAACGGCATCATCAGCGGCAGGCTGAACCATCTGCTGTGGTCCTACAAGCCTGATGACTCCGCGAACAACAACAGGAACGTGTACATGAGCAAGCTAAGGGCCGTCCTGGAGCAAGTCGGAGACATCAAAATTCTGAACCTGAACAAATTCTGGAGCATTTCTTTCGGAGAGGGGACTTTTTGCGACTACTGTGAGGCAATGAGGCTTTACAACGAACCAGGCAATGCAGACATGACCCAAAGGCTCTTGGAACTTCTGCTCAAAGGACAGATGCTGCCTAATCTCGAATTGGACTGGATGGATGACTTCAAGAGCGAGTTCTCGAATAAGACCATCGACTTCCTCAGCCAGCAGATAAAGAGAGCTGACCTGCCGGACAAGGTGCTTCTTTGCGCCACAGACACGATCTTCCAGTACGACTTCCTGAACGAAGATGCTTTGAAGTGCAAATGTACCCTCCTCTACAGGCAGGGCAAGGCCGGCTTGGCCAAGTCAATCTACGACACCTTCGTGAAAGACTACAGGACCTCCCTGGGGATCGTGTATCCCGTGACGTTCAAGGAATTGATCGACGAATAGGAAAATGAATATGGCCGGCATGAAGCAATGCCGGCCATATTCAAGCCAATTTATTTCGCATCACCCTTCAGCCGCCGCGCCGCCTCTCCCGCCAGCCGCAGGTACAGGTCCGGCTCGGCGCCTTTATCCAACGGAATGAAACGGCTGCCGTCCTGCTGCTCGGGCAGTCTTCCGGCAAGCTTGAAGATTGCGGTTCCCTCATCGATCTCATCGAACATCGCCACGTAGATCATCTCGGCTCCGGCACTGATAAGATAGTCCAGCTGCTTGCGGAAGAAACTGCCGGAATTCCGCGGAATCGTGCTGCCTGTCCTGGGGAAAATCATGTTCTCCCAGGAAAAGCCCGGAAAGGCAAGCGGAACGTAGCCGACTCCGTGTTCTTCGGCCCAATCAAGATCCTTGTCAATCAATGGGCAGAAACGTTCATAGCTCCGCTCATCGTAACGCCCTACAAACCACGGCAGGACGATGTCACATTTCTGAATCAGTTCATGCAGCCTCGGGTCATCGGAAGTGTCCACATTCATTTCACGCCATCTGGACGGGACACCTATCAGCACGCTGAACCCTTTCGCCTTGAGTCCGTCGATGATCGTCTCGGCCTCATCGTGGCCATACTTGCGGTTGTCGTTGAATCCGACGCCCCAGACAGCGACCAGAGGCTTGCCGTTATGGTAAAGATAGGACGGATTTTTCTCGTGGTCAAACAGGTTGTGTTTTCCGGCAAGGTCATCTATGTCCTCAAGCAATGTGCGCGGCCCCCTTTCCGGGGACATTCCCGAAAGGTCGTACATCACGCAGATGGCTCTGTCGTACTTGTTCGCAGCCTTCATCGCATTGGACAGCACAGCGTTGAAGTTCTTCAGACCGGACGGGTTGGAAATCTCCCCGACAAAACGCTGCATGAAGACCCCGTCGATGCCGTATTCCTTCATCCAGCGAAAATGAGTGTCCACCGTGGAATAGTCCCTCGGGGAATACAGATAGGCCGGAGTTCCGTCATCATAGACGAAATCAGTCCTGTACAGCTTCTGGTACTCCGAGACATCCGGCCACAAGTCAACCGAGCATGACCCGGGACGGAAGCCGTTCCGCCCGCTGTAATGATACCACCCTCTGCCGGATCCGTCGCCCGGAGCGTTGAACCAGCCCTGATAGCCGGCCATCAGCAGACCTTTGTAAGAATCATAAGTTATGGCGCCGGAGTATGTCCTGCCGCCGGCAACAATCAATGCAACCGGCAGCAGACATCCAATCAGCGACAATATCAACTTTTTCATATTCAATTCATTTCAGTTCTCAACAACACATCCGACCTCCTCGATGCCGGAGAGACATTCATACGTACCACCTTGCCGTCCCGTGCCTTTGGCCTCATTGTTCATCATTTGGTCTGGACTACTTCCCTGATGGTTCCGTCCTCATTGAAGTAGAGTTTGTCCACACAGATGCTGCGCAGGTTTCCTCTGCCGGAGACGGAGCAGTTGTGGTAGAAGAGATACCACTGGCCTTTGTACTTCACGATCGAACCGTGGCTTGTGTCGCAGCCGGTAGGCTTGAGAAGTATGCCTTTGTAGTCCCAAGGGCCGAGCGGACTCTTGCTGACGGCATACCTGAGCTGGTTGGCCCCGCCAACGCCCGGCTCCTGATGATTGTCGGCGTACATAAGATAGTACACATCGTCGCGCCTGAACACCCACGGCCCCTCGTGATAGTCCTTGAGACCCTGCATATTCAGAACCTCCCCGTCCAGTTCGGTCATGTTCTCCTTGAGCTTCGCTCCGACGATGCGGCCGCCGCCTCCGTAGTAGAAGTAGGCGCTTCCATCCCTGTCGATGAACACGCATGGATCGATCATCGAGAATGCGTCACCCAGGCCTTCGATGTAACCCTGGACCTTGAAGTCGCGGTCCGGATACCTGCTGGTCGCGATTCCGACTTTCCACGTGCTGTTCCAGTCGGAGCCGGAAGGATGAGGAAAATAGAAGTAATACGTGCCGTTTTTAAAGGCACAGTCAGGAGCCCACATGAAACCTCCCTCCTCACGTCCCCACGGAACCTGCGAAGAATTGAGGATCTCGCCGTGATCCTTCCAGTTGACCAAATCGTCTGTGGAATACACATGGTAACGGTCCATCAGATCACAACCTCTCGGAGGATCGATGTCGTGCGACGGATAGACATAAAGCCTTCCGTCCTCCCAGACATGCGCCGAAGGATCGGCAAGGTAGAGATCCGTGATGAACGGATTCTTCGGCATCCGCAGTTCGACAACCGGCTCATCGGAATCCTTCGCCGACTTTGAACAGCCGCACGAAGCCATTGATGCGACTCCGGCCGCAAGCGCCATTATTATAAATATTCTGCTTATGTTCATACTATTATTTTCTTACCGGAATTGACGATTCGAGCGGGATCTCGCCACGGAGCATGGCCCTCGACTGTCCGACAAGCCAGAGATAATAGTCTGTGCCAAGATCGTCCTCGATTCCGACGAAGCCTATGTTCAAGTCGTTGACCTTTGTGCACCACTCTCCCTTGGACTCATCGACGTCGATCGGAGTGGAGCGCTTGTAGTAGTTGCCGCCACGATAGACAACATAGTAATCCGTGGCCGCCACATTGCTCGGTACATCCTTCTGATTCAAGCACTTGTAGATTGCGGTACCCTCGTCGATCTCATCGAACATCGCGATGTAGAGCATCTTGGCTCCCTTTGAGATGTCATAGTAGGCCTGCTTCCAGAAAAACTCTCCCTTGAAGCGTCCGATGACACCGTTGTTCGGATGCATGTTCCTGTCCGAAGAACCGACATAGCACAGGGGAGCATAGCCGACATTGTTGGTCTTGCACCATGAGATGTCTGACTGGATGACGTTCGCCTTGAAAGAGTCGAAACTGGAGTTGTCGTACCTGCCGACAAACCAAGGCATGATCACATCGACCTTTTTGATCAGGTTCTTTAGAGCCATCCCGCTTTCGGTGTCGCCGCCTCCGGCGCGCCAGTAGGTGGGTACTCCGAGCATGACGCTGAATCCCATCTCCTTCAAACCGTCCACAAGGTCCGAGACCATGGCTGTCGTGTAGTCCTTTTTCTCCACGAATCCCACACCCCAAAGGGTGACAAGCGGCTTGCCGTTCTGATAGAGGTAATATTTCTGCCCGGCGTTGCGGTCGAACAGATTGTACTTGTCGGCGATTGACCTGATGTCCTTAAGCACCAGATCCTTGTTGTTCGTCGCGGTGAATCCGCCGAGGTCATACATCACGCAGATAGCCCTCTGGTACTGTGTGGAGCCTTTCATCGCGGACTCCAGCACCTTGTTGAAGTGATCGGCCCCGTCAGGGTTGTTGATCACCTCACCGACAAATCTCTGCATGAAGACACCGTCGATGCCGTATTCCTTCATCCATTTGAAATGAAGAAGCACGCTGGACTCGTCGTAGGCGCTGTAAACCCGCGCCTTCTCTCCGTTCGGGAGGGTGAATTCCGTCTCGTATGTCTTCTCGTACTCGCTGACGTCAGGCCAGAAATCTATGGAGTTCTGAAGCACTCCCGGTTTGAACACTTCGTTCTCGCGGTAGTGGTACCACTTGGTGTTCTCGTGCCTGGAATGGCTGCAACCGTCGCCAGGAGCGCCGAACCATCCCTGATAGCCGGCCATCACAAGACCCTCATAGGAGTCATACGGTTCCCCGTCCTTGTGCGGTGTGAAGCCAAGGTCATTATACACCGCCTCCGGTTGCGGAGGATCCGGCTTGGGCACTGGCTCCGGGATGACCTCCTCCTTTTTACAGGAGAAGGTCACCGCAACCAGAATCGCTGAAATAAAAATGATTATCCTATTCATAAATTTCGCAAGGACACTATTTTGGAACCTGAATCTTCACGATCTCGGAATAGTTCCAGTTCTTGAAAGTGTTGTTGACCTGCACACCCATGCGGCACCAGTAGGTGTAGCCCGCCTTGACAGGAAGAGTCACAGAATAGGTGTCGAAGCCTTCACCCGACGCGTCGCCAAGTTTGTTCCAAAGCTTGCGGATGCCGATCTTGTAGGTGTCGGTGTAGTAGTAGTCGATATGGTTGGCCGCGCCGCAGTACTGATTGAGACTGAGGAACGGACGGATCTCGACCACCTGAGGAAGGTTCTCGGTCACCGGTGCCTGGAGACGGCAGCTGAGGGTAAGATCAAGGCCTTCAAGCTCAGCCTTGAAGTCCACGACATGGAGATAAGGAGTCACTTCGAAATCCACAGTCGCGCCCTTTTTTCCGATCTTCACGTTGAAGGTCGTGTCACAAGGCCAGTAGGCTCCGTCGTAAGGGAGCATGTCATAAGTGCCGGAGAACAGCTTTGTGTTGTTGTAGGTTCCGTCCATCTTGACCGCAAGTCCCTGAGGGGTGGGATTGACGCTGTAGCTCCTCTCCCAAATGCGGATGTGGGTGTCTCCCTGGTCCACAAGCATGTTCTGTCCAGTGGTCTTGTCGATGATCCTTCCGCTGACCTTGGCCGCAGGAGCGTCGAAGTTGTCAATCTCCATGCAGGACACCGCAGAAAGCGCGACAAGCAGCGCGGCCAGAATCCTTGAAATGTCAATATTTTTCATTTTGTTCTGTTCTTATTGATGTTCAACTATCTGCTAATAACCATCGTTACGTACAAGGTTAGGATTCTTGTTGATCTCACCGCCCGGGATGTTTTCGTAGTAACGGTTCTTGTTATAGGTAAGGCTTCTTCCGAACACCTCCGTCTCGTTGAGGAAGATGTACTTGTTCTCGTCAAGAACCTTGTAGCCGAAGAGCACCTTCGGATAGTAGTTGTTGTAGATGGCGTGGGATATTCTCCAGCGGCGCTGGTCAAACTCTCCCTGATTCTCGAAGCAAAGTTCCCGCTTGCGCTCATCGCGGATGTACTTCAGGTTCTCGTCGAGCGGGAATCCGTAAAGTTCCTCTCCGATGTCGGCCGGTGAGGCGACCATCTTGTGAGGGTGTGCGCCGGCTCTGTCCCTGATCTCGTTGATGTACTCGAAGGCCTCTTTCTTAAGGTTTTCGTCACCGGTCTCAAGACCAAGCTCATAAGCGGCCTCGGCCCAGTTGCAAAGAACTTCTCCGTAACGGAACACCTTCCAGGGCTGGGTGCTGCCGAAGAGTATGCGGAGGGAAGGATCCATATTGTAGTCAATATACTTCTGGATGAACACTCCCGTCGTGCTGTAGCCTTCGTCACCGACACCGCTGGCATAGCCGTTGGCGCCGTTGATCTTGACCTCGCCATAATCTCCGACTATCTGTGTAGTCCCGGGCCGGCTGCCTCTTATACGGTACTTCTTGGTGTAGTCAGTCTCGACATTGGTGTCAGGACATCCGTCCTTGGCAGTGCCGGGATAGGAGGTGTAAATTCCGGCCTGAATGTCCAGAACTGTTCTGGAGACCGGCTCGGTCATCCCGGAGAAGAAGAAGTTGGCCTTGCAGCGCGCCTCCATCACATCGTTGTCCCAAAAATCCTTCAACTCATTGAAACGGACTGGCTTTCCGTCCTCGTCCACTACAGCGGGAGTCTCGTACAGACCGATCAGATCCCAGACAGGGTGCAGGGCAGCGCCGACATCGTTGGCCATGTTGGTCCCCTTAGGAAGCACCATCGTGTCCCAGCAGTGGAAAAGAGACATGTTCCAACCAGTGGTTGCCTTAGGGCCATAGATCTTCACGAATATGTCTTCGTCGGAGCAAAGCTCGACAAACGTCTGCTTGTAGGCCGCGACCTTGTCGCTTCCTGTGTGAAGACTGTAGCCGCCATCCTTGATGAACTTGCAGGCATCGTAGGCGTACTTGAAGAACTCCGCCGCGACGGAAGGATCCATGCCCATCAGTCCGGCCTCGGTGGCGGGACCGGTCACACCTGTGTACCGGTTGTACTTGGCCACGCAGCCGGCATAGAGCATCGACTTGGCCATAAGGGCCGCCGCGGCATATCTGTTGGCGCGCCCGGGAACGGACTTGTCAGAGGACATGTTCTCCATCGCGAACTCAAGGTCGTCATGAATAAACTTCCAGCAGTCATATTCAGTGCTTCTCGGAAGCCTGAGGGACTCAAGATCAGCCGTAGGGTCGAGAACCTCATTGACAAGAGGCACGCCACCGTAACGCTTGACCATGCCGAAATAGAAGAACGCCCTGAGGAAATACGCCTCTCCGAGATGCTCGTTGTAGGCCTGTTCCGTGAAGTTGTCCTTGTAGTCAGGGAAATTATGGATGAAGTTGTTGATCAGACGGATGTCACCGTAAGGCCAATAGCCCCAGGCTCCCGCCATGTCTCCGTTGCCGCGTCCCGTAGCCTCCGCGCAAAGCACGGAACCGGAACCCTTCTGCGCCTGCCAGATGTTTCCGTTATGCGAACCTCCGGCATTGGACACCGAATAGCCTTTCTCATCGTCCGAGGCCTTGTAGTTGAAATCCTCTATCGGAAGCTCGTTGTAGATGCCGGCGAAATATTTCTTGATGCCGTAGTCCGACTTGAACAAAGTCCCCTCATCGATGATGCCCTTAGGTTCAAGGTCCATGTTGTTGCATGAGACGACGGCCATCGCCGCGGCTGCTGCGCAAAGAATGAATTTGTATGCTTTCATAATCCTTTTACCGTTTAGAACTTAAGTGTCGCGCCGATGTTGTAGGTCTTGTTGACCGGATAGTTGTAGTACGCGACTCCGCCGCCCACTCCGCCGGAAGCTCCGGGGCGTTCGGGATCGATGTCCTTCATTCCGCAGAATGTCAAGAGGTTGTAGCCGCTGAAATAGATGCGGACATCCTTGACCTTGACAGACTTGAGAAGCCTTTCCGGAAGAGTGTAGCCGATCTCAAGAGTCTTGAGACGCATGTAGGAAGTGTTCTTGATTCCTGTGGTCCCTTCCTTGAAACTGTGGCTCGTGGCAGGATAGTAACCTTTCACCCATTCGGTGTTTGGATTCCAAGGGTCATCGTCCACATTCACCGTGTGCCAACGGTCCGTGTAGATGTCAAGCACGGCTCCTCCGTTGAACGGCCCGACCTCGGTGAACACCTCATCGTAGAGGTTGTAGATGCCCGCGGCACCGGCGAAGTTGGCGGAGAAATCAATCCCTTTCCACTGCGCTCCGACGGTGATGCCATAGTTGAACACCGGCATGTTGTAGGTGGCGACAGGATGGCTGTCGTTTCCGTCCACGATTCCGTCTCCGTTCCAGTCCTTGTACCAATAGTCGCCCGGAAGGGTCCCCTGGCCATAATTGGTTCCGGTAGTCCCGTGATTCTGGATCTGCTCGTAGTTCTCGAAACGTCCGCCCTCCTCGATGGAGAACCAGATGTCCTTGTTTCGCCCGGAGACGGAACCTCTGTACCAATTCTCCATAGAGTTCCCTGCCTGCGAGTCAAGATGGTAGATCCAACGGTTCTTGGTGGCCGAGAGCTGGGCGGAAGCCCAGTAGCTCACGTCGCCGACCTTGTTGCGGTGAGTGAGCTGGATCTCCCAGCCGTAAGTCATGTCGCTTTCTATGTTCTCCTGAGGCATGGAAGCACCCACGATGCCCGGAAGCACGACTGACGAAGTGGCAAGAAGACCGTGGCGACGGCGCTCGAAGATCTCGAAAGTGGCTCCCAGTTTCTGATTCCACAGATCAAGATCAACACCTAAATTGTAAGTGTCGGAAGTGTACCATGTCAGATCCGGGTTAGGGATGGATGTAGGAGACACGCCGACCATGAGGGATGAATCGTAGTACCATCCGAGTCTGTTCTTCTCGATGTTGTAGCCGACAACGGTCGGAGGATAGGTACCGGCGCTGGCGTCATCTCCGAGACGTCCCCAGGAAGCCCGGACCTTGAAGTTGTTGACCCATGTGAGATTGTTCTTGATGAACGGCTCCTCGCTCAGGCGCCATGCGGCGGAGACTGAAGGGAACAGACCCCAGCGGTTAGCCTTCGGGAATCTTGAGGAGGCGTCGTAACGGGCGGCGAAGTCGATGATGTATTTGCCTTTGTAGTCATAGCCCAGACGGCCTATCCACGCGCGTCGACTGATGTCACCGAGTCCGTCCATGGAACCGACCTGGTTCTCGTCCTCGCCTGCGAAAAGATATTCACTGTCAAGGAACATCTCCCTCTTCGCGTAGAAGCTGTCCCATTTATTGTACTGTTCCTCGTACAGGACCATCGCGCTGACGTTGTGGGTGTCACGGAACTTGCGGCTGTAGTTGAGGGACAGCTGCATCACCGTGCCGAAATTAGGGTTCGTGCTTCTCTGCACTGTACCGGGGCTGTTCCGGATGTAGCTGTTCAGATTGCCTTCGCTGTCAAGGTCGTACAGGTTGTAGGTACGGAGATATTCAGAATTGTCGGTGGTGTAGTAGTCGTAGCTGTAGAAAGCCTTGGCGTTCAAGCCATCCACACCGGGGATGTCATAAGTGAGCGACATGTTGCCGTTGAAGTTGTAGCGCTTCTCCTTGCGGTAACCCGCGAACCTGCTGTCCGTGGATGCCACCGGGTTTTCAGACTCAAGCATCTCGCTGTCATAAGCAGGGTATTCGTGATCACCGTTGATCCATGCCTGCGACGTAGGTCTGTAGGTCCAGGCCTTCTTGTAAACGGCCCAGATCGATGTGTTAGGCTGGTTCTTCTCGTCAGCGTAGCCGCTGAGCTGAACAGTAGAGCGAAGCCTCTTGGTGATCCTGGCGTCCACAGTGCTGCGGAAGTTCCACCTGTTGTAGTTGAGAGAGTGGCTCTTATAGGAACCCATCTGCTCCATGTAGCCTACGTTGAAGAAGTAGTCGATCTTGTCGGATGTTCCGTTCACGCTCAGATTGTACTGTGACTGCGGAGAGACATCGTCGAAAAGTTCCTTGGTCCAGTTTGTCCCCTGCTTTTCTCCTGATGAGTAGGCAAGAATCTCGTCCCATGTGTATTTAGGCGTCATCCTGATCGGATAGTTGCTGTTGAACCCGTTGGCCTGTTTCTCGTTGATGATGAGCATGTGGGTGGCGGCATCCGCAGTGGACGGCAGATAAAGGAACCTCTGCCATCCGTAATTGCCGCTGAAGTTGATGTCGAACTTGCCGCTCGTGGCAGAAGAGCCATGCTTTGTGGTCACGAGTATTACACCGTTGGCTGCGCGCACACCATAGATGGCGGCGGAGGCGTCCTTGAGGACGGA
Organism: Bacteroidaceae bacterium; assembly: GCA_963642565.1. Lineage (GTDB taxonomy): Bacteria > Bacteroidota > Bacteroidia > Bacteroidales > UBA932 > Cryptobacteroides. Next base: position 22,324 of record CAVIGZ010000010.1, on the reverse strand, counting down.
CACGTTGTCGATCTCGTTGGAGTCCATACGCGAGAAGTAAGCCTGGTCGCGCGGGATTCCGTCAACGATGATCAGAGGGGTCCCCATGCCTCGGATGTCGATGTTGTTGTTGAACTCGCCAGGCTGGGAGGAGTTCTGGGTGATTCTCACGCCAGGAATCTTGCCGGAAAGCATGTTCACGACATTCTCGTTCTTGGTGACGGCGATCTCCTTGTTGTTGACGGCGGAGATGGCACCCGTGACGGTGGCCTTCTTCCTTGCTCCGTAACCCACAACCACAGTCTCCTCGATGAAGTTGGCGTCCGGTTGGAGCACAACCCTGATGCTGGTTGACTCAGCCGAGACGACAACATCCTGATAGCCCAGAAAGCTCACGACAAGCTTGTCCTTTGCGGAAGCCGAGAGCGAGAACTTTCCGTCAACGTCCGTGGTGGTTCCGGTGCGGGTTCCCTGCACCAGGACACCTGCCCCGATGAGGGGCTCTCCGAGGTTGTCCAGCACCACACCCTGCACCAACCGCTGCTGGGCATAGGCCGACAACGGGAGAACCATCATCAGAACCATTATTAAAATTGAAAACCTGTGTTTCATAGAATAATCTTAACCGTTAACTACCTTGAAGCCGGATCCTTGACTCCTTCCGGAGAGACGCGGCGGTTGAACCAGACGAAAGCTGTCCAATAGTTGCCGATCTCCACCTCACCGTAGTCGTACTGGAATTTAGGTCCCATAGCCACACGGCAGGCATGTCCCTGATACTTGTCAGTAAACACGATCTTACCATCTCCGGAGACACTGATCCCATAGGCCGCCATGTCCTCTCCTGAAATTCCGTCCCAACCTCCGATGATTTCTCCGTTGCAGTCCGAACCGGCGAAAGCCTTCTTCTCATCGTCGGTCATGCTCCAGTTCTGGCGCTGGCTGGCAGCGATCGAGGTCTGTCCAGGAATCCAATAGACACCCTTCGAGAACTTGCAGAACTTCTTGCCCGTGTCTCCGACCTTGAGGTAACCATCCTCAACGTAAACTACATCCTCACCGTCAAGTGTAACGGAATAGCCGCACCATGCCTCGCAGAACTTCTTGGCGTCTCCGTGTCCAAAATACTTTTCTCCCTTCACATCCGGGTCGAAGTTCTCATAGTCTCCGAACATCTTCTGGAAATCAAACGCAAGACCTCCTCCGACAGCCACGGCCGGGCCGTACTCGAAGTGCTGCCCGTTAGGGGACAATGTCGCCTTCTTCCAGTCAACATCGGCGAGCGGATCGTTCACAATCACACGGAACTTGCACCTTGTGGTGTTGTCAACCTTGAGGGTAAAGAGAATTCCGTCAGGGAAGGCCGCGCCCGGACGGGTCGCACACTTCCATTTGTCGCCGTTCAGGCAAGACCGGATCCAGTCCAACTTGTCGGCGGCGTTGCCTGTCTGGGCGGATGCGAGACCGAACTTGGCCGTACCGGACGGCTTCTCCGCGAAGAGGTTGTTCAGATCAAACTCACCAAGGAAGTCAAAGTCACCGGAAAGGGTGATGTTCCATGAGCCGTCATCCTGAAGCTGAGGATTCACGGCATCCACAAACTTGCATCCGGAGAGGTCCTCACTGAATGTAATCCCTTCAGGAACGACGAGGGTGAAATAGTTCGAGCTGACCTCGGAGTTCTTCACACTCATCTTAACCGCGACAGTGAATGTCCTGCCCGACGCGCTCTCGTCAGCAAGACCGATGTTGACCTTCACAAGACCGTCTTCCAAAGAAGCGCCGTTGACCTCAAACTTTGCCGCATCGGAACGTGTCTTGAGTTCCCTCGCATCCGCCACCGTGATTTTGGCCGAGGACAACTCGTCAGCGGAAAGGCCCGGAGTCACAAGGAAAGCGGCATCTGCGGAGCCGTTGGCGTCCATCACCACATTGCCGTCTGAATATTCCGGGCAATAGACCATCGTGTAGCCGCCACCGCCCAGAGGGAGGACATATTCCTTGTCTCCCACCTTGATGACAACATTGGAATCACGCTGTTCAACGGTTATGTCGGAACCTCCATCTCCTGTGGAAGGGTTGATGGTGATCGTCTTTCCGTCGCTGAGGTTCAATGTCCAGATGCCGCCTGCATCCTGTGATGAACTGATGATTGTAGCTCCGGTCACAATCGCCTTCTGCAGATCCTCCTCCAAAGAACGGATCATTCCTTCGAGCACTGTGACTCTTGTTTCCAAATCGCTGTTGTCGTCTCCGCAAGAGACCGCAAGCACAGGACACAGCGCAACCGCGCCGATAGCGAGTACTCTAAAAAAGTGTTTATTCATAATGATGATAAATAAAGTGTTATTATTGATTATTGTCCGCTATTTCCGACATCATCTCCGGAAAGCACCGCAAAGTAAACGCAGGCGTGTTAAAAAACACGCGAAACAGAACTTAATTTTTGGATTAATCGTTGTTTTAATGCTTTTTTAATCATTTCGAGCCATGTTGACTGTAAGTTTCCGACCGTTGTAACGGACTGTGACATCGGAGGATTCCGTGTCAAGACCGTCACCGTTCCCGCCGCGGACAATGACTATGCGGAACTCCCGCTCCGGAATCATCCCTGGCCAGGATCCTTCTCTTGGAAGAATCGTCAGCTCAGAGTCATTGTCATTCCATTGGAAACGGATGATGGAACGGAGACCGGTCTCGTAGTCATAGCCGTCCCCCGAATCCTCGTACAGGCTGAACTGCCCGTCAGCGCCAGGATAGATCCTGACCTGAAGGCTGTCCCAAGGTTTCTGGCCGGCATACTGTACGGCCGGTCCGGCCGGAATGATGCTCCCGGCCCTGACATAAAGCGGGATTTTGTCCAGCGGCGCGTCACAATTGAAGGAGACTCCTCCGGACAAACAGCAGCCGGTCCAGAAGTCAACCCATTCTCCCTCCGGAAGATAGATCCTCCTGCTTGTGGCATCCACGGTGACAGGCGCCACCATGATGGAATGACCGAACAAGTACTGGTCATCAATGTTCAAGGTTTCCTTGTCCGAAGGCCAGTCCATGAACAGCGGGCGCATCAGTGTGCCTGCCGCCGAGGTTATGTTCCAGGCCTCGCTGTAGATGTAAGGAAGAAGAAGATACCTCAAGTCAATATATTTCTTCAAGGCATCGAAATAGAAATCCCCGGGGCCGCCGAAATTCCAGATCTCCCGATGAGTGTGCGTTCCGTGCGAGCGCATCATTCCCGTGAATGTCCCGAATTCCGTCCAGCGGAGATAAAGCCTTCTGTATTCCTCGTCGCGGTTTCCGTCAGGGAAATTGTTTGCCGAGAAGAAGCCCCCGATGTCAGAGTTCCAGTAAGGGATTCCGCACATCGAGAGATTCAATGCCGCAGGTATCTGATTGTGAAGTTGTTCCCATCCGGAAACCACATCCCCTGACCAGACATGGGCGCCGTATCTTTGGATTCCGGCGGAAGCCGAGCGAGTGAGTATGAAAACCCTCTTGGCGGATGTCCCGGCTCTATGGGCATCATAGACACCTCCTACACTGACAATCGGGAAAGCGTTGCGCACCTTCCGGAATGAACCGGCAGGGGTGATGTAGTCATAGTCGCTCTCCTTTACAGGGCTGTGTTCCGGTTCCGTGGCGTCCAGCCACCAGCCATCCATGCCGATGTCGAACATATTCCTTTTCATCCATGACCAACAGATGTCCCGCGCACGTTTGTCAAACGGGTCGTAGTTCCTGACCCCATACCCTTGCGGAAACGTCTCGTGAGCCATCAGAAGCCCCTTGGAATCAAGCTCTTTGAATATTTCCGTGTCCGGCCCGAACGAAGGCCAGACAGAGATCATGATGTGGGCGTCACGGTCGTGCACGGCTTTTATCATCCCGGCCGGATCCGGATACTCAGGATTCAGGAACTCGACAGCGTTCCAATAACGGTTGTCCGCTCCCCAGTACTGCCAATCCTGTATTATACCGTCAAGAGGAACTCCCAGTGCACGATAACGGTCCACAACAGAAACAAGCTCAGCCTGACTCGAATAGCGTTCTCGGGACTGGTGGAAGCCGTATGACCAAAGCGGGAACATCGGAGAGTCTCCCGTCAACCTGCGGATTCCGGCGATGACACCGTCCGCATCTCTTCCGTGAATCAGATAGTAGTCCGCCGAGTTTCCGACCTGCGAGGAGAATGTCATCCCCTCATCGTCATCCGTGAAACGGGTCGTGCCGGTGTTGTCCCAGAACAAAGCGTAGCCCTTGCTCGAATGCGCAAGCGGAATGGCGATCTCAGTGTTCACATTTTGTAGTGTCAACTCCTTTCCACGCATGTTCAAACCACCTTGCTGATGCTGGCCAAGACCATAGATCGCCTCACCGTCGTCAAGAAGGAAGGTCTGTGAGACTTCAAACGACGGCGTGCCGGCATCGTCCACGGGCTCCATTGAGAATGAACCCGGTTTTTCTGAAATCAAAGGCAGGCCTTGGCTGTCCGAGAACGACACCGCCGAGGAGACCATGTCGATACAGACTGTAAGATTCCCCGTCGAAAGGGAGACAAGGCTGTCCCCCATGTTCCGGACCGAGAACCGGACCTTTTCAGGCGCCATCACGACAGAAAGCGAGCTGTCCGGAGCCGCTTCGCCGGAAGACAGCGGAATCTTCACAATCCTGACCATGTTCTCCGAGTAGCAGACCACCTCGATACGGCATGTCCGGGTCTCGGCCACAAGTCCAGTCCTTGTCTTCCTCACATTGCCGTCAGAAGAGCATGACAGGAGAATGGCGGAAATCGAAAATATGAAAAATGACTTAAGGATATTCATGGGTAATTGTTGTTTTAATTTGTCCCCCAATCCTTATCAGGCATGCCGCCCATCTCCAGGACAAGAGTGCCGCCATTCATCACGGTCTCATGAGAGATCCAAGGGTTGTTCAATGGTTTGCCGTTCAGAGCGGCACTCTGAATATACTTGTTGTCATCCGAGACGTTATGGGCTATCACCTTGAATGTCTTTCCGTTGGAAAGATGCAGCTCGGATTCTTCAAACAAAGGGCTTCCGATGGTATAGACCGGATCGCCCGGAGTCACAGGGTACAGGCCCACGTAAGAGAACACCACGAATGATGTCAGTCCTCCACCGTCCTCGTCACCGGGAACCCCCATCAGATCGTTGCGGAACCATGTCCGGAGCATCTGACGGATTCTCTTCTGGGTCTTCCACGGAGCTCCCGCGTAGTTGTACAGATAAGGGATGTGGAGCGAAGGCTCGTTGGCCATCGAGAACTGCCCGACGTTGCCCGTGTGGTCGGGAAGTTTGGCGAAAAACTCGTACTTGCTCCTTCCCAGAGGCTTGGTGAAGGTGCAGTCCAGATTGGCGATGAACTTCTCAGGACCGCCCATAAGCGCGATGAGGTCAGGAATGTTATGCTGGACATCCCAACGGTAAACCCAGGCGTTGTTCTCGTCGTAATACTCCCTCGCACCCATTCCGCCGGGGAAATCATAGTCCAGCGGCTCGATCCAGTTGCCGTCCCTGTCCTTCGGATGGAAGAAGGAAGTCTTGTCATTGAACAGTTTGCGGTAGTTGAATGACTGCTCAAGGAAATATTCTGCATCTTCTTTCCTGCCGATAGACCCGGCTATCCTGCTGATGCACCAGCAGTCGTAGGCGGTTCCGAGGGAAACAGCCACTGGCTGCCTTTTCTCGAACGGATGGACGTTCGGATCCGTCTCCTTCTCCCCTTCTTTGAGAGCGGGAATATATCCGTTCTTCCAATAGAATTCATCAATCCATCCGGCGGCGTTGCCGCACCAAGGCGCCAAAGTCTTTTCTTTCAAACCTTTGTAACTGGCCTCAAAAGCTTTTTCTTTGTCCACTTTCAAACCTTTCGCAATAGCGTCGGCAAATGTCGGGATGGCATGGTTGCTGTTCATGCGCCTTGAGTCTCCGTTGACCTCCGGAAAAGTCGGCATCCACATATTGCCCATCTGCTCGGCCATCCTGAGGTATGACGCCAGAATGTCCTCTTCTTTCGTCACATCGACAAGAGTCCTCAGCGGATGCGCCGCACGATAGGTATCCCAAATCCAATCATCTGTGTAGAAAGGAGTTCCATTGTCATCATGAACCTTGCCGTCGAAAGCGCTCCAGTAGCGTCCGCCCTCGCTAATGCAGACCGGGCGCTCGAAAGTCCTGTAATATGAGGTATAGAAGACGGTCTTGTCATCCTCGCTCCCGCCTTTGATCCTTATCTTGGACAGAGCCTTGTTCCAGACCGAGCGTCCGCGCGATGCGACAACATCAACATCGAAATCCGTGATCTCCCCTTCGAGATTGGACTTCGCCTGTTCGACACTGATGAACGAGACACCGTAACGGATTCCGACCGTCTCTTCCGCGAACTTCAATGCTCCGCAGACCATCCGGCCTTCTGCCGATGCGGACGTACCGATCCTGCCATCGGTCAGAATCCCTTCGGACATCGGCTCGGAATCGAACACCATATAGACGTAAACGGTTGTCCGGCCGTCAAGTTTCTGGCTGGCAGACACAGTGTTCCCGTCAACCTTGACCGCCCCGTTCATCGACGTAAGCAGAACCGTGAAAGGGCCGGGCCGGTTGAAATGAACACTATAGACAGCCGAACGCTCGGCCACGGCGAATCTGACACTTGCGGCTCCGTCCGCCACATCCACATCAAATGAATATGGGGTTATATGCTCGTTGTCATAGGTCATCGGGATCACAGGACAGAGTTCCTCACCCCGGGTGACCGAAAGCCTGAACGCAGAATGCTTTCGATGGTTGGTCACCAGAACAGGAAGTCCGTCAAGGAGTTCCGAAGTGTAATCCGCCCTGACCGGAAAGACTCTCAGCATCGAGTTCGGAAGTTGGACCGTAGGAAACGTCGGGACAAGCAGATGACTGATGTTACCGATGTAAGGGTTGACATAATCCACCGGGTCCTTGGCTTTTCCCTTGGCTAATGAACAGGTGGACACGCAGGCAAGCGTCGCCAGCGCGAGGAGTGTATTCCGGATATTCATAAACTATTTTCTTTCAGGCATTTCACTTGACAGAGGAATCTCATTGCGGAGCATCCGCGCGCCTTGGCCGGTAAGCCACAGGTAGTGGTCAGACGGCTTGCCGTCCATGTCGATGAACTTGACGGAACCGCTCACCGGCGGGTTGTCCGTGCACTTGAATATGGCCGTTCCCTCGTTGACCTCATCGAACATCGCCACATAAAGCATCTGCGCCCCGCTGCGGATAGCAGTGTAAATCTGTGACCAGTAGAATGTTCCTCCAAGACGCGGAATCGACGCGAGAGGCTTCTGGCCACCGATGCCCTCGGCGCCTCGGCTAAGGTTGTACCAGCTGAATCCCGGACAGACAAGCGGAACGTAGTCCACGTTGTTCTCCTGACACCATTTCATGTCTCCAAGAATCACGTCACGGTACCTGTCCATGTCAAAGTGCAGGAGCGGGGTGAACCTCTGGACCATCCAAGGCAGCACGATGTCCACCTTGCGGATAAGTTCGTGAAGATAAGGGTCATGGATGCAGTCTGCGTTGAGATCTCTCCAGAATGTCGGGACTCCGAGCATCACGCTGCATCCTCCATAGACAGGATCGTTCTTCAGGAAGTCGATCAGTTTCTCAAGAGCGATGTTTCTGATGTCATAAGGACGGTCAGGAAAACCGACTCCCCAGATCACGACAAGCGGCTTGCCGTTGTGCTGAAGGTACATGTTGTCCTTCGACCAACTTGTCACCTTGACGGAATCCACAAGGTACTTCCAATCCTTGATTATCGCCGTACAGTCATCCTTCCCGGGATTGAGACCGGAAAGGTCGTACATCACAGCTATGGCCCTTGAATATTTCCTCGAAGCCTTGAGCGCATGCTTCAGCACGGTCACCGAGACATCCCTCCCTCTGGCCGTACCCTTCACGCTGCCGAAGAATCTCTGCATGAACACACCGTCAAGGCCATATTCCTTCATCCATCTGAAATGCGTGTCAACGGTACTTTCGTCATCGGAACTGAAGAAACGGGCTATAGTTCCGTCGGCATGACGGAACGATGTAGGGTAGGTCTCGGAATATTCCCTGACATCAGGCCAGGCATCGATGTACGTCCTCGTCGAGTCCGTGAACATCTTCCCCTTCCCAGGGTTGTGGAACCACCCTTGATAGCCGGCCATCACAAGCCCCTTGTAGGACGGATAAGCCGATTTCTGCAAGTGTTTGCTCTGAGCATAGAGCGGCATGGCGGCCAGAAGCGCCATTGCGATCGTCATCAGATTTTTGTGTCTCATTATGTTGATTTATTTACTATTTCACCGGTTTGGCAAGCAGTCCAGGCAGTTCACCTTCACTGAACACTCCTCCTTCGGAAGCTGATTTCTTTCCTCGTGGAATCCCCGCGTTGTCAAGCATCTTCGACAAAGCCGCGGATCCTTCGGGTGACGAGGCAAAATCCCTCAAGGTGCTGATGTACAGATTGCCGTACTTTACGAAGACAGCATCCGCCCTTGGGGCCTCCCTCTCGCTGCGGAGCAAGGCGGCTGTCTTCATGTCCTCAGCCCTGCGGTTCCATTCACGCCAGTCGGCCCGGCAGGCGCGAAGCAGCACTTCTCCTTCATCCACAGCCTTGCCTGAAAGACTCCAGGCGCTGGCGTCAGAGTTCTGCGACTCACAGAAATAGAAATCCTCCGCTGTCATGCCGCGTGTCCACGACCTGTTTTCCGGAACATAAGAGGAGCGCCTGAAAGGCACCATCTCCACACAATCCAACGACCCGAAATCCGGGGCGAGGCCAAACAGCCATACATCCGCTCCGGCTTCGGGAGTGAAGTCCTGCGACTCGGACGCATCCACTATCATTATCGTGCGGACGGGTTTCCCGGCTGACTTTTTCGTCAAGTTTTCAAAGAATCTGACACCCTGAGCGTCAAGGATTTTCTTAAGATCCGAGTCCGGACGGCCCACGAAGACCACCCTTTCATATTCATCATCGGCAGGGGCTGTGGATCCTTCCACTTTGGAGACATTCTCCCAAGGCGACCATGCCGGTCCGTCCGGAGCATTCGCCGCCCTCATCGCATCGAACAGCGGCCAAGGCTCGTACAACGGAAGCGCCGGATCATAGCCCGGATTGAATGTCGTTGAATATGGCCCCAGCCTCTCCGGCTGCACGCCTGGCTGTCCTTCGACATATTCCCCGAAGAATATTCCGTCTTCATCGAGTGAAGGAGCCGTGGTCAGATCCTTCTTACCCAACGGAAGCGGCTTCAAGGCGTACCAAGCCATATTGAAGACAGTCGAATATGACGCTCCTGCCCGGCGCTGATCCGCAAGCAGGTGCCAGCACTCGTTTGCCAGACCCTCCATTCTTCCCTCGGCAGACTCGAAAGCCCTTGCTCCGTTGTACTTTGAGACCTCCTTGGGAGTCCCGTAATACGCCATGCTGTGTTCGCCTATTCCCCAAGGCTTTCCGATTGATTTCCAATGTTCCAAAGACGCGGCGTCACCATAGTGGCCGACCGTCACCGGCAGGATGCCCTCGCCGTCATCCTCTCCATCGGAGGAAATCCACGGACGGGTCGGATCCGTCTTCATCACAATCTCTTTCCAATCCTTCCATGCCTGAATCTGGCCCGGCATCAGATCGGGACGCTTGTGGACGTAAAGGATGACAGGCTTGTTCTCGTTGCTTATGCTCCAGCCGAAGACACCAGGATGATTCCTGTCTCTGAGGACAAGCCTTCTGAGGTGATCCTTGGAAGCCTCCCAGAATTTGTCCGAATCCAGTTTCGGCCCTCCGTCACTCGCCCAGTTCGCGGTCTCGTCAAGCACGCATATTCCCATCTCGTCCGCAAGATCCATGTAGAATCTCGGATAAACCTGGGCGTGCAGCCGCACCGCGTTGGCATTCATGTCCTTGATTGCCGTGTACCACGCCCATGCGTAGCGTCTTGTCATCTGAGGAATGCCCATGAAGTGCCACGAGTCTCCCCTTAGCTGGTATGGTTTCCCGTTCAGGCACTGCCTGTCCCCGACAAAGGTCCATTCCCTCCAGCCGAAACGTTCGTATTTAAGGTCAATCTCTCTCTTTCCTGACTTGACACTCAAAAGAAGTGCATAGAGAGACGGATATTCCGGGCTCCAGAACTCCAAAGTTCCGTCCTCCACAGGAGCCGAAAGAGTGACGACGGACTCACTCCCGGCAGGGATAACGGCTTGAGTCTGGCTGACGGCCATCGTCTCACGTCCCAGTCTCCATTCCGGCACAGGGGCTCCGATAATGTCCTTGGCCGCCATGTTGATCCATTCCCTGACATTTCCTCCGACATTGACTTTGGCCGGTTTACCTGTGCCGTTTCTCAAAGTCACCTCAATTTCAAGAGTTTTCTTCGAGACCAACGGCCTTACAAACACATCTGCCACATGGATTTGCGGTAACGCTGTCAAGAAGACATCCTGCCAGATACCGCTTATGTGGGTTCCCCACATCGAGCCTGCCGGGATCACCCTTCGCCCGATCGTGGAATTGTCGTCAAAAAGACTCAGGCTGCGGACTCCAACAAGAATCTCCGCCTTCTTTCCCGGCTCGACGACATCCGTTATGTCCGCCTCGAACGGCAGGAAGTTGTCAAAGTTCTCCGCCACCTTGCATCCATTCACATAAACTTCCGCAAATCCGGCCACAGCCTCAAAATGAAGCATGAGACGTTTTCCGGTCCACTCCTGAGGCACAGTCACTGTCTTTCGCATCCAAGCCATACGGACATTGTCCCATTCCTTTGGATAGGACGGGAAATCCCGGTGGTCAGGCCCCTCAAGATTATGGATCGCGAAACTGTTGGCGTTCCATGGTGAAGGGATCCTTATCAAGGTCTTATCCCAGCCTTCCGGAGACGGTGCGGCCAGCTCCGGAGGATTGCCTTTTCCATACTCCCAATCATCCGGTACAGGCACCGCCTGGAACAGCCAATGCCCGTTAAGGCAGATTTCCTGCCTGTGTTCCTTTTCGAGACGGTTCACCAACCCTTCCGACGGAGCGAAAGGATGGGAGAACACCGTCAACATCATAATCAGTGATGAGAGTAAAGATGTCATAATGTGGTCACTTTTCCCGCAAAATTAGCGGCCACACAATAATTATGGGATAATTCTTGATTAGCAGAGGTTAACGCCGGAGTTAAAAAAAACTTAAAACGCCTTTGCAAGCATTTCCCGGAACGTTTCCATGCCTTTTGTGGCGACTTCGCGGATGTGGGTGATGCGGGGATCGCGGACGGCGACGTCCTCGGGGTCGATGAGGTAAACCGGGGCGCCGTTCGGGGCGTAGCGGTAGAGGCCGGCGGCGGGATAGACGTTCAGGGAGGTGCCGACGATCAGCATGATGTCGGCGGCGGAGACGATGTCGATGGCCTTCTCTATGTTCGGGACGGCCTCGCCGAAGAAGACTATGTGCGGACGCAACTGGCTGCCGTTCGGAGCCTTGTCACCAAGATGGACCTCACCGTAGCCGATGTCGATGACCTCCTTTTCCGAATATGTCCGGTCATATTCCCCATCCTCGGGACGTACCTTTGTCGCCTCGCCGTGAAGGTGCAGGACCCTCGTGCTTCCGGCCCTTTCGTGCAGATTGTCAACGTTCTGGGTGATGACCGTCACTGAATATTCCTTCTCCAGCTCAGCGATGGCGCGATGCGCCGCGTTCGGCTTCACCTCGGCGAGCCTCCCGCGCAGACCGTTGTAGAAATCCAGAACCAGGGCGCGGTTGCGGTACCAGCCCTGAATCGACGCCACCTCCTCGGGATCATATTCACCCCAAAGTCCGTTGTTGCCCCTGAATGTGCCGAGTCCGCTCTCGGCGCTCACCCCTGCGCCCGTCAGAACGGCGATCTTCTGTTTCGCTTTCATATTCATGCCTCCGCTCCTCCGTGCGTGCGCAGATGGCGCGCCGCAAGAGGGAATATTCGCAAATCATTGGTTCTTTTTGAAATAACATTCCTTGAGCCAGTACTCGAACAGCGGATCCAGGATCACCGGCCTGGCGTCCTCGCCGACGAATGTCAGGATCTCCTTCTTCATCAGAGCGTCCTTGAGACGGCTCACGTTTGCCGACGAGTTCAAGGAATATTTCCGGATCACCTCCGCCGCACTGAATTTGGACCAGCCGTCGATGACAGCCTTCAGCAGGCTCACCTGGAAAGTGGTCAGGTCGTTCATCATCGCAATGAAGCGGCTGCGGTTGATGGCTATCATGGCCGCGAGCGCCTCCAGCAGGACAGGCTTCATTATGTAGCCTTTTGACAGGGAGTCGCAGATGGACGTGAAGTGATTGACGTAGAAAAGGTTGCTCCTGAAAAGGCGGCACACCCCGCTGATCAGGTCCCTGTCTATGACCTTGCCGCTGGCGAGGAACCCCCTGATGATGTGCTCGACAATCTCCCGCTCCTCCACCTCGCTCAGTTCCAGACGGGTGGCGCGGCGGTAGAAGAAATGGCGCTTTATGAATATGTCCTCCATCGCATTCACCCTTGAACCGATGAATATGTAGGAGAAGATCCTCGCCCCCTCCGCGCGCACCTCGTCCATCACCTCCTCCATCAGCTTGAAGATCCGTTCCCCGTCATCCGCCAGATCCAGATTCTGGAACTCGTCCACAATCATGAACGTTTTCTCGCCCCTCTCGGCCGCGAGGGAGTAAGGAAGCCTGAGGACGGCCTTGAGATCCCTGTCGTCCAGATCCCAGTTGGTGGAAAGGATGATGTCCAGATCCGAGAACGCCTTGCGGTCGAAAACCCAGTGCGTGCCTCCCAGATGGGTTGTGACTATCCTTTCGTACTCATCCGGAGTGGAGGCCGACAGACGAATGACGGCGGCGCCGAGCCTTTTGACGAACGCTTCCCCCTCACGTGTGTCCAAAGCGGTCATCTCTCCGACGGTCAGAGCCTCACCATCGACCTTGAGTTTTGTGAACACTTGATGGACAAGTGACTTCTTGCCGGTGCCGAACGGCTCCCAGATCACCACGTTCTCATTTTGGATCAGCAGGTTGGTCAGGATGGAGCAATCCTCTTTCCGGCCGATGAAATGCTGGCCGGTCACGAATCTGTTGTACAAAAACGGACTATCCATCGAAATAACATTTTTGTTTTGACAAAATTAACATTTTTTCCTTATCTTTGCACCCGCAAAAAAGGAAGCGGCGAATAAATCGCCGCGGAATTGTAGAAGATTTTACAGATCAAAAAGATCGCAAGGATAAATTTGGCGAAGATTTTTGACGACAGATCCTTTTTTGAAGAAGGAGTGTGCCGGGGCACATGACTGATGAGAAAAGGGATATGGATCAAAAAGATCGCCAAAGACAAGAAAAGGAGGTGGTAACAGCACAATGATCATAGTTCCTATCAAGGAAGGCGAGAACATCGAAAGGGCTCTGAAGAGATTCAAGAGGAAATTCGAGAAGACCGGCGCCATCCGCGAGCTCCGCGCCCGCAAGAACTTCGAGAAGCCTTCAGTGAAGAAAAGGACTGCGAAGATGAAAGCCATCTATGTCCAGCACCTCCGTCTGCTCGAAGAGCAGTAATCAAGTCTGACATCGAATCCACGATCGGACCGCTGTTTTGCGGCCCGATTTTTTAGTATATTTGCTGTCATGGGAAAGGGGATTGTCAGACGTGGCTCCTGGCGCCGGCTCAAACCGGTGCTTTGGACGTTTTCGGGAATATGGGCGCTTGTCGTGATTGTGCTGCAGGTGGCCCTGAATTCCACCGTACTCACGCGCATGGCGGACAGGGTGGCCGGTGAATATGTTGACGGAACGGTCACGTTCTCCGGCATCAAGGCCTCCATGTTCAAGAGCTTCCCGAACCTCAACGTCACGATAGATGACTTTTCCGTCACCTACCCTCACGACAGGTTCGCGGCTTTCGACTCGACGGACGCTCCGGGAGGTTACCTGCTCGGCGCCGGACGCGGAGAGATGGCCGACACTTTGGCGCATTTCAGAAAGTTGTCGGTTTCAGTCAACTACCTTGCGGCGGCGGTAGGAAAGATCCGGATCCGTCATGCGATGCTGGAGCGGCCGAGAGTCTTCGCACATCAATATGATTCGGCTTCGGCGAACTGGAACATGTTCAGAGTCGGCTCCGTAGAGGAGGACTCTTCGTCCTGCACCCTGCCTCCCGTCTCGATCGGCAAGGTCAGTCTTGACGGGCGGCCTTTCGTGGTCTACACCAGCCAGGCGGACACCGTCTTCGGATGCATATTCCTGAAAAGTCTTTCAGCCAAAGGACATTACGATGCAAGGAAGGGGAAAATCGAGAGGGTGAGTCTGGAGATGGACTCGCTTTTCGTGGCCGGACGGCTTCCGGCGGACACCGTAGCTCTCGGGGTTGAACATCTCGGGATCAAGGAGCGCGCCGGTCATTTCGGTGTGGACCTCACGTCCCGCCTGTTCCTCGGTCTGAAATCGTCCGGCAGGATGTCGGTTCCGATCAGGGTTGAAGGGGTAATATTCCCGGAACTTGACAAAAAGGCCGTGTCGGCCCCGAACCTGCGGGCTTCGGTTGCCACCATCGACCTGGATGCCAGTGGGAGAGCCGACTTTTCGGGGAAGAATATTCACATAAAGGCGGCGGCCGGAGTCAACAAGGCATCCGTCAAGGAACTGGTTGAACATTTCGGAGACAACTTCCCGGTTCTGAAGAAGTTGCGCACCGACGCACTGCTGACCGTCAACGCCTCCTGCGACGGTTTCTACGACAAGAGCACCGGCGCTCTGCCGCCACTTTCCGTGCGGGTTCAGGTTCCGGATTCGCGTCTCGGCTGGGAAGGGATCGAAAATGACGGACGTTTCGACCTGGACATCACCGCAAAGAGCGAGGACGGACGGCTCTCCGCCGAGATTCCGGACTTCTGCCTCAGTGTGGGCGGGATGAAGGTGACGTTGAGCGGCACGGCGGAGGATCTGCTTGGCGTTGACCCGCGGTTCAAGATCCGGTCAGGCATCCATCTGATCCTGGATTCCCTCGCAACCTACCTTCCGGACAGCCTCGGCCTTACCGCCCACGGGAACCTTGACGGCACCGTCAAAGGAGGATTCCGCCTATCGCAGCTGGATGCGTTCAACTTCTCGGAGATCGGGCTGGAAGGGCTGCTTGAGAGTGACGGGATCAGGATCAGCGTCCCGAAAGACACCCTGTCCGTCCACATCGGCCACACGGACATCAGCCTCGGAGAGTTCAGCCACGCCGAGGACGGCCATGAGGCTGCCGGGGAGCATGGTCACCGCCACACCGGACTGTCCGTGGCGATCGACAGCCTGTTCGCCGAATACGGCGCCTCGACCTTCATCAGAGGCACAGGCGTGCGGCTCTCGGCGCACAATTCAGAAGAGCCGATGGCCGGAGATCCCGGCCGGCATCCGCTCCACGGACATCTTGACATCTCCTCTGTCGGGATGATGGATCTGGATTCGTGCTTCGTCGGAGTCCTCGGCTCCACGAACACCTTCAGACTGAGCCATGAGATCATCGGCAAACGCACCGTGCCTTTTCTCAGCCTTTCCGGCAGGAACAAGAAGATCACCGTCCGGGAAGGATTCAACCGCATCTCCGTAAGTGACGCCGGATTCTCCGTCTCCGCCCATCCTGATTCCGTCGAGAGGCAGGCCCGCAGGAAACATCTTCTGGACTCTCTGCAAAGGGTCTATCCAGGAGTGAGGCGCGACTCCCTGTTCAGGAAAGCGTTCGCGGGAAGACGAGGAGCCGCGCTGCCGGACTACCTGTCCGAGAAGGACTTCGAGAAGAGCGACATCCGGATCCAGCTTGGCGAATCCATCGCGAACTACATCAGGAACTGGAGCGTCACCGGAGACATCAATGTGGCCGAGGGGCTTGTCATCTCTCCATATTACCCTCTTGACAACAGGATCACCGGATTCAACGGCAAGTTCTCCAACAACACGATCGATCTGAAGGAACTGTCGCTGAAATCAGGAGCGTCGGACATCTCCGCCACCGGAACCATGTCCGGAATCCGAAGGCTCCTCACCTCCGGCAAGGGCAGGCTCTATCTGGATCTCGGAATCACATCCGGCACGATTGACCTCAACGAGATTCTCATCGCGCTGGAGGCCGGCAGGAATTTCACGCCTCCGGGACGCAATGCCGCTCTCTCAGATGTTGACGACGACGATTACCTGAAATCTGTCAAGGAGCTGAACTCCGCCGACTCCACCGTCACGGCATCCCTGCTCGTTCTGCCGGCCAACCTCAACGCCAAGGTTTCGCTTGCGGCGAACAGGATAAGGTATTCAAACCTTGAGACGACGCGGGTGTCCTCAGACCTTGTGCTGAAGGAGCGTTGTCTTCAGGCGACCAACACTTTGGCCATGACGAACATGGGGGACGTCCATCTGGAAGGGTTCTACTCGACCCGCACCAAGAAAGACCTCAAGGCGGGCTTCGACCTCACTCTCGCCGGCATCACAGCCGAGAAGGTGATCCAGCTCTTCCCGGCCGTTGACAGCATCGTGCCTATGCTCAAGGCTTTCAAGGGTCTTCTGGACTGCGAGATCGCCGCCACCAGCGCCATCGACACGTCCATGAACATCGTGCTTCCGTCCCTCAGCGGCATCGTCACGATCAATGGCCGGGACCTGTCCCTGGCCGAGAGCGGGGATCTGAACAAGTTGCGCAGGACACTGATGTTCAGGGACAGGGATTCCAGCCACATCGAGTCGCTGTCCATCCAAGGCATCATCAAGGACAACCAGCTGGAGATCTTCCCGTTCCTTCTGAACGTGGACCGTTACTCCATCGCCGCAAGCGGCCTGCAGCGTTTCGACCAGAAGTTCAAGTACCATCTTTCCGCCATCAAGTCCCCGGTGCCGTTCAAGTTCGGAATCAATCTGGACGGTTCGTTCGATGACTGGCGCTGGAAACTCGGCAAGACCAAGTACAAGAGCCGCAACATCCCTCTGTTCGACAAGCAGGTCAACGACCTGAGGGTGAATCTGGTCAACGCCATCCACAACATTTTCGAGAAAGGAGTGGAGCAGGCTCTCCGGCAGAACGAGCTGTCCCAGAAAGCCATAGAATCCAGAAAGAAGGAGCTGGACTACTCCGCCTCCCTGACCGAAGACCTCTCCGCCGAGGAGAAGAAGACCCTCCAGGCCCTCGAATCCGTCACCGGTGCCGCCCATTAGCCGTTCTCCCGAACCTGCCGAAAGGCACTTCACGGCATCTCGTCCCAAATGATTCCCGAACCGGACCAAAGGTGTCAGCCGCACCGGAAAGATTTATTTGAATATTACCGGAATTCAACTATCTTTGCAATCCTTTCGGACTGCGGAGCGAGGGCTGCTTCCAATTAATCCGGACTCCCTGCGGGAACCTTCCACATCATCAGGATTCCCCTGCCGAAAGGTTTGCGGGTGTGTTGAAACTGGTAGACAAGCCAGACTTAGGATCTGGTGCGCAAGCGTATGGGTTCGAGTCCCTTCACCCGCACAAGGAATATTCCTTTGTTGTAGAACCCGCCGCTAAATGAACTCCTCGCGCTCCTTGATGTCCTTGATGCGGAGCTGGAGGGTGGTGTTGCCGCGGTAGTAGTTCTCGACGATGGAGTAGCAGATGTCGAAAGGGTTGCCGGTCTTGATGTAGTCGTAGAACTCGGACATGTTGAAGGCGATCGCCGGAATCTGGTGGAACGGCTGCTGCTCGTCGATCAGGTCCAGCTTCATGTGGACTCCGCCCGCCCCCACCTTGCGCCCGTTGCCGCCGTCGGAGACATTCTCGGTCAGAAAGACCGGATTCGTGTTGCCCGGGCCGAAAGGCTGGAACTGTTTCAGAAGACGGAAGAACTTCGGAGTGATCTGGCTGAACTCCAGCTTGGCGTCAAGGTCGGTCATCGGCGTCAGCATCTCCTCGGTGATCCTGCCTGCGATGAACCTGTTGATCCTGCCGACGAACTCCTCCAGATTGGACTCCTTCAAAGTCAGACCGGCCGCATAGACATGCCCCCCGAAATTCTCAAGCAGGTCCGCACAGCTCTCGATGGCTTCGTAGAGATCGAACCCTGCCACGCTCCGGGCTGATCCGGTGATGAACCCGTTCGACTTGGTCAGCACGATGGTAGGCTTGTAGAACGCCTCGACAAGACGCGAGGCCACAATCCCGACGACCCCCTTGTTCCAGGTCGGATTGTAAACTATCGTGGCGGCATCCGCCGAGAGCGCCGCACCGTTCTGGACCATCTCAAGAGCCTCCTTGGTGATCTCCCTGTCGATGTTCTTGCGGTCGTTGTTGTTGTCGTTGATCTTCTCGCCGATGATGGTGGCGACATGGTCGTCGGAGGCGGTCAGCAGCTCCACGGCCAGACGGCCGGTCTCCATCCTTCCGGCGGCGTTGATTCTCGGGCCGATCTTGAACACGATGTCATCGATGGTAAGATGGCCAAGCTCCAGCTTCGAGAGAGTCGCCATCGCATGAAGCCCCTTGCGGGGATTCTCGTTCAGCCGCCTCAATCCGAAGTGGGCCAGGATCCGGTTCTCCCCCACCATCGTCACGAGATCCGCCGCGATGCTCACCACCAGCAGATCCAGCAGCGGAATCAAAGTCTCGAACGGAATCCCGAATTTCTGTGAATATGCCTGCACGAGTTTGAAGCCCACTCCGCAGCCGCTCAGATCGTCGAACGGATAGGTGTCATCCTCCCTCTTGGGGTCCAGCACCGCCACGGCCGGCGGAAGCGTGTCCTCCGGAAGATGGTGGTCGCAGATGATCATGTCGATCCCCTTCGCGGCGGCATATTCAACCTTCTCGTTGGCCTTGATGCCGCAGTCCAGGGTGATTATGAGTCCGAAACCGTTGTCGCCGGCCCAGTCGATGCCCTTGTAGGACACCCCGTAACCCTCGTCGTAGCGGTCCGGAATGTAGAAATCCACCTTCGAGGAGTACCTCTTGAGGAATGAATACACCAGCGAGACGGCGGTGGTGCCGTCCACGTCGTAGTCACCGTAAACCAGAATCTTCTCCTCGCTCGTGATCGCCTTGCGGACCCTCTCCACGGCCACATCCATGTCCTTCATCAGGAACGGATCGTGGAGATCCCCGAGACTCGGACGGAAGAACGAGCGCGCCTGCTCGAAAGTCTCGACTCCCCTCTTGACGAGAAGGTCGGCGAGAACCCGGTCGATCCCCAGCTCGGCGGAAAGCCTTCCCACCTTCTCAGGATCAGCCGGTTCCTTCAGAATCCATTTGCGCTCTTTTCCCATAATAGACAAAGGTACGGATTTAATTTCAGAATGTGAATCAAAAGTGTTATTTTTGCATGTTCCGGACTTTCCAATCCGGTCTCTTGCATTGACTATTAACTGAATATTAAAAACATCCATATTATGGCAAACATCGAACTCAGCGAACAGGAGAGAATCCGGCGCGAGTCTCTCGCAAAATTAAGGGAATTGGGCATCGATCCTTATCCGGCCCCGCTCTACCCGGTCAACGCGACCGCCAAGGAGATCGAGACCGGCTTCGACCCGGAGAAAGGCAACTTCCAGGAAGTCTGCGTCGCCGGCCGTCTGATGTCCCGCAGGATCATGGGAGCAGCCTCTTTCGGCGAGATCCAGGACGCCACGGGACGGATCCAGATCTACGTCAAGAGGGACGAGATCTGCCCCGGCGAGGACAAGACGATGTACAACACCGTCTGGAAGAAGTTGCTTGACATCGGCGACATCATCGGGATCAAGGGTTTCGCCTTCATCACCCAGACCGGCCAGATCAGCGTCCACGCCAAGGAACTGACGGTCCTGAGCAAGTCGCTCAGGGTCCTTCCTATCGTCAAGGAGGTCGACGGGGTTGTCCACGACGCGTTCACCGACCCCGAGCTCCGCTACCGCCAGAGGTACGTGGACCTCATCGTGAACCCTCAGGTGAAGGACGTTTTCGTCAAGAGGGCGCAGATCATCGCCACGATGCGGGAATATTTCAACGCCGCCGGCTGCCTCGAGGTCGAGACCCCTATTCTCCAGGCCATCCCGGGAGGAGCGACGGCCCGCCCGTTCATCACCCACCACAACGCCCTCGACATCGACCTCTACATGAGGATCGCCAACGAGCTTTACCTCAAGAGGCTCATCGTGGGCGGCTACAACGGAGTCTATGAGTTCGCCAAGGACTTCCGCAACGAGGGCATGGACAAGACCCACAACCCGGAGTTCACCTGCATGGAGATCTACGTGGCCTACAAGGACTACATCTGGATGATGGACTTCGTGGAGAGGATGCTCGAGAAGATCGCACTCAAGCTGCACGGCACGACGGTCGTGAAGATCGGCGACAGGGAGATCGACTTCAAGGCCGGCTACCGCAGGCTGCCTATTCTTGAGGCGATCAAGGAATATGCCGGTGTGGACGTGAAGGGCATGGGAGTTGACGAGCTGCGCGCGACCTGCAAAAAGCTGAATGTCGAGTTCGAGCCTTCGATGGGCGTGGGCAAGCTGATCGACGCCATATTCGGGGAATATTGCGAGGAGCATCTCGTCGAGCCGACGTTCATCATCGACTACCCTGTCGAGATGTCTCCGCTGACGAAGAGGCACCGCGAGGATCCGACCCTCACCGAGAGGTTCGAGCTGTTCGTCTGCGGCAAGGAGCTCGCGAACGCATATTCAGAGCTCAACGACCCGATCGACCAGCTGGAGAGGTTCGAGGAGCAGGCGGCCCTCAAGAGCCACGGCGACGACGAGGCGATGTTCATCGACTACGACTTCGTGCGCGCCCTTGAGTACGGAATGCCGCCGACCTCCGGCCTCGGAATGGGCATAGACCGTCTGACGATGTTCATGACCGGACAGACCACCATCCAGGACGTGCTTTTCTTCCCTCAGATGCGTCCGGAGAAGATCGCGAGGAACTCCGGGAACGAGGAATGATCAATTTTGAATCTTCAGGGAGGGTGACCGTGACCGCCAGTCAGAGTCACCCTTCTTGCTTTCTGAGGTTTGAATATATCGGCGATTCTTGAGTTTCGTTCCGTGCGGAAAATTTCAGACATTCATTAAGCGAATCTTTCTTCCACATCATGAGAATCGAGAACATCACATCAGCGCAGAACCCGAAGATCAAGGAGTTGCTGGCGCTTCAGGAAAAGTCCAGACTGAGGCGGTCGGAAGGGTTGTTCGTGGTCGAGGGCCGCAGGGAACTCGGCCACTGCCTTGACGCGGGATTCGTGCCGGGGACGCTTTTCGTCTGCGGGGAGATCCTCTCCGAAGAGGAACTGAACGACATCCTGGGCAAGGCGGAAAGGTTGAACCCGAAGGTCGGTGTCGTGCAGGTTCCTTTCGAACTCTACGGCAGGATCGCCTACAGAGGCGGCACGGAAGGGGTCATCGCCGAGGTGGAGTACCGGGAGCGGACTTTAGAGAATTTGAAGCTCGGAGAGAATCCTTTGGTGATAGTGCTTGAGAGCGTGGAGAAACCGGGCAACCTCGGAGCCGTGCTAAGGAGCGCCGACGCCGCCGGAGCCGATGCCGTCATCATCTGCGACCCGCTCACCGACCTCTACAACCCGAATCTGATCCGGGCCAGCATCGGGGCCGTGTTCTCCAGACAGGTGGCCATTGCATCTTCCGAGGAGACGGTGGCCTGGCTCCGGAGCAGACATATTCAGATCCTCACCGCCCAGCTTCAGGACTCCTCCCTGTACTACGACACCGACATGAGGAAGCCCACCGCCATCGTGATGGGCACCGAGTCCACCGGCCTGACAGATCTCTGGCGGGAAGCCGCCGACACCCGCATCCGCATCCCGATGCTCGGTTCCCTCGACTCCCTCAACGTCTCCGTCTCCGCCGCGATCCTCCTCTTCGAAGCCCTCCGCCAGCGCCGGTGAAAGCATCCGTGCCGCCGATGTCGGCAGGGCGGGTCCGGCCCGCCGGGCGGATGGCTGGTCAGGCGGACGTGGAGACGGCGATGTTGTGTAACTATGGGCTTTACTTAAGGCCCTCGATTGTCTCGGATGACAGCCCCGTGACGCTTACGATCTGCTCCACGGGCATCCCGATGCCCAGCAAAGCCTTGGCCACTTCAGTTTTGCCGTCGGCATAGCCTTTCTCGAAGCCTTTGCGCTCGGCGAATTCACGCTGCGCCTGAATGTCCCACTCGTTCATCTTGTCTGTCTCGTATTTATGTCTCTTCTCCTTGCTGAACGCCGCAACCTCGCACGCCTCGGCGAGACGCCTGGGAATTCCTCCACTCTCCTCGATCCATTCTGGGATCCTTTGGAAGTCTTCACTGTTCCTGAATATGTAG
>CAVIGZ010000009.1:0-45258 GCA_963642565.1 Bacteroidaceae bacterium | reverse complement strand
TTGTTAATACAGCACAAAGGGACACAAAAACAGCCGTGGACACAAAAATTCCACGGCTATTTGTAAAAATCATGCACAGGAGTGTGTGCAGGGTCTATTTTGAATAAAACACAAAGCGGTTTTTGTCGTAAAAATCCTTGATCGTCTCGGTTTTCTGGAATCCGGCGTCACTGAAAACCTTGGCCGTCTCCGGTCCGAAAAGTTCGTTGATCTCGGTCATGCCCACACCCTCGGGTGCCAGAAGCTCACTTGAGAGCCTGGCGATGGAACGGTAGAACACCAAAGGATCATCATCCCCCACGAACAGAGCCGTTGACGGTTCGAAGCCGAGGACATTGACCCGCATCCGGGATCTCTGCGATTCCATGATGTAGGGAGGATTGCTAAGAATCAGATCAAACTCCCCTTCCGCGAAGGTCTGCGGCTCGGCGAGAACGTCCGCGACAACAAAATGCGGAGCGATGATCTTCGTCTCCTTTGGCGTCTGGAGGAGATCCTGCCCCTGCGCCACGGCAATGGCGTTTTCAGAGATGTCCACACCCACGACCTCCGCTCCGGGAATGTTCAGAGCCACCGTCCAGGCTATGCATCCTGAGCCGGTGCAGAGATCCAGAACCCTGACAGATCTGGCGGACTTTCCGTAGGCTTTTCTCATTCTCTGCACCCTTGAGCCTACCTTTATCGCCTCACGGCACAGAAGTTCGGTCTCCGGACGCGGGATAAGCACATCCGGGTTGACCTTGAACCTGAGGCCGCAGAAATCCGCAAACCCTATGACGTACTGGACAGGCTCACCCGATGCCAGACGCTCCAGATCCGCGCCGAGTCCTTCCAAAGCCTTGTCCTCGATCTGGTACCCGGGCTCCACGATGTGCGTGTAACTCTTCGTGCCGATCCTGCTCTCGCAAAGCATCAGCATGATGTTTCTCGCCTCCTTGGCCGGGTAGAGAGACTCCAATCGAGCCACTCCCCCATTGATGAAATCCTTCAATAGCATAAATCCAGATCAGACGATTATGAATTTTCAATGATTCCTGTCAGGAAATCAGTGATGTCGAGTCCGGCGGTGCGGATCATCTTGGGTACGAGCGAGGCGCTTGTCATGCCCGGAATCGTGTTGACTTCCAGGAAATAAAGGCCGTCATCCGCCAGAATGTAGTCCATCCTCACCACGCCGGAGCAACCGAGCTGCGAGTATATTCTTTTACTTACTTCCTGAATATGCCCGCTCAGGTCCTCGCCGATCGGCGCCGGACAGATCTCCTGGCTGTGACCGTTGTACTTGGCGTCGTAGTCAAAATAGTCGTTCTCCGTGACGACCTGGATCACCGGCAGAGACTTGACTCCTTCCGCATCGGAGTAGGCGGCGCAGGTGAACTCCCGCCCCGACACTCCTTGCTCGACGATGACCGAAGGCCCTTCCGAGAAAGCGAAGCGGATCGCCTCCGGGAGATCCTCTGCCTTGTGCACCTTGGTTATTCCGAAACTTGAGCCACCGTCCGTAGGCTTCACGAACACAGGGAATTTCAATGTCCCGGCAACCTTTCCGCAGACAGCGTCGATGTCCATCCCGCTGCGGACAAACACATCCGGAGCACACTTGACAAAGTCCACCCCCCGCAGATAACTCTTGCAGGAGAACTTGTCGAAGGCGACCGCGGAGACAAAGGCGCTGCAACTGCTGAACGGAATCCCGAGCATCTCCAGATAGCCCTGAAGCAGACCGTTCTCCCCGGGGGTTCCATGCTGCATTATGTAGGCATAGTCAAAATTGATCTTCTCGCCATAGACCTTGACTGAAAAGTCAGTCTTGTCAATCTCCGGCCTGGCTCCCTCGGCGAATGGAATCCTCATGGCGTCCCGCTTCCTCATGGCCACAAGCGACCACTTGCCGAAACGCGCGAAAATCTCATAGACATCGTATTTCGTCCCATCGATGCGGGAGGCCACAAACTCCCCGCTGCGGCAGGCAACCTCCCATTCCGAGGAGTCGCTTCCGTAAATCACAGCTATCTTCCGGTACTTGCACATATTCGCCATCATTCAAAATAATAGTCTTCCGTCTTCCGCTGCACATCCGCCACGGCATCCTCATCCCCGCCGGTGCACCCGAGGTTCAGGGTCACTCCCGCCGGCGCGATGAACCTGTCATTCTCCGAGACTCCAAGCGTGCCGTCGGCGATGACCTTGCGCATGAATATTCCCCAGGTAGGAAGGGACATGTGCGCCCCCTGCCCGTAGGTGATCGACTGGAAGTGCACCTGCCTGTCCTCCGCACCCGTCCATACCCCGGCCACCAGAGTCGGCGTGTAGCCGATGAACCATCCGTCGGCATTGTCGTTGGTGGTTCCGGTCTTTCCCGCGATCTCCCCCATCAGTTTGTAGCGGTAGCGGAGCCTGATGGCGGTACCGCCCTGGACCACGCCTTCCATCAGATTGACCATCAAGTAAGCCGTGTTCTCACCTATCGCCTCGCGCTTGCGGTTTGTGAACTCGCTGATGACATTGCCCTGCTTGTCCTCTATCCTGGTCACGAAAAGAGGCTCGATGTAAACACCCCTCGACGGGAATGTGTTGTAGGCGGCCACCATCTCCCAAAGCGACAGGTCGGCCGGACCCACGCAGAGAGCGGGAACCTCGTCGATGTGGCTCCGGATCCCCATCCTGCGCATCATGTCGGCCATCGCCTCGGGACCGAACTGCTTCATCAGGTAGGCCGAGATGTTGTTGGAACTGTTGGTCAGACCCCATTTGAGAGTCACTGTCTTTCCTATCCACTCATCCTTGTCCGTGCTTCGCGGAGTCCATGTGTTGCCGTCCGGAAGGACGAAAGTCTGAGGCAGGTTCACGACCTTGTCGCAAGGGGTCATACCCTCCTGCATGGCCAGAGTGTAGAGGAACGGCTTGATCGTGGAGCCGACCTGACGCTTGCCCTGACGGACATTGTCGTACTTGAAATAACGGTAGTTAGGTCCTCCTACATAGGCCTTGACATGTCCCGTCCCCGGCTCCATCGCCACAAAGGCGGTGCGGAGGATGGACTTGTAGTAACGGATCGAATCGTCCGGTGTCATGGTGGTGTCGGCGTAACCTTTCTTATTATAGGCGAACACACGCATCTTCACGGGCTGGGAGAACGTCTTGAGAATCTGCGCCTCGCTCTTTCCCTCTTTCTTGAGGGTACGGTAGCGGTCGCTCCAGCGCCTTGCCTGACGCATCACCCTGTCCCTGGTCTCGGCGTCGATGTCGTTGGAGAACGGCTTGTTGGTCTTGCTCCGCAGGTCGCGGCGGAAATCGGCCTGAAGGTCGCGGATCCTCTCGGCGACGGCCTCCTCGGCATATTTCTGCATCTTGTAGTTGATGGTCGTGTAGATCCGCAGACCGTCCCTGTCAAGGTCGTACCTCGAACCGTCCGCCTTCCTGTTCTTCTCAAGCCAGCCGTACAGGTCGTCCGAGGCCCAGGAGAGAGAGTCCGCAGAGTAGTCCTCAACTGTGTAATAGTCTGATTTGCGAGGCTTTCCGGCATTCATCACGCGGCGGATCATGTCCCTGAAATACGGAGCGAGACCGGCATTGTGATCCTGAACCTCATAGTTGAGATCGATGGGGATCAGGCGGATGGAATCCCTCTGAGCCTTGTCCAGATAGCCGGCCTTCTCCATCTGGCCTATCACGAAGTTCCTTCTGGTCAAAGCCTTGTCTGGATTGAGAACCGGATTGTACCTTGTCGGCTTGTTGACCATACCCACAAGCATCGCGCTCTCCTCGACCGAAAGTTCGGACGGCAGCTTGCCGAAGAACGTCTCCGAAGCCGAGCGCACACCGTACGCCCCGCTGCCGAAGAAGATCGAGTTGAGGTACATCGTCATGATCTCGTCCTTGGTGTAGTCCCTTTCCAGCTTGACCGCGGTGATCCACTCCTTGAGCTTGACCCACACCATCCTGAGATGGTAGATCCCCGGGATCTTCCGTCCGACATCCGCTCTCGGATAGAGCGTCTTGGCCAGCTGCTGGGTGATGGTGCTGCCTCCTCCCTGACTTGAGTTGTGCATCAGGATCGTCTTGAAAAGCACACGGCCCAGACCCTTGAAATCGATTCCGGAATGTTTGTAGAAACGCACGTCCTCCGTGGCCACGGCGGCGTGGACGAGATTCGGAGAGATCTCGTCATAGGAGACATAAGTCCTGTTCTCGATGTGGAAGGTCGTCAGGATCTCCCCGTCCTCGGCTATGATCTGGGTGGCCAGCTTGTTGTCAGGGTCTTCCAGATCCTTGAAGGAAGGGATGTCTGCGAACGCCCAGACAAGGATTATCATGAAGACGAGAAGCAGCACCGGAAACGTGATCAGAATCCAGAACCACTTCGTAATTTTCTTTCGAGTCGCTTCGGTCATAATAGGGACAAATTTAAAACAAAATTTGGAAAATTGCCCCGTTTGTGGTTTACTTTGCAGATTGAAATGGCAAACTATCTATGAAATAGGACAATATGGCAGACAATCTAGTTATCGTCGAGTCTCCGGCCAAAGCCAAGACTATACAGAAGTTCCTCGGAAACGATTACGTGGTGAAATCCAGTTTCGGCCACATCAGAGATCTCCAAGACAAGAAGCTGAGCGTGGATGTGGAAAAGGACTTCACTCCTGAATATGTTGTACCGTCCGACAAGAAGAAAGTTGTGTCCGAACTGAAGAAAGCGGCGGGAAGCGCTTCCACAGTGTGGCTTGCGTCCGATGAGGACCGGGAGGGAGAGGCGATTTCCTGGCATCTCTTCGAGACTCTCGGACTCAAGAAGGAACAGACACGGAGAATTGTCTTCCATGAGATCACCAGGGACGCGATCGTGAATGCGGTCCGGAACCCGCGCTCCATAGACATGAACCTTGTCAACGCCCAGCAGGCGCGCAGGGTTCTGGACAGGCTTGTCGGATTCGAGCTGTCCCCAATCCTTTGGCGGAAGATCCAGCCGAAACTCTCGGCCGGGCGCGTGCAGTCGGTGGCGCTCAGGCTTGTGGTCGAAAGGGAGAAGGAGATCATGGGGTTCGGAAATGAGGCCTACTACAAAGTCGAAGCGGTCTTCCATCCTGCCGGTCTGCCGGCCTCGGTGAAGGTCAAGGCCACCCTGGACACAAGGTTCAAGACTCTGGAAGAGGCCCGCGGGTTTCTTCAGGACTGCGCGGGAGCCGGATTCACCGTCTCCGATGTAGAGAAGAAAGAGGCGGCCCGGTTTCCGGCGGCCCCGTTCACGACCTCAACCCTCCAGCAGGAGGCGGCCCGTAAGCTGCATTTCCCGGTCAGCATGACCATGAGGGTTGCCCAGAGCCTGTACGAGCGCGGTCTCATCACCTACATGAGAACCGACTCCACAAATCTTTCATCCCTGGCGCTCGGCACGGCAAAGAAGTTCATCACCGATAATTTCGGTTCTGAATATTCAAAGACACGTCAGTTCAAGACCCACAGCAAGGGAGCGCAGGAAGCCCATGAGGCGATCCGCCCGACCTTCATCGAAAACACCGGGATCGAGGGAACGGCCCAGGAGCAGAAACTCTACAATCTGATCTGGAAAAGGACCGTCGCCTCGCAGATGGCCGACGCCAAAGTCCTCAACACGACCCTCAAGATCTCTTCCGACAACAGGACGGAGAAGTTCAACGCCCAGGCCACCCAGGTACTGTTCGACGGATTCCTCAGACTCTACATCGAAGGCACCGACAACCCCGAGTCGGAGGAAGAGGAGGTGATGCTCCCGGATCTCCGGACAGGGACGGTCATGGAGGAAAAGGGAATATGTGCGGGATGCAAGTTCACCGCCGCCCCGCCAAGATATTCGGAAGCCACTCTGGTCAAGAAACTTGAGGAACTCGGGATAGGGCGTCCTTCCACCTACGCTCCGACAATCGCCACCCTCACCACCGGCCGCGGCTACATCGTCAAGGGCGACAAGGAAGGCAGGAAAATCACTGTTGACAATCTGGAACTGAAGAACGGGAAGATCTCGCAGACGACCAAAACCGAGACCGTGGGGGCTGAGAGAGGGAAACTCCTGCCGCAGGAGATCGGCATGATCGTGACCGACTACCTGGAGAAGAACTTCACCGACATCATGGACTACGACTTCACCGCCAACGTCGAGAAGGAGTTTGACCAGATCGCAAGCGGCAACCTTGTCTGGAACAAGGTCATCGGGGAGTTCTACTCACCGTTCCACAAGAAGGTGGACGAAGTGCTGCACGACGGCAACTACAACCATGTGTCAAAGGATCTCGGGACGGATGCGGAAGGCAACAGGATTGTCGCGAAGTTCGGCAAATTCGGCCCTTACATCCAGAAAGGAGAGGGCGAGAAAGCCCAGTACGCGTCCCTCGGCAGGGACCAGCTCATCGAGAACCTCACCCTTGAGGAGGCACTGAAGCTGTTCCAGCTGCCACGAACCGTGGGACAGTACAACGGGACCGATGTCATAGCGTTGAAAGGACGTTTCGGACCGTTCCTCAAGTACGGGGACAGGAATTTCTCGATACCGCGCGGAAAGGATCCGCTCAAAATCTCTTTGGAGGAGTGTTCGGCGATCATCGAGGAAGGCCTGAACAAGACCGCGGCGAATTCAGTGATGGCTGAATATAAGGACAACGACATTCAGGTCATCAACGGTCGCTACGGCCCGTACATCAAGCACGCCGGCTCGAATTACCGGATCCCGAAAGAAACGGACGCCGCCACCCTGACCGAGGAAGCCTGCCTGGAGATAATTAACAATTCCAAACCGACTGAAAAAGGGCGGAGAAGATTCAAGAAATCTTGATTTTTTAAGTTTTTTTACATAATTTAGCGGCTGTTTAGTTATAAATCGGAAGCAATGGCAACTTACCACATCGATCAGATTGACCAGAAGATCCTTTCCTTTCTGGTCAACAATGCAAGAATGCCGTTCCTGGAAATCGCCCGTGAGTGCGGCGTTTCGGGAGCCGCCATCCATCAGAGAGTGAAAAGACTGGAGACCAACGGCGTCATCACGGGATCCCGGCTGCTGGTCAAACCTCAGGCCCTGGGACTCAACGTCTGCGCGTTCATCAGCGTGACACTTTCCGAGGCCAACAAATATCCCGAGGTTGTCTCCAATCTCAAGAAGATCGCCGAGATTGTGGAATGCCATTTCGTGACCGGTAAGGCCGCCCTGCTCCTTAAGGCGTACTGCTTTGACAACGACCATCTTATGGAGATCCTCATCAACACGATCCAGAACATCCCCTACATCCAGTCCACAGAAACGATGATCTCACTCGACCAGGCGATCGAGCGTCAGGTCTGGGTGAAGGACTACAAGCGGACTACTTTCCAGTCCGGCGAGCCGGCGAAGAAGACGAGATAATCAGTCTGGCGAGGGACAGGTCCTCGGGAGACGTCAGTTTGAAGTTGTGCCTCTCTCCGTCACAGAACGAGAGGGGTATTCCTTTTTTGCGCGCGACAGAGGCGTCATCGGTGAAAGCGGTGTCAAAGGCTTGTGAATAAGCCTCCTTGATGTCCTCTGACAGAAACATCTGGGGAGTCTGCGCCCCGAAAATCCGGCTTCTGTCCACGTCCTCCCCTTCCGGAGAGACCAGAACCTCCTTCCCTCCGGCATCCTTGACACGGTCAATGACTTTCAGCGTGTCCACGGACGGAATGACCGGAATCAGGGATCGGACACCACCGGAATCCATCCGCGCGAACATGTTCATTATCAGATTCTCCGAGAGCAGCGGCCTTACTCCGTCGTGTATGGCCACCACGGCCCCGTCCGGAACTTTCCTCAAGGCGTTCCTTACGGAATGAAAGCGGGTGAAGCCTCCGGAAACCAATGTCTGAGGGCAGTCGAAGCCGGAAGAAAGACAATATTCCTTCCAAAAAGGAATATGGTCCTGCGGAAGAACCGTGATAACCCTGATGTCCGGAACCGCCGAGACAAAGACCTCGATGGTTCTGCGGAGAACGGGGACACCGCCCAGATCCAGAAACTGTTTCGGCGTAGCGGCCCCCATCCGGACACCGCTTCCGGCGGCCATAACGATTAATATTCTTTTTCTGTTCATATAATCCTTTGCAAATATAACTTTTTTTGTATATTTACAAATTGTTATAGAAGTTGTTAAAGAACAGATTTTTTTCAGTCATGGCATTCTCATTTCTGACCCAGGAGATAGCGATGGATCTCGGAACGGCCAACACCGTCATTTTCAAGAATGACCAGATCGTTCTGGATGCGCCGAGCATTGTCGCGATAGACAACAACACCGGCAAATGCATCGCGATCGGCCAGCAGGCCAAACTCATGCACGAGCACACGAATCCCGGCATCAAGACAGTAAGGCCTTTGAAGGACGGCGTGATCGCGGACTTCAACGCGGCCGAGATGATGATCAAAGGATTCATCAAGCAGATCAACAACAACAGATCCCTTTTCACCCCTAACATCAAGGTTGTGGTGGGGATCCCTTCAGGCAGCACCCAGGTGGAGATAAGGGCGGTCCGCGACTCCTGCGAGCATGCGGGAGGAAGGGATGTCTATCTTATCTACGAGCCGATGGCCGCCGCTCTCGGCATCGGTCTTGATGTCGAGGCTCCGAAAGGGAACATGGTGGTTGACATAGGAGGCGGCACCGCCGAGATCGCCGTCATCTCGCTCGGCGGCATCGTGGCGCAGGAAAGCATCAACACCGCCGGAGATGTGTTCAACAGCGACATCCAGTACTACATGCGCCAGCAGCACAACCTCAAGATCGGAGAGACGACCGCCGAGGAGATCAAGATCGCCGTTGGAGCCGTGATCCCGGAACTTGACGAGGAGCCGGAGCCGAAAATAGTCCGCGGCCCGAATCTGATGACAGCCCATCCTGTGGAGGTTGCCGTCACCCATCAGGAGATCGCCAACTGCCTCGACAAATCCATAGCGAAACTGGAGTCCGCTATCCTTCATGTCCTTGAGATGACTCCTCCGGAGTTGTACTCGGACATCGTCGAGAACGGGATATTCCTTTCCGGCGGCGGTGCGCTCCTGCGAGGCCTTGCGAAGAGATTCACAGACAAGGTCAACATCCAGTTCCATGTCGCCGAGGATCCGCTGCGCGCCGTGGCGAGAGGTACCTGCATCGCTCTGAAAAAGGTATCACATTATTCATTCCTGATGAGATAATGCCCAAGGAGAGGTCTGTTGCCAAAAGCATCATTACAGTCGCGGTCTTCATCATCCTGGAGGTAGCGGCTGTTCTCATGCTCTCCCACAACAGTCTGATCCAGAGGCTTTGGATCGCCAGGATCTCACACGGATTCATGGCCGGAACCTGGGGTGCGACCCAATCCGCCTCCGCCTATTTCTCCCTGAAGAGGCAGAACGATGAGCTGGCACTGGAAAATTTCCGGCTGCGGGAACAGCTCAGGAGCTACGAACTTGCGGCAAGGACTGCGGATTCAACCTCCGCGCCAAGGATGACGAGCGACGGATTCAGCTACATCCCGGCGACCGTCATCAAGTCCAGCGTCAACACGCAGCACAACTATCTGATCATTGACAAAGGCGCTGATGACGGGGTGACGCGAAACTGCGGAGTGATCACACCGCAGGGAGTCATCGGCATTGTCGATGCCGTCAGCCCACACTACGCCTATGCGATCTCGTTCCTGAACACGGAACTGTTCATCAGCGCGAGACTCGGCGGCTCAGGGGCGGTGGGTCCGCTCGCATGGGACGGGATCGGTTCAGACAGGGCGATCCTCAAGGAGATCCCGCTTCAGTTCAAGTTCTCTCCCGGAGACACGGTTTACACCAGCGGCTACTCCACGATCTTTCCTCCGAACATCCCGATCGGAGTGGCGGGAGAGTCCAGGATCATCAACGGGGCCACCAACGAGATCGAGGTGAAGTTGTTCCAGAACCACAAGGCTCTGAAATATGTCACCATTGTCTCGAACACCAAAGCCGCGGAGATCGAGGCTCTTGAGAAACAAGAAGAACAGCCGTAGAAATGAAAAAAAGTCTCACCTTCACCTACATTCTGCTGACTGTCGCCCAGATGATCCTGAGCAACTACTTCCATTTCACGCCCTACATGATGATGACGATCCTGCCGATGATGGTGCTGTGCATTCCGACAAAGATCGGCACCGTGAACGCCATGCTGATCGCTTTCACCACCGGACTGGCGGTGGACTTCTTTGCGGAAGGCACTCTGGGGATCAATGCGATGTCTCTGGTTCCGGTCGCCCTGCTGCGACGTCCTGTCATCGGACTGTTCTTCGGCAACGAGCCTTTCGAGCAGAAGGAGGTTGTCTCTGTCTGGAAATACGGCTTCGCGAAAGTCTCGATGGCCGTCATAGTGATGACCACCCTGTTCCTGCTTGTTTACATCATAGCGGACTGCGCCGGCACAAGACCGTTCTGGTTCATTGCCGTCAGACTGTGTCTCTCCGTTCCGGTCAGCTATCTGGCTTCCGTCTGCTTCATAAATCTGCTGACCTATGAAGACAGGGGGTAAAGGCAAGACTTTGATCATAGGCCTGCTTGTCGTCGCGGCCATCATTCTCGGGAAGTTGTTCTACATCCAGATCATTGACGACAAGTACAAGATCAACGCCTCCAACAATTCGATGGTTTACCAGATCATCTACCCCAGCAGAGGCATCATCTACGACCGCAACGGAAAAATCATCGTCAGCAACAAAGTCACCTACGACATCCTTGTCACCCCCCGCGAGGTGAGACCTTTCGACACCTTGATGCTGGCGGAAGCGCTGAACGTGACTCCGGAATTCATCCGGAGCAAGATGAATGAATATTCCCGGAACCGCCGCCGCATCGGCTACCAGAGCGTCGTGATGCTCAAGCAGATAAAACCGGAGACTTACATGAAGTTCGCCGAGATCCAGTACAACTTCCCGGGATTCACGGGACAGGTGCGTAGCATCCGCGACTATCCTGTCAATGCCGGTGGGAACCTCCTCGGCTATGTCTCCGAGGTTGACGCGGACTACATCGGCAAGCACTCCGGGGAATACCGTTCCGGAGACTACGCCGGGAAGACCGGCATCGAGGCCGCGCGGGAAAAGGAGCTCCGCGGAGAGAAGGGCTACCACATCTACCTGCGCAACTCCCGGAACCAGATCGAGCAGCGCTACAAGGACGGGGAGATGGACAAGGAGGCGGTCCCGGGACACGACATCCACACCACAATCGACGCGGATCTCCAGCAGTATGGGCAGGCACTGATGAGAAACAAGGTCGGAAGCCTTGTGGCCATCGAGCCGAAGACCGGCGAGATCCTGACGCTGGTTTCCAGCCCGGGAGTCGATGTGAGCATGCTGGCCGACATCGGACAGCACTACGACGAGATCATCAAGGATCCGCACAAGCCGATGTTCAACCGGGCCGTACAGGCGTCTTACCCTCCGGGTTCCGTGTTCAAGCTTGTCAACGGCCTCATAGGCCT
This sequence comes from Bacteroidaceae bacterium, assembly GCA_963642565.1. Lineage (GTDB taxonomy): Bacteria > Bacteroidota > Bacteroidia > Bacteroidales > UBA932 > Cryptobacteroides. Next base: position 33,796 of record CAVIGZ010000009.1, on the reverse strand, counting down.
CCAGGAGGGTACTCTGACGCCGGAAACGGCCTACCCTTGCAGCCAGGGCTACCATTTCGGAAACCGGAAACTGGGCTGCCACATTCACCGGTCCCCGCTCGTGCTGGAAGAAGCGATAATGATGTCCTGCAACGGCTACTTCTGCTACGTGCTGAAGAATATTCTTGAAAACAAGAAATACCGAGGCATAGGCGAGGCTTTGGACAACTGGAATGACTATGTCCAAAGTTTCGGCTTCGGGCACAAGCTCGGAAGCGACTTCCCCGCGGAGCTGGGCGGAACGCTCCCTGCCTCGAAACTGTACAACAGGATCTACGGCAAGGGCGGATGGAAGTTCACCACCATAATCTCGATCTCCATCGGTCAGGGCGAGGTTGGTGTCACACCGCTTCAGATCGCGAATCTGGCGGCCACTGTGGCAAACAGAGGGTGGTACAGGATTCCGCACATAGTGAAGGCTTCGGAGGGGGTCGGGATCGATCCGAAATATTACGAGAAGCAGTACACGATGGTGGACACCACGAATTTCAAAAAGGTGACGCAGGGCATGTGGAGGGCAGTCAACAGCGGCTTCGGGTCGGGAGGAACCGCCTCGATCGCCGCGGTTCCGGGACTGGACATCTGCGGAAAGACAGGCACGGCGCAGAACCCCAGAGGCGCGGACAACTCAGTGTTCATCTGTTTCGCTCCGAAGGACGATCCTAAGATCGCGGTCGCAGCCTACATAGAGAACGCAGGCTTCGGAGCGACTTGGGCGGCCCCTATCGCGTCCCTGCTGGTCGAGAAATACCTCAACGGGGAGATCGGCGACCAGCGCCGCACCTTGGAGGACAGGGTCCTGCAAGGCAATCTCATGTCCAAGGTCAAGGCTTACAAATAGATTGAAGGATGGGGAACTTTTCGGAAAGAGGCATAAAGAGGAGTGTTGACTGGACGCTGGTGGTCATCTACCTGCTTCTGATCCTCATCGGATGGGTCAACATCTACGCTTCGGTCCATTCCGACGGTCCCGCAAGCATAATCGATTTCAATTTCCGCTGCGGCAAGCAGTTCGTCTGGATTCTCACCGCGCTCGGACTTGCCGCAGCCATCGTCTTCATGATCAACGCGCAGTTCTGGGAAAGCGCCTCCGTGCCTTTGTATCTTGGGGTACTGTGTCTGCTTGCAGCCGTCATATTCCTGGGTGTCGAGGTCAAGGGATCCCGTTCATGGTTCGAATTCGGTCCTGTCCGTTTCCAACCGGCCGAAGTCTCGAAGATAACGACTTCGCTGCTGCTGGCCACACTGATGAGTCAGGTCAATTTCAGGATAACGAAGCTCAAGGACTTCATTCTGGGCGCATTGATCATCGGCATCCCGATGGTTGTTATTCTGGCCGAGAGCGAGACCGGCTCCGCGCTGGTCTATGTCGGATTCATATTCGTGATGTACAGGGAAGGACTCTCCGGCTGGTGGCTTTTTTGCATCGGCATAGCCGCGCTGGTCTTCATTCTGACCCTGACAGTCTCGCCGTACGTGTCGCTGCTTGTGATGGCCGGGATTCTGCTTGTCTGCAACATGCTGGAAGCCGATAAGATCGGTACACCGCTCCGGATCTGCATCGGAGCGTTCCTTCTGCTGTGCCTCATGCCGTGGATTCTCGGGAAACTTGATCCGGAAGGGTTCGCCGGAAAGATCAAGCCTCTCCATGTCCTGATCGGCGTGTGTGCATGTGCCGTTCCGTTCTTGGCAGTCCGGGGCTACAAGCTCCGCAAGAAGTTCCTGTCGATGTCCGCTCTCGCGCTGATCGCCGGAATCGCCCTGGTTTTCTCCACCGACTTCATCTTCAACAACATCCTTCAGGATCATCAGCGCAAAAGAATAGAAGTTCTGCTGGGCATGAAGGAGGATCCGGCAGGTGTCGGCTACAATGTCAACCAGAGCATGATCGCTATCGGTTCGGGAGGACTTACCGGGAAAGGATTCCTTGGCGGCACGCAGACCACTTTCGGTTTCGTGCCGGAGCAGAGTACGGATTTCATCTTCTGCACTGTCGGCGAGGAGTGGGGGTTCATCGGCTGCCTTGTCGTGATCTCGCTCTACATCTTCCTGATCCTGAGGATCATCTCCGATGCGGAGAAAAGCCGGGGGGCCTTCACCAGGATCTATGGCTATTGTGTCGCCTCGTGCATATTCATGCATCTCTTCATCAACATCAGCATGACCATCGGTCTGATGCCTGTGATCGGCATTCCGCTGCCGCTGCTGAGCTACGGAGGTTCGTCCCTGTGGGCGTTCACCGTGCTGATTTTCATCTTCATAGCATTGTATCGTCAGGAGAAGAAGTACTTCTGACAGCGGGAGCAGACCACTAGTTTGCTGTTTTGTAGAGGCTTCCCTTAGAAGCTGTTTAAAAATGATTCCCGAATTTTAAACAGCTTCTTAATCAATAACTTTTTTTTAGTAAATTTGCAGTTCTCCGCCTTGGTGGTGAAATGGTAGACACGAGGGACTTAAAATCCCTTGGACAGAAATGTCCGTGCGGGTTCGATTCCCGCCTGAGGCACAAAGGGGTCCTACTTCAGGAACACGAAGAAGACGGCGAGGACGAGGCATAGGAAAGCGGCGACGTGGTTCCAGTGAAGGGTCTCGCCCTTGAAGAGGAAGGTGACGATTAGGGTGAAGACAAGCAGGGAGACGACTTCCTGAATGACCTTGAGCTGCATGAGGCTGAACGGGCCGCCGTTGCCTGAAAAGCCGAGACGGTTGGCCGGAACCTGGGCGCAATATTCAAAAAGAGCCACACCCCATGAGAAAAGAATCACCAGAATCAGGGGCCAGCCGGTGGAGACCTTCATCTCCTGAAGCTTCAGATGTCCGTACCATGCGAATGTCATGAATATGTTGGAAAGAACCAACAGAAGAACCGTTCCTAACGCTCTTATCATGTCTTGACTGTTAACGGGCGCAAAGGTAATACTTACTGATCAGAAATCCAATCAGTCCGCAGCGATTGTCAGGGCAACCGCATCAAGTCCCGGCTCCGCAAAGCTGTTCCAAGAGGTATGCAGACCGGGCATAAGGAATATTAGATTGAAATTCCTTGCGGCGTTTTTGCTTATAATCTTTTTTGGACTTACCTTTGCCGGACAAATAATGAAACCTTTTATAAACCGATAATATTGATTTATCATGAGCGAAGAGAAATTCCGGATTGAATCCGATCTTCTTGGGGAACTTCAGGTTCCGGCTGAGGCCTACTATGGTGTTCAGACACAAAGGGCTCTCAACAACTATAAGATTTCCAACACTCGGATGCGCGACTACCCCGAGTACGTCATCGCGATGGCCTGCATCAAGCTCGCCGCGGCACAGACGAACAAGGAACTCGGAGCACTTGAACCTCACATCGCCGACGCCATCGTGGCCGCCTGCCGGGAAATCATCGACGGTAAGCTCCATGACCAGTTCCCCGTGGACATGATGCAGGGCGGAGCCGGCACATCGGTGAACATGAACGCCAACGAGGTCATCGCCAACAGAGCCCTTGAGATCATGGGGCACAGCAAGGGCGAGTACCAGTTCTGCTCCCCCAACGACCATGTGAACTGCGCGCAGTCCACAAATGACGCCTACCCTTCAGCCTTCCGCTATGCGTTCATCAGGATGAACAGGAAACTGGAGAAGAGCCTTGAGGACCTGATCGGCGCGTTCAAGGCAAAGGGTGAGGAATTCAGAGACGTCATCAAGATGGGGCGCACGCAACTTCAGGACGCCGTGCCTATGACCTCCGGTCAGGAGTTCCACGCCTACGCCACCAACCTTGAGGAAGAGGTTCAGAACCTTGAGAGGAACGTGAACCTTCTCTATGAGATCAACATGGGAGGGACCGCCATCGGCACCGGCCTCAACGCAAAGCCGGGTTTCGCTGAACTCTGCGCAAAGAAGATGACCGAACTCACGGGCGAGCGTTTCATCGCCGCGCCGGACCTGGTGGAGGCGACACCTGACACCGGAGCGTATGTCAGCTATTCAGGGGCTCTCAAGAGGCTGGCCGTGAAACTGTCCAAGATCTGCAACGACCTCAGGCTCCTGACTTCGGGTCCGCGCTGCGGCCTCAAGGAAATCAACCTCCCTCCTATGGCCCCGGGATCATCAATCATGCCGGGCAAGGTCAATCCTGTCATCCCGGAAGTGACCAACCAGGTCTGCTTCAAGGTGATCGGCAACGACACGACCGTCTCCTTCGCCGCCGAGGCCGGACAGCTTCAACTGAATGTCATGGAACCGGTCATCGCCGAGTCCATCATGGAAAGCGTCACCTGGCTGACGAACGCAATGGACACTCTGCGCACAAAATGCGTGGAAGGCATCACGGTCAACAAGGAGCGTTGCTACGAGATGGTCAGGGACAGCATCGGAATCGTGACCGCCCTAAACCCGATCATCGGCTACAAGGCCAGCACCAAGGTCGCCAAGGAAGCCCTTGAGACCAACCGCTCCGTCTATGACATCGTCCTTGAGAAAGGCCTCCTCACCAAAGAGGACCTCGACAAGGTGCTTGATCCCAAGAACATGGTCAGGTAGAGTCTTCAGCTTAAGTTTCGCAAGTGCGAAACTTGAGTTCTTCAGGAATATCTTCATCAACAGGTGGCCGCGGGCATGATTCCAGGGGCCACCTGTTCATTTATCCGGGCTATTTTGCCGCCGATCAGGCCCTGTCATTGCTTTCGAACAGCAGGATATGCCGTTCGACTTCTTTTCTGGTGGCTTCCTCGATGACGGATTTCATCTCAATGTAGTTGGCGTCCGCCTTCGTGACATATTCAGTCACCGCCGATGTCACCGCAAGCTGGAGGGCTGTGGCCACATTGATTTTGCAGATTCCGTTGTGGATGCAGGACTTGAAGTCTTCCTCGCTTGTCCCGCTGCCGCCGTGAAGCACAAGAGGAAGGCTGGTCGCGGCAGAGATCTCCTTAAGGCGGACAATGTTCAGATGAGGGGTCGCGATGTACTTCCCGTGGAGGTTCCCTATCGCTATAGCCAAAGCCTCCACACCTGTCCTTTCAATGAATTCAATAGAATCCTCCACATTGGTGAAGATGTCATCATCTCCTTTTGGAGGGCGTCCGGCATCTCCGACCTTGCCGAGTTCCGCCTCAACGTCCACACCGAAAGCGTGAGCAAGGCGCGCGACCGCAGCCGACTGCTCCACATTGGCCTCGAAAGGAAGTGCCGCACCGTCAAACATCACAGAATTAAAACCATGTTTGATCGCTCTTGCGCAAGTCTCATAGCTCTGTCCGTGGTCAAGATGGACACAAACAGGCACGGAAGAGTTCCGGGCGGCCTCAAGATAGACCGGTGCCATCATCTCGATCGGAGCGCAAGGGAATTGAACCTCCGCCAGTTGAATGATGATCGGGGAATGAAGCCTTTCCGCGGCGCGGATCGCACCACGAACGTGTTCAAGGCTGAGAAGATTGAATGCCCCGACAGCATAGTGTCCCTTTCTGGCATCCTGCAACAACGAATTGAATGATACTAACATAATTGTGGATTTAATTTTTCCCGGTTTCTCCCAATTGCCTGCAGTAGTCCTCATACAGGCTCTGCAGCTTGCCGGATTTCTCTCCCGGCACGGCCTCATAATAGGTGCCTCCTGTGTAGAAGCAGGCGAAGCCTCCGCTTACCACACCCCAACGACAGGCATCAGACATGTCAATGAGCCTCCCGCCGGAATATATCTGCCTCACCAACGATGCAATGACTCCTCCGGCAAAGTTATCGCCGCAACCGGTCGTGTCGCCTTTCACGCCTTTTCTTATCGCCTCCGCCACAGCCGCGCAAACCGGGAAAGCCGTCACGGGCAGCGGGATGAACTTCGGGGATGAAGCATAAGCGAAAACATTGCGGGAGCCGTTTGTAACCATAGCCGCACCGACACCCGCACTCTGGAACCAGCGCACAGCCTCTTCGATGCTCCCCCTGCCGCTCAATCTCAACGCCTCCTCCTTATCTGTCACAAGGACATCTATGTCCTTATAACAGTCATCGCTTTTACCCATAGGCCACTTAAGATCAGGATGAAGACGCTCATTGCGGCTGTCGAACACCGTGTTGACTATCGTCAGACAGCCCTTTGACCTGGCTTGCGAAAGACCTTCGTCAAGAGTGTCGTGGAGCCTCGGCACTATCGCAGTCGCTCCGAACACGACTATGTCGGCATCGTAGAACTCCGGAGGAAGGCAGCGGCTGTCGTATTTCCAGGACGCTCCGATCGTGTTGACAAAGATCCTCTCGCCCTGCCCGTCATCGTAGGACGGGTCTGAAAACACTGTCGTTGATGCGGTTGAAAGCCCCGGTTCCATCTGATAGTGATCAACCCCCACCGGCACGAGCGCAAGTTTTTCCATCAACATCGAACCGACCTCATCGTCAGAGCGCATCCCATAGAAACTGACTTCCGACATCCCTTCCGTCATCTGGGCCGCAGCTATAAGCGCCACGATACAAGGCCCCCCGATGTTGACCGTGTCCGGCTTCCTGCCGCCGACCATCTCCTCAAGAACCTTATCGAACGGTCTGCCGGTAAACTTCTCGAATTCTTCCTCGAACTCAAGTTTTCCCGGCTCAAGTCCGCCATCCCCTTTAGTCTTTGTAAGATATTTGGCGAACACCGGACCGGCAAAATCAACCCCATTGTAGATTCTGTCAATAAGACAGCATCCGGTTCCCGAGACTATGACTTTCCCCCGTTCCATGGTCAATGTTCAATTTCCTGATCGATGAACCTGCCATATTCCGAACAAAGAAGATGGTATGGCGCCTCATCTTCCTCAACCTCCGGGAAACGTCCCACAGCCTCGTGGAAACGGTTGTCCGAAGTGTCGTCATTGCATTGGCTGACCTCGCCCACCATCACGGTTCCGTGACCTTCCTCGCCGTAGAAGCGGTGGTAAAGCCCTTGTGTCATGCAGATGCTTTGACCGGGGTGAAGCACTACCTTCCCTCCCGCCGGCACCGTCACCTCAAGGCCATCAATAAGGACGCACACATCCGTGCCGGCAAATTCCTCGTTTTCATCGGAATTATACAGTTCGACCACAAGGTTGCCCCCGCCACGGTTGATGATGTCCTCCATTTTGAACCAATGGAAGTGGAACGGCGTCTCCTGATTCTCGCCGACAATCATTATCTTCTCGGCATAAGGCTTCCTGTCGATCCCGAATTTGCCATTACGAAGACAGAACAGGAACAGACCACGATGAGCGAAGTCTCCAGACCCAAAATCCGTAATGTCCCAGCCCAACATGCGCTCTTTGATGTATTGAATTCTGTCTTTGTTTTCCTTCCATTCCTCGACTCCCCATTTCGACCATTCAGGAAGAAGGAACTGTTTCCCCGAAAGAAAAGCTTCGGCATCTTTCAAGATCTTATTGATCTCACTTCGTTTCATGCTTTCAAATTTTTTGTTTTATCTGACAATCCTTAAAAATATTTTGGAGATATATAATCCACTCTTGAGACAGGAGCGGCCTCGACAGACGCGCCCCAGCCCTTGTTCGGCCTGCTTCCCATCACAAGTTCCAGAATTCCTCCGTCCGTAAGCTCCTTATGCGTAAACCAGACACGATCAAGCTCCCGGCCATTGAGTTCGGCGCTTTGGATGTACCTGTTGCTTTCGGAAAAGTTCTTCGCCTTGACAGCGAATGTTTTCCCGTCCGGAAGATGGATCGTACATTCCTCAAAAAAAGGTGATCCGATCACATAGACCGGGATGCCGGGAGTGACCGGGAAGAATCCCATCATGGTGAAGACCACGAACGAAGACATCCCTCCTCCGTCCTCATCACCTGGCATGCCGAACACACTGTCGGAGAAAAATGTGTCTATCAATGTGTGAACCAGCCTCTGACACTTCCAAGGCGCCCCGAAATAGTTGTAAAGGTACGGAATATGAAAACCAGGCTCATTGCCCATAGAAAACTGTCCCATGTTCCCGGAATGATCAGGATTGATGGCCCAATACCGGAACTTGGACATCCCAAGAGGCGTGTCGAACAACTCGTCAAGCTTTCTCAATGCCGCCTCCCGGCCACCCATAAGTTCCGCCAACCCGCTCAAGTCGTGCTTGACATCCCAGTTGAAGACATACGCATTGTTCTCCGTAAAGTACATCCTGTCAGCGAAACGAGGATCGAACGGCTCTATCCAATCGCCATGTCTGTCCTTCGGCCACATAAAACCCTTGTCAGTACGGAAAACATTGCGATAAAATGCCGCGCGGCTGACAAAAAGTTCATAGTCATCTTTTTTCCCAAGATAATCCGCCATTTGGGCAAGACCCCAGTCAGCATAGCTGTTTGCAGTGGTCACGGCCACAGCCTGACGCTTCTCCCAAACGGTGTCAACCTCCTTGACCGGTTCCGGTTCATCTTGATGCAATGACGGGAAATAGCCTCTCTCGTTGTAGAACTCATCTATTTCAGTGAGCGGACCGTTTCTCCAAGGAATATGGGTGCGTTCAAGGCTGTTCTTCCGTGAGCCTTCATAGGCTGTTTCCACGTCAAACTCAAGTCCTTTGCAAAGGGCGTCCGCAAACCATACCGCGGAATAATTGCCCGTCATCGCCGGCCAATCACCCCAGACCACGGCAAAAGAAGGCATCTCACCGCATTGACGGTACATCTCGATGTAGGACGCTATCTTGTCTTCTTCCTGCGCAGGATTCAGCACCGTCTGCAAAGGCTCCAAAGCGATGTGGGTGTCCCACAGCCAATTGTCCGTATAGAACGGTCTGTCACCCGCATGGACCTTATGGTCGAATCCACTGTAATAACGTCCGTATTCATTAATGTCAACCATCCTCTCGCCGCAACGGTAAAGGGCAGTATAGAAAACAGTCCTGTGGTCATCGGTACCGCCTTTAACCTCTATCTTTCCAAGGGTCGTGTTCCAAAGCTTACGGGCTGTAGCGGCGACCCCCTCAAGATCAAATGACGGAATCTCTGTTTCCAGATTCGCTTTGGCTTGATCACAACTTATGAACGACAGACCATAACGCATCGTTACCTCATTCCCGCCCTCGGGCAGAGACAAGACCGCCGCAGAGCTGTCCGCTCCGGCGAAGGCGAGTCTCACCTCTTCATCAAATTCGGCATAAAGATAGGCTTTCATGCCGCTGAACGACGCTTCCCCCTCAAGCGCATTCTCCCGGTTCAGCCAATAACGGCATCCGGCATCAAGAGATGAGAATCTGAGGAATCCCTCTCCTGGCACAGAATCATCGAACGAGACCTTGAAGACTGCACTTCTGGCCGAACACGAATATGACAGGGAAGCCCCCTCGAGATCTGCAGTATAGAGGTACGGTGTCGTTATCTCGTTATCATAGAGCGATTTCTTGCCGAGAGTGTTCCGTGCGGATTCCTCTTTGACCGGAAGAAATCCGAAAACGGAAGACAGTCTGTAGGAAGTGAGCGCAAGGGGATAACAGCTTATGTACTCGTCAAGAAGATCGTCCCTCAGGGGCGAAAGGCGTATCATCTGATTGGGAAGCTGCACGGTAGGCCTCGTGGGCTGCAGGATAAAGCCCACTCCGCCTATGTTCGGGTTCACATAATCCACATTGCCGGAACTGTCCCCACAGGAAACGGCCAGCAGCCCGGACAAAATGAATATGACAGCCTCGGAAAAAATCTTTTTTGTCATAATTCCTTACGGTTTTCCTTACGGCTCCCTGAACAGAGTCACCGTCATTCTGCCGGACAATATCATGAGGATGACCAGAAACACCAGGATTTCGGTCATCCTCAGATATTGCTGACAGATGCTCTGACCGTCAGTGTGTCAGAAAGATATTTTCAAGTTCCCGGTGATGACCGTCGGCTTAGGGTATGCGCCATAGTCAACGCCGAGACCAGACAATGCTCCCTTTGTGGAATAGACTTCAGGGTCATTGCCTGAATAGTCAGTGGAAACAAACAGATTCTCCGCCGTGACTCCGAGGCTAAGACCTTTGACAAAAGAGAAGTTGCGGAGAACCGAATGCTTCAGGTCGTAGGAGACCGCCAGTGTCCTCAATCTTATAAAGCTTGCGTCGGACAAGTTGGAGGAAGATCCTTTGGAGGCGGAGAAATCCTGAGGTACCATGAACGCCTTATGCCCGTACATCGAGTTGATGTCTATCAACACGTTGAAACCAGCGGTGTTGAATGTGTTTACAAGAGAGACCTCTCCCTTTGGAGCAGCTTGTCCAAAGTAGGCGTTGCCCGAATTGGAGGCGAGGGAGAACCGACGCCAGGCAAGACCTTCCTCAGCACGGAAAATCTCATCCTCCATGTTTACTCCGCCGAGTTTCTCCACCTTTGTGCTGTAAGTGGAGAACACGAGGTCGGTGTTCCATTTAAAATTCTCCCTGTCAATGGTTTTGGCATTGATCGTGAGTTCAATGCCGGTGTTCTTGAGCTGTCCGAGGTTGCCCCACTCTCCTGCATTCTCAATCACGAGATCGGTGTTCTTCCTCATGTACCAATCGACAACGGCATTGATCCTGCCGTCTGCGAAGCCCATGTCCAGACCTGCGTCAATCTGACTTGAAGACTCATACGTGAGGTCTTTCCCCTCAATGGATTTCAGCAGGGCCTCGTCGAACGCAGAGTTTCCGGAAAGGCCATAGCTGACCCTGAATTCAAGAAGATTCATCACCCTTTTTGCGGAGGCGAAGAAAGGCTCCTCTGAAACAGTCCACGCACCCGAGACAGCAGGGAAGACCCCTGTCCCGTTGCTTTTGCCAAGGATCGATGACTTGTCAACCCTGACCGAAGCATCCAGAGCGTACTTGTTCCTCCAGACTTGAGACGTCCTGAACCAACCTGAATAGAGGTGGTTAACGATCTCGGAGGAAGCCGGGGCATATTGTGTTCCCAAACCGATGTTGTGGTAGCCATAGTAGTCGGTCGGAAGATTGTGGGCGCCCGTGAAGGAATCCTCAAAATTAAAGAAGCTTACAGTACCGCCCAACAAGAATTCGGACTGAAGGCGACCCTCCGCAAAAGTATTGCTGTAGGTGAGGTAATCCTCATTGGTGAATCGGATCTGCTTCACATTGTAGATCTTGGCGAACGGTGCTTCCTCATCAATGTCCGCGACACCGAAACCAGCCGTTACATTATTGACGGTATTGGTCCCCTGATAGTTGCCGTTGACTTTAAGGGTGAGTCCTTCAAGAAGATTGAACGTGTTGATGAGATTGAAGTTGGTCCTCACGTAACGGGTGTCATCCGCACGCGAATTGATGGAGGCCAAAGGCGAGGTGGCGCTTGATCCCAGAGAGTAACTCTCCCAAGGGCCGGCATTGACATTGGAGACAACCGCATTCATCGAGGCCTGTATCGAATACCAATCGTAAATCCTGCCCGAAGCGTTCAACATGCCGGAAAGTTTGTCAGCGCCTGTCTCACGGACCACACCCTGATTGTTCTGATAGCCGATGTTGGTGTAGAAGCTGAAATCCTCGTCTCCCTTGCTGAAGGTGAGATTGTTGTTGGTCACAATGGCAGACCTGGTGCAGTCCTTGTACCAGCTTGTCTTCTTAAGCTCAGGAGCGTTGGCAAGGAATCCGGCACCAGTGGATGTCGAGAAAGAGACCGAGCCGGCTCCCTGCCCCTTCCTGGTGTTGACTATCACCACGCCATTCGCTCCGTTCACGCCATACATCGCCGTGTACGCAGGATCCTTCAGAATCTGGATCGATTCGATGTCGGCGACATTGATCATGGCAGGATCCACTCCTATGGCTCCGTCAACGACAAACATAGGCATGACAGAGGAACTCATGGAGCCGTTCCCCCTGATAACGATTGAACCCAGCGTGCCAGGCTGCCCGGAGCCGGAAATGATGTTGACTCCGGCCACCTGCCCGGCAAGCGCCTGAACCAGATCGAAAGAACCCGCTCTTGCGGAGAGTCTTTCCCCGTCCACCTTGGCTGCAAGTGTGGAGATCTCGCTTCCGGTGGCCTCACCCTTGTCCTCCGGGGACTGGGCATAAGCCGGGGATGATGACAACGAAGCTACCAGCAGTGAACCGACAGCCACAGTATATTTTATCAGTTTCATGTTTTCCATTACCAATAGTTTTTTTTGTTCAAAGCAAAGATTACTCGTCAGACTGGCTGACCTGATAGCCTTTAGGGTTATCGGAGTCAGTCGCGACCTTGCTGCCGTCGGCGTTGGTAAACCAGACATGGAGATCGGTGATGACGGCATCCTCGTCCAATCCGAAAAGAGACTTCGGGTATATGTACCTGTAATAATTTGTTTCAGAAGACATTGTCATCTCTATTTTCTCCACCGTCTTTTCCGAGCCGTCAGCAAGGGTCGCGACAGCATTGAGATAGACCTTCTTCTCTCCATAAAGAGGAGTCTCCACATCTCCGATCTTCGAGACAAACTCTATCGAGACGAAATCTCCGTAACGGAAAGTCTGTGGAGTGGTGGAAACGAAATGAAGAACAGTATAGTCGTCATTGCCCTTTCCTCCTGTGACAGTGATTGTCTGAACACCGGAAGCCAGGAACTCGCCATCGTTTCCGGTATTGAACCCATTGTCCGACAGGCAGGTGGCAACAGCGGAGAAGAACTTGATGTTGTTGCTGCCGGTCTTGAATTTCAGACTTACATTCGCCGTGGTTGTAGGATGAGTCCCGCTTCCGTCGGTGTTGATGTAGGTCGTTCCCCGTACAACAACCCACTCGACAGGACCGGTGTTGCCGAAAATCCCGAACTGTGACAGCATGGCGGTGTTGTACGGCATTGTCGTTGTCGGCTCTGTCTCGGCATTGGCGAGAACCATCGCCTCGTCAGTGATGTCGAACAACGCCTTGCCGCTCTGCTGCACATTGGTGGCGGAGTAGGAGGCGCTCAACGTCTCGGACACTTTCCAACTCTTCGGGACAAGTATCGCAAGAGTGAAATATCCGTTCCTCTCCGTCTCAGGCACAAGCTGAACCTGAACCTTAACCTCTATCTCGGAGTCAGCCTTGGGATCGGACGGCCAAAGCACGGAGTTGAATGTTATGCAGGAGAAAAGCAGTACCGCGATTGTGGCAAGAACGGCGATACGCCCGAATTGTATCTTGAGTTTCATGTTTTCTTATGTTTATTCTGTTACACCTGTGAACATGTATCTGTAATTTACAGATGCGCAATCCAGCCGGAAATTCATCACCAGAACACCTTTGTTGAAGGTCGCCAGGATCTCATCGTTGTCCACCCGGCGGATGGCATTCGGGAACACCGAACTGTCGAAGTAAACATCCACCTCACCGGCAGGTATCTCAAAGCCATATTTCCTGGAGAAAGGAACCTCCCCGTTGTTCATGGCCAGACGAGAGATTTTCCCGTTCTCATAGGTGAGGGTCAACCTGAACGTGTCGAAAAAATCAAAGTAAGGCTGGATGTTGATGCCGTTGACATTCACGTCATCAAACTGGAGAACCTGAAAGATTCTGAATGTGGATGTCTTGTCGGCATCATATTTTTCATCCGGAGTGAGATCCTGCAGATGGATGGAATAACAGGATGTCACAAAAGCGGCGAGAAGACAAAGCAGGCCGGCTTTCAGTATGTCGATTCTTTTCATTTCTTTGGCAATTATCTCTTGAGATTCTTATTAAGACGGGTCTCAGCCAATGGATACGGGAACAACATATCATCAGCCGTGAACGCGGTGTCGTGCTGGAGAGGTTTGTATCCGATGACGTCAACAACCCTTGAATTGGCTACGTTGAGGATTTTCCTTGTCCGGATTATGTCATACCAGTTCTGGGCCTCAAAACAGAGTTCCCAGACACGTTCCTTGTACACATCCTCGAACGAGATGCTCGACTTGCTGTCACTTGGAACAGCACGGTTACGGACCTTAAGGTATGCGGCGACAGCGTCCGGATCAGTCGTGCTTCCCCCTTTGCAGGCGGCTTCAGCCATCACGAGAAGAATGTCGGCATAACGGATGATCGGGAAGTCTTCTCCTGACCTTCCGTCCGCAAGTGCGGTCTCGTCAAAAAACTTGTAGATGTAAGGGCGTGTAAAGTCCGTTCCGTTCCAGCTGCTGTAGAACCAGCCCTTCTCTGCCGCCCTCTTGTCTCCGATTCCGAAAGTCGCGATAAACTGTGAGGTAGGCACAATCGAGCCGCCATAAATCCCGCCGGCGGAGAACTCGGAAGCATCGATCTCGTTGGCGCCATAAGGCAACAAGGCGGAATGCATGCTTGAATTCGAATAGGAAGGGTCATACTGCACCGCAAAGACCCATTCGCCGGTGTTCTCCTTTTCCGCCAAGCGCAGGTCAGAATAATTCGGGAACAGTTCGTAGGCTCCGCTTTTAACGACCTCCTTGGCCTTGTTGTAGGCTTTATCGTAGCAGGAAGCATCCCTGAGAGGATAGCCGGCCATCGTAAGGTAAACTTTTGCCAGAATGCTTTTTACAGCGCCCAGACCGATCTTTCCGTCGGCAGGATTCATCGGAGTGCCGGACAGAAGTTCCTCGGCCTTGGCAAGATCCGACACAATCTGGTTGTAAACCTCACTTTCCGATGACGGGACAAGTACGATGTTGCTCACATCGGATGTAGGAGTAAGCGGCATAGGGACCGGGCCGAACTCGCGAACAAGGCAGAAGTAGTAGTATGCCCTCAAGGCATAGGCCTGGGCGAGGCAGTTGTTCCTGACCGATTGGTCAACCTCGGCGGTCGAACCCTCTATTCCGGCTATGGCATTGTTGCAGTTGTTGATCGATGTGTAACGATGATCCCAGCAATACTCGATCAGCTGGTTGTCTTCAAGAAGAGGAAGATGGACTCCGAGGACCTCCTGTTGATAGGGATAAGTCCTGTCGTGATAGCCGGTAAGCAGCTCGTACATCATCCATCCCGTGTGATTGACCGCGACAAGCCCGGAGAACAAGGATGAACCGACAGCGCTATAAAGGCCGTTGGCGGCCTCCTGCATCTCGGAAGCGGTGTTGAAATAGTTGTCCGGAGACAAGAATGTCTTGGGCTTTACCGTAAGGAAATCAGTACACGACACGGACAACAGCATCATTGCGATGATGCCTATCATGATATTTCTTATACTTTTCATGTCTTCTTACTTAAAAAGTGATTTTCAAGCTGCCTGTGATGGTCAGAGGCCTCGGGTAGGACAGCCAGTCGTATCCGGACTGGTCATCCCCGCTGCCCCATCCGCATTCAGGGTCATAGCCGGCATATTTGGTGAACAGATACACATTCTCTGCACTCGCTCCGAGAACCATGCCCTTGATGGCCTTGCAGTTCTTGAGGACTTTGTGCTTGAAATCGTAAGAGATGGCGATATTCCTTATCCTGAGATAATCTCCGTCCATTATGGCGAAGTCACCCATAAAATTGTTTCCGAACTGGGCGTCGGTCGGAAGACGGAGTGACGCAAGTTTCGTGTTCTGGTTGTCTGGGGTCCAGGCGCTTGAAAGGATGTCCGTGAAACTGTTGGTGTAGATGGCCTGGCCGACACAGAGGTTCTGTGTGAAGCTCTGAACCTTGAAGTCAAGCGCGGCGCCAAGGTCAATCATGAGGTTGAAGCCGTTCCAATTGAAGTTGTTCACGAAAGAGAGTTCCCAAAGAGGAAGGGAACGTCCAAGGTACTGTCCGTCGGCGTCATCATATTTGTAGTCACCGTTGACATCCTCAAGTTTGTAGTCTCCCGGAGTGCGTCCATACTTCGCGGCTTCCTCCGCCTCTTCTATGGACCACGTCCCGATAAGCTTCTTCACATACCATCTCGCATATTCCTCACCCTCCTGGCAGAGTCCGCCGTGGGTCGAATGAGTACCGTACAGCTTCTCGACAATCGTCTTGTTGCGGGAAGCGATGAAATCGAAGTCCCACTTGAAATTCTTGTTGTCGATGATGTGAGAGTTGACCGTGAATTCGAAACCGGTGTTGCGCAATGTGCCGAGGTTGGATGATGTGGAGGAGTATCCTGAAGATGCGGGAATCTCAACATTGAAGAGAAGGTCACAGTTGCGTTTTACGTAGAAGTCGGAGATGATCTGGATCCGATCGTTGAACAGGCCCAGATCCACACCGAGATCGAACTGCTTCGATGTCTCCCAGCTCAAGTCCTGATTACCCAACTGGGCAAGTCTTACATAAGAATAACGAGAGTTGTTGAACGTGACGTTCCCGCTTGAGAAACGGGCGAACGTGGCATAGTTCCCGATCGACGAGTTGCCGACCTCTCCGTAGCTCATACGGATCTTGAACTGGTTGACCACATCCTTTGCCTTTGAGAACCACGGCTCGGAACTTACGGCCCAGGCTCCTGACACTGAAGGGAAGAAGCCATATTTATGGTTTGCGCCGAAGTTGGACGCTCCGTCCGCTCTGAAGGTGACTCCCAACATGTATTTGTCATTCCAGACCTGATTGGTCCGGAAATAGTAGGAGTTCATCCTGTTTTCCGAAATCGTTGAACTTGGTGTGACCATGTTGTCTCCAAGAGACAGATCGGAATACCCCTTGTCGATTGAACTCATCTTCTTGTTGCCCTTGTATGAGTACTCATACCGGTAAGAGTACCAGGATGCTCCAAGAACGAAATTCGAGTTCAGTCTATTGTCAAAAAACTTCTTGGAATAGGTCAGGTAATCCTCGTTTGACCATCTCGCGGTGAAGGAGTCTCCGATGTAGGCCTGATTTCCGGTGGATTCCGGGGAATAGTCCCGGATTCCCGCTTTCCTGACATCGGTAGCCTTGGAAGAACTGTTCTGATAGTTGGCTCTGACCGTGAGGGTAAGGTCATCGGTGAAATGGACATCCGCTCCCACATTCATAAGGAGATAGTTATTGTAGGAGACATTGTTCAGGTACTCAAGTTGCTGGACAGGATTTGATCCGGCCTCGCTCTGAGGGTAATCACCTTTCTCTCCCCACGTGCCGTCAGGGTATTTGACAGGCACTATAGGCGGCATCTCGACAACGTTGCGGATGCCGGTCTGTCCCATTCCTCCCTCGTTGTCAGGACTGTTGGCCTCGGTATTGCTCAAAGAGACCATCGCTGACAGATCCAACCATTTGTTGACCTTGGTCGAAGTGTTGACAGTTCCGCTCAGGCGCTTTGAATAAGTGCTTTTCAGAATGCCCTGAATGTCCTGATAGCCGATGTTGGCGTAAACCTTCGTCCCGTTTTTGGAATGCGTGACAGAGAAATTGTGCTCTGTGGTGAGTGCGGTGCGGAGAGCTTCTTTCTGCCAGTCGGTGTCATACAGCGGAGTGGCGATGAGCAGACCGTTCTCGTCACGGAGATAATTGCCGCCGGCATCCTTCGCATAACTGAAAAGGTTCTCCATCGGGGAAGTAAGATGAGGCATGTTCTGCCCTGAATAGGCATAGGCAAGAGCCTGCATCGACATGTACTCATCGGCGTCCATCAGATCAAGGTTTCGGGCAAGGATGCCGATACCGGTCTTGGTCTCATAAGTGACCGTTCCCGAACCGGATGAGCCGGACTTGGTGGTGATGATGACGACACCGTTGGCTCCCTTCGCTCCGTACATGGCCGTGGCGGCGGCATCCTTCAGCACATTGATGTTCTCGATGTCCGAAGAATTGATCATGTTGGGATCGACATCCACTACTCCATCAACAACATAAAGAGGGTTTGAGGAGGCGTTGATCGAACCCATACCGCGGACGCGGATTCTTACATTACCGCCCGGACGTCCGGATGTGGAGGTAACCTGCACCCCGGCCATTTTTCCCGCCATGCTCTGAAGGACATTGGCGGCCGACGCCCGTTCGGAAAGTTCCGCACCGTTCACAGAAGACACCGAGGAGGTAAGTTCCCTTTTGATCATCGTACCGTAACCGATGACGACCGTCTCGCTGATAAGCATCTGGTCAGTCTCCAGCACGACTTCATAGTACGTCTTTCCTGGCTCATAAGGCAGTTCTTTGTCCTGCTGCCCCAACATCGAGAACAGCAGAACCTTCGAGCCAGATGGAACCGAAAGTGTAAAACCACCGTCATTGTCTGTAACAGTGCCGACATTCGTACCCTTTACGGACACGAATGCTCCTACCAAAGGATTGCCGTCTTCGTCAAGCACGCAGCCCGAGACTTTCGACGGCTCCTGCGCAAGCAATGTTGATGTCTGGAGACCCATCCCCAGCAGCAACACCAGCGCGATTGTCAATAAATTCTTGGTTTTCATTTAGTAGTTAAAATTATGTTTACAACACAACTGTACAAAATTAATTTCAAGCCTCCCCCGAAGAGGTACACGGAAATAACAAAAAAGTATACGGCCGCCAGGGCGCATCTCTACCCTGCATGACGCCCCGATCAATCAAGTATGTCATCCACAGGACACCAGAAGAATCTCGGCCGGTAAGACTCGACATCCGAAAACTGTTGGGCAAAGACATCGGTGTTGACATTGTACGACACCAGGATTCTTCCGTTCTCCTCGAACTGGGGATGCGCCATGGCATTGTACGAGAACCAGTCGGCGTTGCCAAGGTCCGGAATCAGGAAAATCTGCTTCTTGTTCTCCCAAGGGCCATACGGCGTGTCGGACGTGTACGTGAATATCCTGCCCTCCCACAAGACCTTATGCCGGGTCAGCAGCACATATTTGTCCCTCAGCCTGAAAACATTGAATTGGGAAGAGACCGGCACGTCAGAGAGTCCCGAGAGAACAGCGGCGTCATCCGGATTCCCGCTCCATCCCGTTCCATCGTAATATTCCCATTTTGTGCGGATGTCCTCCGCGGTCGCGCGGGCGCATGAAACCACAGAGACAGGGTTGAACATGTCATCGCTCTCCTTTTCGATCTGGGCATATATGTAAAGATAGTCTCCGTCATTCAACGCCGCCGCTCCATAAATCACCGATGAAGGACCTGAATATGGAATCGGGGTGTCCCGCAGGAGCGTGAGCGACGGGAGTGAATATTCCAGCAGATGAGTCCGCTCGAAACGGAAGCCCCACATGCCGTCAGCACCCTGATACATAAGGAACTGAAACACGTACAGTGTGTCCCCGACGACAAAGCCGTGTCCCGGCCAGTACCATTTTTCCTCATTCGGATAGTCCTCAGGAACCGCGGCGGAGTGGTTGTCACCGCTTGTGATTGCGGTCACCTTACCATTGTCATAGATCTGATAAGTGTTTCGGAACATGTGGCTCGAAGTGCTTCTTGCTCCATTCTCCACCGGACTCGTGTAAGAGTCGCCCATCAGGAAGACAGATCTTCCGTCAGGCAAAGGAATCGAATACATCCCGTCTCCGCCCGTCACACCGGCGTTGTCCTGGATTATTCTGCGGGCGATCTTTGTGTCAAGTCCGTCGATATTGGCGGTGACGGATGTCGACCAGACGGCGGAGCCGTCTTTCACTATGCTCAAAGTCACCCTGTAATCCTGCCGGACAGTGACTCCCGGAAGAGCGTATGACATCGCATCCTTCGCGAGACGCACCGCACCGTTGTTTTTGTCATGGATCTCGAACCCGTCAAATTCGGCATCCTTCAGCATTCTCCATTCAAGGAACAGAGTGTCAGCGTTCGAGGTATAGGAAAGCTCCACATACCGTTCTGACGGATGGAAGTCCGGATCGTTACGGGTAACGGCGTCTTTCTCACCGCAAGAGAGCAATCCCGCAACGAAAAGAAGAGACATGGCGATCATAGGACATTGTTTCATTTTGTCTTTCAATTCTTTTCAGACTATTCTTCAGAAGTCCCCCACGAAGACGGGCTGTCGGACATGAACAATTCAAGTACTCCTCCCCGGACGATTTCACTGAAATCCAGGTAGCATCTGTCCATGTCGGCTCCATTCAGCTTCGCCCCCCGGATGTAGATGTCAGAGGGACTGTTTCCGTGGGCTATGATGGTGAACTCCTTTCCGCCGGCATAGTCGGGGTCGGTCTTGAACACGACCTTGTCGAACACAGGGCTCGTTATCTCCATTCTCCCGTCGCCCGGACAGGAAGGGTGCAGACCGGAAGCCGTAAGAACATACCACGCAGACATCTGACCGGCGTCATCGTTGCCCACAAGCCCGGTTATCGGATTGTTGGAATAAGCG
Organism: Bacteroidaceae bacterium; assembly: GCA_963642565.1. Lineage (GTDB taxonomy): Bacteria > Bacteroidota > Bacteroidia > Bacteroidales > UBA932 > Cryptobacteroides. The sequence goes on along the minus strand of CAVIGZ010000009.1, from coordinate 13,684 downwards.
TGGGAGCAGATGAAGCGGGTCCACTTCTGGGTGTTCCAAGGTTCGCCCAATCTGTTGAATATGTATGGCGCGAAATGGACCGGCTCGTTTGAGTGGTTGTAGTATTCGTTCCACAACATATTGTCAGGGGTGTTCTCGAAAAAATCCTTCAGATCCTCAATCGTCTTCTCACGGCCTCCCATGAGTTCCGCCATGCCTTCATAATCCTGCGGCACGAACCAACCCTGCTGGTATGGATTGCATTCTATGCATCCGTACCACTCCTGCGTCCTGGCATTCTCCGGCCATTCCGCCCAGGTCCCGTCGGCCAGGCGAGGCCTGAACCAACCTTTCTCCGGATCGAATATGTTCCGGTACGCCTGACTCCTCCGGTAATGCTCCGCAGCCTCGTCATCCTTCCCCAAAGACGCCGCGAGAACGGACAGGCACCAATCAAAGTAAGCATATTCCAATGTTTCTGAAATACAAAGGGAGGACGGAGTCCAGCCAAGAGGATAATTGCCGAACTTCCCGGCTGTGTTGACAGCGTATTCGTAGGCTTTCTCCACATCATAGCCACGGATGCCTTTGGTGTAGGCATCGGTCAGGACTGAAATCGCAGGGTTGCCGATCATGCAGCCTGAATATGAATTGAGGAATTCCCACCGCTCGAAGTATTCCCTGCCGCTCTGCCGCGCCATGGTTGTCAATGAGGCCACAATGTCGTTGACCACCTGCGGGTTTATGATGGATTGAAGCGGCATCTGACTTCTGAAAACATCCCAGCCGCTGAAAATTGTCCTCTTGGTGAAGTTTCCGGAAGGCTCATGCACTTTGAAATCTCCTCCCACATAGCGGCCGTCAACATCCGCATAGATCCTGGGATCAATCATTGAATGATAGAGAGCCGTGTAGAAAACTGTCTTCTCATCTTCCGTCCCTCCGGAAACCATGATCTTTGAAAGTTCTTTGTTCCATGCGGATTTTGCCTCCGCTTTCACCTGTCCGAAATCCTTTGCGGCGATCTCTTCCGCGAAATTCTTTCTCGCACCCTCCTGATCAACGAAAGAAATCCCGACTTTGACAGTGAGTTCCTCTCCCTCGGCCGTCCGGAATTCAGAGAAGAAGCCTATGTGTCTGCCCTCAATCTCATCCTTCCCCCGGATAATCTCTGACTGTGCGACCCTCCGCAAATACTCCTCACTCACGACATCGTCTTTCTTACGTGACCATCCGTCCGGGATGTCAGCGCTCCAGAAGCCGTAATTGTCCAGCGGTGAACTGAATTCGGCATGGAACCAAAGGGTGTAGTCGGCATTGCCGTCACCGTTGCCCCAACCTCCGGTCCGAGGGGTACATCTCATCCATCCCTCGATGGTGCGGGAATCGACGACCTTGACATGTTGAGTCTCCGCCGTTCCGCCCACTCTCCGCGCGAGATCGATCTGGACGCGGGAGGAATCGCTCTCCGGATAAGTGAACTTCAGTATGCCGCAATGAGGCGTTGCCGAGCATTCCGCAACTATGCCGTAGTCGGTCAGCGACACCTTGTAATACCCCGGATGTGCTTCTTCAGTGGACTTGTCATACGCGGAACGCCATCCGTCAATGCTTCCGTCCTCCTTGCCGGCGACTGTCCTGAGCGGCCCGACAGTCGGCATGACCATGAAGTTGCCCAGATCTCCGAACCAGCCGACTCCGCTCATCTGAGTAAGACAGAAGCCCTCTATGGTTTTCATCTCATAACTGTAGCCGCAGCTGTTGTCCCCTCCTGTGATGGTGTTGGGACTGACCTGGGCCATCCCGAACGGGGTTGTTGCTCCTGGGAATGTCTTCCCCAAGCCGTGATACACTCCGGCCGCCTCCGTACTTGTGCAGGCTCCAATGAATGGATTGACATAATCAGCGGGAGTCTTGGCCTGCCGGGAGCAGGAACAAAGAATCCCTCCCGCCAGCAAAGCGCTCAACATCAAGTTATTTTTCATATTCCGTCTTTAGCATATAAGTTCTTACAGAAAACCTTGGCGCAGAGACCGGTATGACTGTCTCCCGGCCGTCCGCAGCGGCTACCGTCGAAATGGCGTTCCCTCTCAAATCCACTTCCGAGACTTCCCCGACAGGGAAATGCAGACGGATCCTCTGCCGCGACTCATCCCCGTCGGCATTGTACACCCTAAGCACATAGCCTCCTTCGGTCTGATAGAATGCACTCACGACGTACCCTGTACCTTCAAGATCGATCAAGGACTCGCTCTTCAAGGAATCATGCCCCGACACCCTGCTCACAAGAGGCTCATTCCATTCGCAGTTCCTTTCCTGCAAGCCGGCGGAATCCCATCTCCCCGAATGAGGCATTATCGCATATTCGACATCCGTAGGCCTCGTTACAGGATGATTTCTGGCCCAAAGACCGTCTCCGGAGTAGAGAATGGTCAATGACAGCGGAAAATCCTGGCCATAGGAATATGTCGTGGTGTGATCGGAATATAGAGCGAAGCTTCTGTCGGACTCCTTGTCGAACAGATCCACCCAATTAAGCAGGACACAGTGCTTGATGTCAAACCAGTTGTCAAACCAGGTGTTCTCCAGCCTGCTTTGGCAGACGTCAAACGGAGCGTCCTTGAAAAGTTGAGGATTGGACAATGTTGTGGGGAACAGGATGTTGAGTTTATACCTGTCCTCATAGAAAGCCCTGTACGGCGAGCCGCCGGCATCATCCTGGCGGTATTTTCCTATCGCCTCATCCTCTTTCCAGTCAATGTGCAGAGAACAGCGGATCATCGGGGAACCTTCTTCAAGAGTCAGTGTCTGGACAAACGGATTCCGCGCAATGGAACCCTTCACGATGACCGTGGTCTTGAAACCCTCGATTCGCCGGACTTCAACGGACGCAGGCGCGTCAGAGGAGGAGTGCCACTTGGCCTGGTCATAGAAGTAGCCCCGGATCTCATTCAGATGGCGGCTGCCGTAAGGGTCACAGTACTCATACCCGTCGGATCCGGTCAGGCTGGTGATGACACCGCCTTTGGCGGGATCAAGAACGATGGTGTACCCTCCGCCCGACACGGTCACGGCATCGCTGCCCGGAGCATATTCAGTCACCTCCGGCTCTATTGCCCTTGACCGTCCGGCTTTCCCTAACTTGAAGGCTGTGACACCGAAAGGCAAGGCTTCCACCCTGAACAGAATCTTGTTCCGTTCAATCGCAAACGGAACATTCCTGCCTTTCGCGGTCTTTAGGGACAAGGCTTTCCCTTCGAGCGCGGCCGGAATCTCCGCGCTGACAAGAGCGCTGCGTCCAAAGCCCGCGGTGTTGAACACGCTTATGCTGTAAGATCCGGTGCCGCCGTCTCCTTCGGAAGTCAACGCATCCAGAACCTTGTCGCAATTCGAGTCAGCCGAACCGGTCCAGAGGGTAATGTTGTCAGCCCAGGTGCCATATTTGTTGAGATTGTTGTAAGGCACAATCCATGAATCGTGATGCTGAGACAGCATGAGCGTGCGCCAGGACTCATCGATAAGCGATTGATCGATCTTCTTCCCGTCGATCAACCCCAGCATGGCGCCGATCTTCTCCGTCATCACAATCTTGTTCTCGCTGCGGCGCACCTGCTGTGCAATAAGCTGGAGCACTTGGGAACCCCACATCAACGATGTCCTGACATCTTCCTGCGACATTTTGTAATCCTCCCTTGGATCTCCTGAGGCCACAGTCTCAAAATATTCCCTCCAGGTCACATATTGAGAGTTGTTCGTAGCCTCCCCAGGCTTTCCGATCCAAGGGCCGTTCGTCCAGCCGGCATCCTGGAAACACATTCCGACAGGATGGATGATTCCGGCTCTGCGGCACGCCTGAAGATACCTGTCGGAGTTGGAGCTGGCGGTTGTCCGCCACACGGCCGTGGAATCCAGTTCCTCACACTCGTAACGGGGCACAGCAAGGATCGACGTGCCGTCCGGACCGGTCCAGTTCACCAAACCGTGTCCGAATGCCGCCGTGTACCCGCCCCAGCAGGTGTTGGGACATTTCAAAGACGCATATCTGTAGCCGAGCTGGTCAAGAATCCCCGGAAGGCAGGAAGTGAAGCACGGCTCTTCGACAGAATAGGTGACAAACTCCACCTCGGGGAAATGTGAATGGATCTTCTTCATGCCGTATTGCATCTGACGTATGATGCTTTCACCGGAAATGTTGTACATGTACGGCTGGGCATAGGCAGGGTTTGTGAACTCCACACGAGGTGATTTGACAATCCCCGAGAAAAGTTCATACGCCGCCGGAGTCCTCACGGCCACCGTGTCCCAAGTCTCAGGTTCTATCTCCAGACAGAACCGCCAGTCCGGATTGTCATTGAACTGATCCACCAGAAACTGAGTATAGGTCTTCATCGGATAATGTCCGTACACACCACCGTGGTATCCGTCCACGAAATAAGGCCGCTCCTGCGAATGTGCGGGTGAAGAGAACGACAAGGCAAGAAACGTCATGCAGGCAAGCGCCAAAACGCTCTTCAGCCTTGCCGGAAAAAGCTGATTATCAGTCTTCATGTGTTATTTTATTGTTATGAATATACAAAAGTCGCCCTCAGTCTGTCCTTTCGAGGGATATTACTCTTACAAGAGGCTTGTTCATCCTGTAGATCCGCTCGACTATCTCCTGCATGTATTTCTCCCAGATCTCCCTTATCTCCGGATAATAGCTCTTGCGATACCAGTAGTTGCTGGCCGCCACGAACCAGTCTTCCCGCGCCCTCTCTGAAACAACCTCCATCGATTTCCAGTCATCCACAAAACGCTGTCCCGGATCCTTGAAGACATTGTACTCCATCCAGACATATTCCCGCAGACGCTTCTCAATCTCAAAACGTTCTTCGTTCAGATACATTATCGCCGAAGCCTGCCTGTACTGAGGCGATGCGGTAAGTTCGGCAAGATTGATCCCTTTCTCAAGATCATCGGAAGAATACTTCCTCAGTGGCTGCAAGTCAATCCTCAGCAGATAGTTCCCCTCCTTCAGCCCGGTAACCGTAAGCCGCTCCTGATTGAACTCTTCAGTGAAGGGGATGAGTGCAAGCGCATCTCTTTGGGAATGGACATTGCCCCAACCGTGTTCGGAGATCGAATCGCAAGGGTAAGGAAGGGACTTCGCCAGATAACTGAACCGGACCTCACCTTTGGAGCAAGACAGGTCCGAGACGGTACAGTTCCCGGCCATCCGGACCTCACACCGCTTCGCATCTATGCTGACATCCGAGACCTTGCTCCCGCTCAATCCTTGAGCCTTGAGGAACAGGTAGGCCATGACCATCTGGCCGTCCTTATCCGGATGGATCCGGTCGGCAGGACAGAATGAATATGTCGAATCCACTTCCTGCGCGGCCGAAGCGATTCTCAACATCGGAGCATTGAAATCGACAAAACCCCATCCGTTCGCCTCCGCCTGCTCTTCCTGAAGATTGATTATTGTCCGTATCGCGGCATTCTTGCCGTGAAGGGACGCCCCGGAGGGAGCCGCGGTCTCGTCGTAAGGAGAGCCTCCTACCATGACAACATGAGCGTCACTGCGATAACCCTTCAGCAGATCCACAATCCCAAGATAATCCCTCTTCGATTTTTCTGTCCTCGCGGCGGAAAGGGAGTCGGATCCGGATCTATTGAAAACATCGGAATATCCGGTGTCATTCATCCCGAAAGTCAACGTTATGTAGTCGGGATTCCTGCTCAGCACATCGTCCTGAAGACGGTTCAGGATTTCCTTTGACGTGTCACCGCCGACACCGCAGTTATAAAACCAAAGGGGCATGTCCGGGAATCTGGTCATGTAAAAAAGCCAGATGTAGGAATGATAGTGTCCCCCATGTGTTATGCTGTCTCCGACAAATGCGACTTTGTCACCGCTTTGAAACCGCGGGACAAGACCTTGAGCGTTCACCGACAGCGATGACAACCCTACGATTGCCGATGCGATATAATTCAGAGCCTTCATGCCGTAAAAATTCTTACGGACAAATTTACGGACGCACAATCTTGTAAAAGTCGCCCAGGCAAACAAAGAAGTACACTATACTGTCACCCCGCCCCTTCTATCGGAGGAAAGTCAGGAGATACGGCCCCATCACCTTGTAGCCCTCAAGCGTCGGGTGCACGGTGTCCTTTGAATATTCAGGACGGATCTTGCCGGACTCGTCAGCCAGAAGCGAGAAATAGTCCACATACTTGATGTGGTTCTTCTTTGCGTAGGCGGAGAGCAGTCCGTTGAACTTGAGAATCTGCTCGTAGCAGTCCTTGACTTCCGGACGCCAGTGTATTTCGTAGGAACAGAGAACGGAGCAGACTATCGGCTTTATTCCATTGGCCCTGGCGATCTCGCACATCGATTTGATGCTTCCCACCGCAGTCTCGACATCCACGGCATGTCCGGGATTGAGCGCGATGTCATTCAGACCGGCAAGAATGACCACGTATTTGGGATGAAGTTTCACCACATCCTCCCTCATCCTGACCAGGATCTGGGATGTGGTCTGCCCGCCGATGCCTCTCCCGGCAAGGTTGTTGTCCGTAAAGAAGTCCGGATCCATCCCCGCCCAAATCTCTGTGATGGAGTCTCCGAACAGCACCGCCTTGGGCGTCCTTGTAATCTCCGCGTTAGCCTTGGAATAAACCCTCATCCCGGCCCAGTCGTCTCCTTGCGCGGAAAGGGACACGGTCATGAACAAGAAGAATGTTGCGAACATAAGTCGCCTTACAATGTTTCTGTGCATAGTCAAATGTTTGTTTGTAATGTGCAAATATACCACAAAACCCTCTGATGCCGCCCTCCGCGGAGTATGCAGGATTATCAAAAGAGTATTCCGATCCCTCCAAGATAAAATACGGTGTGGGATTCGTTCCGGTTCGCTTTTATCTTTGCATAGAAAACTCACGCTAACATTTTTCGAACATGTCAAGTATCAAGAAGTCTCTGTTCGCCTTAGGCGCTCTTGCCGCCGCTGTTTTTGGCGGATGCTCAAACGAAGGGGTGGATTATGCAAGTTATGTAAACACCCTTCAGGGAACCGAATCCTGCATCGAGTTGAGCCACGGCAACTCCTATCCCGCCACGGTAATGCCTCATGGCCTGCACGCCTGGAGCGCCCAGACTGGCTTCAATGGAGATGGAACAAAGTACCAATACCAGGCGACAGAAATCCGCGGCTTCCAGCAATCGCATCAGTGCAACAGCTGGATGAACGATTATGCGCAATTTTCATTCATGCCCGAGTGCGGAGAGCTGATCCTTGACAACAGGAAGCGAGGTGTCGGATTCAGTCATTCCGATGAGATCGCAAAGCCCTACTACTACTGCGTAAGGCTTGAGAACGGAGTCCGCGCCGAGATGTCGCCGGCCACAAGAGCCGCACATCTCCGGTTCAGTTACCCTGCGGCAGACAACGCCTATCTGGTGTTTGACGCAAACGAAGGAGACAGCCACATCACAATCGACCCCGAGAACAGAACCCTTACCGGATGGGTCAGGAATTACCGCTACATCGGCAATCCTGACACTTTCCGCAATTATTTCCACATAGTCTTCGACCAACCTTTCACCGAATACGGAGTCTGGGATGGCATCAACTGGACATCCACAGAGGGCTGTAAGGAGATGGAAGGAGACAAGGTCGGAGCATATTTCAGATTCGCATCCGGAGTCAGCGTACAGATCAAGGCCGCGTCATCATTCATAAGCCCGGAACAGGCTGTCCGCAATCTTGAGGAAGAGGCGGGCAAAGACCGGACATTGGAACAGACAAGCGAGAGGGCGCACAAAGCATGGAACCGCGCTCTGTCGGCGATAGAGGTGGAGGGCGCCGGCGAGGAGGACATGACGACCTTTTATTCCTGCCTCTATCACGCAAGTCTCTATCCAAGGATTTTCCATGAGTTGAAAGAGGATGGGACTCCTTACTATTACAGTCCTTTTGACGGGCAGGTCCACGATGGCTACATGTTCACGGACAATGGTCTTTGGGACACATTCCGCTCACAATTCCCGCTCAACTGCATTCTGCATCCGGAGGGGCACGGACGTTATCTTTCGACTTTCTATGACGTTTACAGACAGGGTGGATGGCTTCCGGCCTGGTGCGCTCCGTCAGAGGCCGGGATCATGATCGGGAATCACGCGATTTCCCTGCTTCTGGATGGCTGGGTAAAGGGCATACGCAGTTTTGACCCTGCCCAGGCCCTCGAAGCCTACCTGCACGAAGTCACCGCGGTAGGTCCATGCGGGGGTTCAAACGGACGGCCCGAATGGGAAGAGTTCCGGAATCTGGGGTATGTTCCCTATCCGGACGCCTCGATGGCCGTGGCAAAGACGCTTGAATACTCATACGATGATTTCTGCGCATGGAAACTTGCCGGGCTTACCGGCCAGAAAGACTATGAGGAATTTTTCAGCGGTACGGTTGACAACTGGAAGAATGTCTTCGACCCTCAGACCGGGTTTATGCGGGGGAAGCGCAGGAACGGAGAATGGCACGAGCCGTTCAACCCGCTGGAATGGGGAGGACCTTATTGCGAAGGCAATGCGTGGCATTACAATTGGTCTGTGTTCCACGACATCCAGGGTCTGATCGACATAATGGGAGGCAATGAGAAGATCACCGAAAAGATGGATTCCGTGTTCGCCCTTCCCAACACGGTTCTCCCCGGAACATTCGGAGGCCTGGTACACGAGATGCGGGAAATGATGGAGTCTGACATGGGTCAATATGCCCACAACAATCAGCCCATTCAGCACATGCCGTACATCTACACCTATGCCGGACACCCTGAGAAAACCCAGTACCGGGTAAGGGAAATCATGAGACGGCTCTACAACGGTACCGAAAAGGGCTTCGCCGGAGATGAGGATCAAGGTGCCATGTCCGCATGGTACATCATGAGTTCACTCGGATTTTTCCCGGTATGTCCAGGCACTGACCGGTACGTCTTCGGGAGCCCCCTGTTCTCCAAAGTCACGATCAATCTTGAAAACGGCAGGAAGTTCGTAGTCAACGCTCCAGGGAACAGCCCGGAAAATGTCTATGTTCAGGAAATCCTACTCAACGGCGAGAAACTTGAACGCAATTACATCACACACTCCGAGATTATGGCAGGAGGAGACCTGACAATGGTCATGGGTGCGGAGCCGCCAACTGTCACTGCCGCTCCCGATACTCTTTAGGTGACATCCCGTACATTTCCGTGAACTTGCGGTAAAACCACGACTTGTTGTTGAAGCCGCTGTCGAACATGACTTCCTGGACAGTGAGAGAGGATGTCCTGAGAAGATTGGCCGCATACTTGAGCCTCACCATACGCACCAGCTCACCCGGAGTCTTGTCCATGACGCTCTTGACCTTACGATAAAGAGTCATCTCGCTCACACACAGATGCGACGCAATGTCGGCCGTGGACAAGTCTTCAGAGATGTTCGATTCAACGAGATTGACTATGGCCGCTATAAAGTTCCGGTCAACGGAATTCATCTCCACTCCATAAAACATGTCTCTGTCAGATGCGGAGGATGTGAAGTACTTCTTCAGTCCGGAGCGATTCCTCAGAATGCCGTTAACCACAGCCGTCAACTGTGCCGGAAGGAAAGGTTTGGGGATGAAGGCGTCGCTTCCAAGATTGTAAGAGTTAATCTCATCGGAGACATCGGTCCTCATCGCCAGTATCACGACAGGGATGAACCTGGTGAGCTCATTCTCCTTCATCCTATGCAGAAGTTCCATCCCGTTCATTACCGGCATGTTCATGTCGGTGATGACCATGTCCACTTTCCTGGCCTCAAGAACCGCTATCGCCTCCTCTCCGTCAGCCGCCTTGATGACATCACAATCGCTTCTCAGGACATCCGCGACAACCTCGCGTATCTGAGGCTCGTCATCCACAATCAACACTGCCGGGACATTTCCCCTTTCAGTGTCTGCATTCCGGTCGGATGACATTGCAGGAATCCCTTCGGGAACCAATGACAGCTCAGGCCCGTCACCATCCTCCTCCGGGGCCTGACAGGACGAGGCAAGCTTATCTTCGGAAGCGGAAGGAATCTGCAATGTGAATGTGACTGATTTGCCTACAACGCTGCTGACACCGATCTCTCCTCCCAACGCCGCGACAAGACTTTTGACCAAAGCCATCCCCACCCCGTTCCGGACAGGTTTCCCATCCGCTATTCGTCTCTCCAGATTCTCAAAAATCACAAACCGGTCAAAGACCCTGTCAAGTTTCTCCACGGAAAGTCCTTTGCTGGTGTTGGTGATCACAGCGCTTATCCCGCCGTCTTTTCCCACCATACTGACTTTGACCTCTCCTTCTTCAGGGGTATATTTGTAAGCATTGGAAATGATGTTGATGAATATCTTCTCCAAGGCTCCGGCGTCACTGATAAACCTCGAAGGCAGGCTGTTTACGCTGAGATCCAGCCTGATCTCATGCTTCTGCCCGATTTCCGTGAAGTCATCCAGAATCGAGTCCAGCAACTCCTCCGCATCAACCACCGTATAGTGAAGATCGTAACACCCGCTCTCGACTTTCCGGAACTCAAGCAGTTCCTGTATCAGACGCTGCATCCTTGCGGCATTGTCATTTATGATCTTGACATAGTGGCTTTCAGAATCCCTTTCCCATTTCATGTTCGCGGCCAGCCGCTCTCCCGAACAGGAGATCAGGGTAAGCGGAGTCCCAAACTCATGGGCTATGTTGGTAAAGAACGTGAGCTTTGCCTCGTACGTCTCTTTCTGGGTCTGTTTTTCCATCATCTCATCGGCAAGAAGCTTCTTCTGTCTGCGACGCTCCCTGTAGAAAAGAAGCAACAGCCAGACTATGAGAGATGTCAACGAAAAATACCCAAGGAACGCCCATAGGGTCAAGTACCACGGATTCTTGATGACTATACGGAAACTTTCATCATTGTCACACCATATTCTGTCACCATTGGTACTTTTCACAGTAAAACTGTACTTCCCGGGAGGGACATTGGTGAACATCGCAGGCGTACCGGACGAAACAGTGACCCAATTGTCATTAAAGCCGTTTAACTTGTAGGAGTATTGGCAATTGGAATTATTTATATACTCCACGGCCGAGAATGTTACAGTGAAAAAGTTCTCATTGTGATTGAGTATTACCGGAGTGTCCGCTCTGACCATCCTGACATTATCGGGGCTGACACTCAATCGGTCAATGATGATTCTTGGAGAGAACTTCCTGAAAGACAGGCTGTCCGGATAGAAATGATTCAAGCCGTTGACGCCTCCGAAATATATTTCCCCGGATGATGTCCTAAGACAGGAATTGTTGTAGAACTCCTTCCCTTGAAGGCTCCCCGTATTCGTATAGTTCGTAAAGTCTCCGCTTTGCGGATCAAGCATGGCCAAACCGTTATTGGTGGCGATCCAGATCCTCCCCCGGCCATCCTTGATCATGGAATGCACAGTGTTGTCCGGAAGTCCCGGACGCCCGTCAAAAGGTTTGAATTCCCATTTCCCGGATTCATCCCTCTGTCCGTGACGCAAGCCATAACTTGTTCCTATCCAAAGGGATGACTGGCCATCCTTAAGCAGGAATCTGACATTGTTTTCGGGAATGCTGTAGGAATCCTCCCCGAGACTCTGACGGGTAACCTTGCCGGATGAAGGATCAAGGATGTTCAACCCTCCGCCAAGAGTGCCCAACCACAAGGTGTTGTCTTCCGATAAGGTTATGCAGACCACATTATTGCTGCTGAGAGACGTCTCGTCATCATTGTCATGAAAATACCGTGTCTCTGACATCACCCGCCCGGCATTCGCACCCTCTCCGAACTCAAGACAGATCAGACCGCAATTGAGAGTACCGATGTACAGGCGATTGAAATGACTGTCATAATGCATGGTGTACACAACTATCGACTGCTTCTCCTCAAAACGGTGTACAACGGAAAGTTTCCCCGTCTTCGTGTCAAAAGACTCAACAGCATTCCTCACTCCGATGAAAATGTTATCTTTAGGGCCATTGACCATCGAGAAAATGTAGTTGTCGCCCTTGGAAAGACATTTCTTTGGCATCCCTCCGGAATCCAGCACACACAACCCTGCACCCAGGACAGAAACGTAAATGTCACCGTTTCCTGTCTGCACCATCGAAGAAACAGTCCCTCCGGTCTTTCCTCCAAACATCGAAAGGCTTGTAAGTTTCTTCATCGGATCATCATCCATGCAACAGGCCTCAACACCTTTGCCATCAATGGACAGCCAGACAATGTCCTGAGAGCCGCAATGGAAAGAAAGAAGATTGTCGCGGCTCAGGTAATCCAGTCTTGTGATCTTACCGGATGAGAAATCGGCCTTGTACAGATGCGACCGGTCAGCCGCTATGCCCCAGGTCTTGTCCGGAAACATCTCCGCATAGAATATGTTGCCTTTGAATGCCAAGGAATGGACCACCTCTGATGAGGATTTGTCATATTCGAAGATTCTATCAGAGGAGGCGAACAATATCTTATCTTCCGATGCCATCATCTGATAAATCCCGCAGGATTCCGGAAAGATCGTATCGGCTATCACAGCATCGATGTCTCCGTTCCCGGAATTACGGGAATATGCCACCATCTCCACCGAACCGTCAGTCATTGTCAGCACAAGTCTGTCCTCGCCTACACAAGCCAGACGGGAGATGTCCGAAGTCCTGCATCCGGAAATGTTGAAAGGAAGCATCTTGTCGGTGTCCTTGTCATAGAAAGCTATTCCCCAGCCTCTTGACGAACAAAAGATCTTACCTGCCTCCGTTACGGCCAAAGACACTCCTCCACCGGAGAATGCATTGATCTGAGCCGGTCCTAATCTGAAACGGGTAAAAGCCTCTGTCTCCAAATCCATCCTGTTGACACCCCAGTCTGTGACAACCCAAAGATGTGTCGAGTCCTCACGGACGACATCATGCACGATGTTGTCCAGAAGAGTGTGTTCATTGTCGTATTCGCTCCGGAAGACCTTTATCGAGGACCCGTCATAGACATTGAGTCCGTCCCAGGTTCCAAACCACATCAATCCTCTGTCATCCTGATAAAAGCAGTTGATGCTGCTGTTTGACAGCCCGTCATCGGTAGTGATCAGATAATGCCCCTTCTCGGCATCAGCCGGAACGCATGTGACGGACAAGGCCAATGCGAGAAAAACCTTGATGACCGGGATTTTATTCATAATCATCTTTGTACACCATTTCCTGCCAAGCCTCGACCGCTTTGACAAAATACTCCGTTCCCAAATATAATAAAAATACTCCGGTTATTGTAAAAAAAAGCGCCGGGCCTTTCGACCCGACGCTTTCACATATTCATTTGTCAAAGATTACTTCTTTGCCGGCTTGGCGGCTCCGTTCTTGGCTGCAAGGCGCTTCTGGTTCCAGACTGTGGCATCGTACATCACAGGTGTACCGATGAAGATGGAAGCGTAGGTACCGATGCAGATACCAAGGATAAGGGCTACCGAAAGACCTCTGATGGACTCTCCGCCGAAGATCGCGATGGCAAGCATGGTGACGAGGGTCGAAGCGGAGGTGTTGATGGTACGGGTCAAGGTCGCGTTGACGGCCAGATTGGCGTTTGTCCTCACATCCATGTTCGGATGCAGAGTCCTGTACTCACGGATTCGGTCGAAGATGACCACGTTGTCGTTGATGGCGTAACCGATGATGGTCA